>NZ_JBHSIU010000008.1:40645-95527 GCF_042653625.1 Dactylosporangium cerinum | reverse complement strand
AGAACAGGCGCGGACGCGGACGGCAGAACAGGCGCGGACGCGGACGGCAGAACAGGCGCGGACGCGGGAACGGGCGCGGACGTCAGAGCAGGCGTGGACGTCCGAGTGGTCGCGGGTGCGGGCACCGGAACGGGCGCGGACGTCGGAGCGGGCGCACGCGTCGGAACGCTCGTGGACCGGGCGGGCGTGGACGCCACCACCAGAACACGCGCCGCGGAGGCCGGAATGGTCGCGGATGCTGACGTTGTCGAGGGTCTGCTGGTGCGCCTCGCGGTTTGTGATGCCGACACGGTGCATCCCGGCGTTCTTGCCGCCCGTAAGGCGTGGACGGCCGAGTCGCGGGCTGCGTTCGCGCTGGAGCTCTTCGAGCGCTGGCTCGCCGCCGGTGCACCCGCCGCCGACGGCTGGTGCATGCAGGCCGTCGGGCTCATCGGCGACGATGCCGGTGCCCGCCGGGTCGCTGCCGACGCCAAGCACTGGCCCGGCCAGGGCGCCAGCGCCCGTGCGCAGGCCGCGCTCGACGCGCTGCGGCACCGCGGCACCGACGCCGCTCTCATCGAGCTCAACCTGCTCGCCGAGAAGTCGAGGTTCCCCGTGTTCAAGAGCGTCGCCCGTCAGCACATCGAGGCGATCGCGGACCTGCGCGGCCTCACCCCCGACGAGCTCGCCGACCGGCTCGTGCCGACCCTCGGCCTCGACGACGACGGCGGCGGCACGGTCGACACCGACGCCGGTGTGTTCCGGATCGCCTTCGACCACCAACTCCTGCCCGTCGTCCGCGACGCCACCGGCCGGGTCCACGCCGAGCTGCCCAAACCGGCCCGCGGCGAGGACAAGCAGCGGCACAAGCGGGCGAAGGACCGCATCGCCGCGCTGCGCAAGGAGGCCCGTGCCTCGGCGGCGCTGCACGTGTCCCGGCTGGAGCGGGCCATGTGCACCGGCCGCCGCGTTCCCGCCGCCATCTTCCTCGACCGGTTCGCCACCCACCCCTGGATGAGCCACCTCGCCCGCCGCCTCGTCTGGGGCGCCTTCGACGGCACCACCCTCGTGTCCACGGTCCGCGTCGCCGAGGACGGCACCCTCGCCACCGCGACCGACGAGCCCGCGACCCTGCCACCCGGCGCGACCCTCGGCGTCCTGCACCCGCTCGAGTTCCCCACGGGCACCCTTCCCACAGGCGCCCTCCCCACGGGCACCCTTCCCACAGGCTCCCCCGCCACTGGGACCCTTGCCGCCTGGGTCGAGGTCTTCGCTGACTATGAGTTGCTCCAGCCGTTCGAGCAGCTCGGCCGGCCCTTCTATGAGATCGCTGCTGCTGAGCGCAGTGCCACGGGCATTGATCGTTTCGCGGGGCACAAGACGACGTATGCCGTGCTGCGTGGCTTGGAACGGCATGGCTGGACGCGGTGGTACGACGTTGGTGTCCAGATGGCCAAGCCGCTCGGCGGCGGCGTGCACGCGGTGCTGGAGACCGACCCGGGCTGGCATGCCTCGGACACGGTCGACTCCGCGCTGCCGCAGACGGTCGGCGTGGTGGTCCTCGCGGGTGCCGGCAGCCGGACGTTTGCTGACCTGCCGCGGGTTGTCTTCTCTGAGCTGATCCATGACCTGCGGATCGTGACCTGAGCCCGGGCTGCGGCTTTCGCCTGGCCCGGTTGATGCAGTTTGTACCCCGCCGTGTTTGTTGCCTTGCGTTGCGGTTCGGGTGGGTTTTTCGACCAGACCTTCAAATATTCGCCCAACGTTGCGGGGACTTGATGGCACCGCCCGGCCTTCGGCCGTGCGACAGGGTTGCGTGGTCACCCTCGTAGCCGTCTCGCGGTGATCCCAAGCCAGGTCCGCACTCACATGATCCACCGCCGTCGAGGTCATCATTCGGTGCTACAACACCGCCTGCAGCCAAGAAACGAAAACCATCGATCACTGGACCGGTCGGTACCAGCGCTCCCGAACGGAAATCTTGAACTACCCGGTGGATTACCCCCCGTGGGACAACAGCGATTCACCGGGTAGCGAGGATCCACCGGGTTGTTTGTGACCGGCGGCGGTGTGGGACCACCGAATGACGACCTCGACGGCGCTGGATCATGTGAGTGCGGGCCTGGCTTGGTATCACCGCGAGACGGCACGGACCGGGACCACGCCACCCTGTCGCACGGACGCGCCAGCGGCCGGGCGGTGCCATCAAGTCCCCGCAACGTTTGGGCGAATATTTGAAGGTCATGCTGACCAGAACCGCGGACCGCAACCACGGTCACTCGGTGCGCAAGACCTCCGCGATGGTGAGCCGGGCGGCGGCGCGGGCCGGGACCAGAGCGCCGAGGACCGCGATCACAGCGCCGGTGACAGCCAGGAGCAGCAGGGTCCCCGGCTGCCACACGTCGAGCAGCGCGAGCGGGACGTCGACCTTCGCCGCGCTCGTGGCCAGCGGCACGACGAACCGGTAGGCCAGCACGCCCACGGGGACGCCGACCAGCCCGCCGAGCAGGCCGAGGCCGGCCATCGACGTCACCGTCATCACGACGACCTGCCGGGGTGTCATGCCGATCGACTTGAGCATGCCGAGGTCGCGGCGGCGCTCCCGGACGTTGAGCAGCACCGTGTTGAGGACGCTCAGTGCGGCCACGACGCCGAGCATCAGCGACAGCGCGGTCGACAGGCTGATCATCGAGACGGTGAACGAGTTGACGCCCACGTTGTCCCACGCGTTGAGGCCGGGGTCGGCCGCGCGGACCGACGCGAGATAGGCCGGGATGCCGGTGCCGGGGGTGACGGCGATCTCGAACATCACCTCGTGGTTGGCGATCGGCTCCTGCGGGTCCAGTCGCTGCAGGGTCTCCCAGGCGGTGAGCAGGCCGGGGTCGCCGATCGAGGCGCTCATCGTCTCGCCGACGACGGTCACCTCGGTGCGGTGGCCGTCGAGTTCGAGCGTGAGCCGGTCCCCGATGTGGATGCCGCGCTCGTGCAGCAGCGCCGACGGCACGACGACCTCGCCGGCGCCGCGCAGCCAGCGGCCCTCGACGAGCGACTCCTTGAGCCCGACCTCGTCGCGGTCGCCGCGCAGGAAGACCACCGGGATGGCCTGGGTCTGCCCGACGACGGCGACCTCCTTGCCGAGCACGGCGGTGACGTGCCGGGTGCCGGGCAGTGACCGCAGCAGCCGCTCGATGTCCTCGTCGGAGCGGGTCGTCGTGCCCTGCTGGAATTCCGGGTTCAGCGCCCGGACCGCGATCGGCGCGGTCTCGTTGCGGTCGGCGATGGTGGAGTACCGCGCGACGGTGGTGGCCAGGCCGCTGGCGAACGTCACCGTCGTCACGCCGAGCACGACCGCAGCCACGGTCAGGGCGGTGCGGGCCGGCCGGGCGAAGGGCAGCCCGAGCCCGAGGCTCACCGACCGGGGCAGCCGGGCCCCGCTCAGCCACCGCTGCACCCGCAGCCCCCGGCCGCTGCGGGGGGCGCTGCCGGCGCTGATCGCCTCGGCGGCCGGGAGCCGGCGGGCCCGCAACGCCGGCAGCAGCGCGGCGAGCAGCACCACGACCAGGATCCCGGCGGCCGCCGTGACCTGCACCCCGAGGCCGTTGCCGACGTCACCGTGGAAGCCGAGGCCCTGGAAGGCGTTGGACAGCAGTGGGCGGGCCGCGTATTCGCCGGCGACGCTGCCGAGCACCGCGCCGACCACCGCGGGGACGGAGACCATCGTCAGGTAGACCGCGACGACCTGGACCGGGGTGAAGCCGAGGGCCTTGAGGACGCCGATGTGCCGGTAGCCGGAGACGACCGCCCCGCTGACGACGTTGGCGACGACGAGGACGGCGACGAGCAGCCCGAGGATCCCGAAGACGATGAGGAACGGCACGTAGGCGCCCGGGCCGGCCGCCACCGCCTCCTTGATCACCAGGTAGGAGCTGGTGGCGAGCAGCCCGCCGGAGGGCAGGGCGGCGGTGAAGGCGGCGACGGAGGGAGCGTCGGGTTCGCCGCGCAGGCGGTACAGCACCTGGACCGTGGTCGGGTGCAGCCGCGCCAGCTGCGCGGGGGCGACCCATGCGTCGGCGGTGCGGCTGACGCTGTAGCCGAAGCCGACCACCGTGAGCGCGGTGCCGTCGCGCAGGTGCATGACGGTGCCGACCTGCGACTGCGGGTGGTAGCCGGCCGCCGGCGGCAGGTCCGCGATCACGATCTCGCCCGGCGCGGTCGCCCAGCGGCCGTCCCACAGCTCGACCCGGTCGACCGGTCCGGCGGGGTCGGCGCGCCCGACGACGGTCAGCGAGTCGGACAGGTGTATCCGGCCCGTGTCCGTCGGCGCGGGCAGCACCACCTGCTCGAACGGCCCGGCGACCGCGACGGCGCCGGCCGGCGCGGTGGTGGACCCGGCGGCGCCCGGCTCGTAGACGGCGACCACGTGGGCGCCGGCCTGGTCGTTGAAGACGCGGTCGAACGGTGCTGTCGACGCGTCCAGCAGCCGCAGCGCGACCACGAGCGTGGCGGCCGAGAACAGCACGACGATGCCGATGACGACGGTCTGCAGCTTGCGCCGCCGCACCGCGGCCCGAGCGGCCCGCCACACCGCGCTCATGCCGCCACCTCCGCTACGCTCCGGCGACGGCCCGCGCCTGCACTGAGCCCCTGGTTCACGGCCCCTCCGCTCCGCTCCGGACCGCTCACAGCGAGCGCTCCAGGCTGCGTTCGCCGACGATGCGGCCGTCGGCGACGGAGACGACCCGGTTGGCGCAGCGCTCCGCCAGCCGCTCGTCGTGGGTTACCAGTAGCAGCGTCTGGCCGATCTGGTTGAGGTCGAGCAGCAGGTCCATCACCTGCTCGCCGGCGTGGCTGTCCAGCGCGCCGGTCGGCTCGTCGGCGAGCAGCAGCGCCGGGCGGTTCATCAGCGCGCGGGCGACCGCGACCCGCTGCCGCTCGCCGCCGCTGAGCACCGCCGGGTAGGCATTGCGCCGGTCGGCGATGCCGAGCTCGTCGAGCAGCTCCAGGGCCCGCCGCCGGGCCTGGCCCGCGGAGACCCCGGTGAGCTGGGCGGCGAGCGCCACGTTCTCCAGGGCGGGCAGGTCGTCCAGGAGGTTGAAGAACTGGAAGATCATGCCGATCCGCTTGCGGCGGAACAGAGCCAGCCCGGTCTCGGTGAGCCGGCCGAGGTGCTCGTCGTGCACGACGACGTTGCCGGCGGTCGGGCGGTCCAGGCCGGCGATCATGTTGAGCAGTGTCGACTTGCCGCAGCCCGACGGGCCCATCACGGCGACGGCCTCGCCCGCCCGGATCTCCAGCGACACCCCGTCCAGCGCCGTGGTGTCGCCGTATTCCTTGCGCACCCCGTCGAGCCGCACCACCACACGTCCCTCGTCCACGCTCATACCCAAGAACGTAGGGCCGGTCACGGCGCCGGCGCGTCCTTCCCCAGATCCACTCACGGCGGGCAAACGTCATCCCGTGGGAGTACGCGACGCGGGAGGCCGTCTGCGAAGGTGGGCAGGTGTGGACCTCTGCAGCACTCGGCGTCGCGCTGGCGGCCGTGTGCGCCGTGGCCGCCGGGCTGGCGCTGGCGCTGCGGCGGGCCCGACGCCGGCACGCGCAGGCCCTCGGCGAGCGCGGCTGGCTGCTGGAGCGGGAGCGGGAGCTGGCCGCGCGGGCCGCGGTCGACGCGGAGCGGGCCAGGATCGCCCGGGAGCTGCACGACATCGTCAGCCACACGGTCAGCGTGATGGTCGTGCAGGCGTCCGCGGCCCGGGAGGTGCTGACCACGATGCCCGGCGAGGCGGCGACCGCGCTGCGTGCCGTGGAGGACGCGGGCCGGGGCGCGCTGACGGAGCTGCGGCACCTCCTCGGCCTGCTCGCTCCGGGCGCCGCCGGTGGGGACGATCCGGAGGACGGCGGCGACGCCCTGGAGCCGCAGCCCAGCCTGCACCGGCTGTCGGCGCTGGTGGACCGGGTCGCGTTCGCCGGGCTGCCGGTCGAGGTCCGGATCTCCGGCGAGCCGCGGCCGCTGCCCGCCGGGGTGGACCTGACCGCGTACCGGATCGTGCAGGAGGCCCTGACCAACGCGCTGAAACACGGCGACGGCGGCAAGGCCGAGGTGACGGTCCGCTACGCCGAGCGGTCCCTGCGCGTCGAGGTCCTCAACTCCGGGCCGAGCGTGCTGAAGGCCGACCCTCCCAGCCGGCCGAAAGGGACCGCCGGGCGCGGCCTCGCCGGCCTGCGGGCCAGGGTCGCGGTCTACGGCGGCGACCTCGACGCCAGGCGGAGGCTCGGCGGCGGCTACCGCGTCCGCGCCCGCATTCCCCTGGACCCGCCATGAACCCTGGTCCCGCCATGAACCCTGAACCCGCTATGAACCCTGAACCCGCCATGAACGAAGAACCACGACAGCCCGGCGTCCTCATCGTCGACGACCAGGAGCTGATCCGGACCGGGTTCCGGCTCATCCTGACCGCCCGCGGCATCGACGTGGTCGGGGAGGCGGCGGACGGTGCGCAGGCGGTCGAGGCCGCCCAGCGACTGCGCCCCGACGTGGTCCTGATGGACATCCGGATGCCGGTCATGGACGGGCTGGAGGCGACCCGGCGGATCCTGGAGCTGCTGCCCGCCTGCCGGGTGCTGATGCTGACCACGTTCGACCTGGACCGGTACGTGTATGCCGCGCTCCGTCTCGGGGCGAGCGGGTTCCTGCTCAAGGACGTGACCGCCGACCACCTCGCCGGCGCGGTCCGGCTCGTCGGCACCGGCGACGCGCTGCTCGCGCCGTCCATCACCCGCCGCCTGGTGGAGCGTTTCGCGGCCCAGGACGAGCCGGCGAAGGCGCCCCAGCCGACCGGTGAGGCCCTCGCCCCGCTGACGCCCCGCGAGCGGGAGGTCCTCGCCCTGATGGGCCGCGGCCGGTCCAACGCCGAGCTCGCCGCCGACCTGTACCTCAGCGAGGCCACCGTGAAAACCCACGTGGCCCGCATCTTCGCCAAGCTCGCGTTGCGGGACCGGGCGCAGGCGGTGGTGGTGGCGTATGAGACCGGCCTGGTCGTGCCCGGGGACAAGTAGTCCCCGGATGAGCTGAGCCTTCATCCACCCGGCCGCCGGCCCGACGCTGGACGGCATGACCCTCGATCTCACCGTTCCGGACCTGACCGGCAGGCTCGCGATCGTCACCGGCGCCAGCGACGGACTCGGCCGGGCACTGGCCGGGCGGCTCGCCGCCGCGGGTGCCGAGCTCGTCCTGCCGGTGCGGGACCTCGCCAAGGCCGGACGGACCCTCGCCCACATCCACGCCAAGACGCTGCGACGGGCCGACCTCGCGTCGCTGGACGATGTACAAGCGTTCGCCGAGCGCGTCGACCGGCCCGTCCACCTGCTGGTGAACAACGCGGGCGTGATGGCGCCGCCGGCGCGGCAGATCTCCCGCGACGGGCTGGAGCTGCAGTTCGCCACGAACCATCTGAGCCACTTCGCGCTCGTGCACCACCTGCTGCCGCGACTGCGGGAAGGCCGGGCGAGGGTGACATCGGTGGTCAGCTTCGGCGCACGCGACGGCCGGATCGCCTGGGACGACCTGCAGAGCGAACGCGCCTACCGGCCGATGCGCGCCTACAACCAGTCGAAGCTCGCGCAGTTGCTGTTCGCGCTGGAGCTCGACCGGCGCAGCACCGGCAACGGCTGGGGCATCACCAGCAACGCCGCCCACCCCGGTCTGGCCTCGACCAACCTGCAGGCGGCGACGCCGCTGGACCGCTGGTTCAAGCGCCTGTCGCGGGCCGGGATCCTGGTGCAGACCGCCGACCGGGGCGCCCGGCCGGCGCTGTACGCGGCGACCAGCCCGGACGCGCGCGGCGGCGGCTTCTACGGCCCGGGCGGCCCCGCGCACCTCGCGGGCGCGCCGGTGGAGCAGCGGCTGTACCGCAGCGCCCGGGACCTGCGGGACGCCGAACAGGTCTGGGCCGTCAGCGAGAAGCTCATAGGGTGAGTGGCATGGACCGGGCACAGTTGGCGGCCTTCCTGCGCACCCGGCGGGAGGCCCTGCAGCCGGAGGACGTCGGGCTGCCCCGCGGCCCGCGCCGCCGCACCGGCGGCCTGCGGCGGGAGGAGGTCGCCGCGCTGTGCGGCATGTCGGCCGACTACTACGGCCGCATCGAGCAGCAGCGCGGCCCGAACCCGTCGGAGCAGATGCTCGCCGCCCTGGCCCGCGGCCTGCGGCTGTCCGTGGAGGAGCGGGACCACCTGTTCCGGCTCGGCGGTCATCTGGCGCCGCACCGCTTCGCCCGCGCCGACCACGTCAATCCCGGCATGATGCGGATCCTGGACCGGCTCGGCGGTCATCTGGCGCCGCACCGCTTCGCCCGCGCCGACCACGTCAATCCCGGCATGATGCGGATCCTGGACCGGCTCGACGACACCCCGGCGCAGGTGATGAACTCGCTCGGCGAGACGCTCGTGCAGACCCGCCTCGCGGTCGCCCTCTTCGGGGACGAGACGGCGTTCGAGGGCCGGCCCGCAGCGTCGTGCACCGCTGGTTCACCGATCCCGCCTCCCGCGACGTGTACCCGGCGGAGGATCACCCCACGCACGCGCGGGTGTTCACGGCGTTGCTGCGGGAGGCGTACACCCCCGCGAAGGCCGAAACGGCAGGGCCGCGACGCTGGTGCAGACACTGCTGACGGCCAGCCCCGAGTTCGCCGCGGCCTGGGCGGCGCACGACGTCGGGGCACGCCACACGGACCTGAAACGGATAGCGCACCCGGAGCTCGGCGTCCTGGAGCTGTATTGCCAGACGCTGCTGGACCCGGACCAGTCGCAGGCGCTGCTGGTGTTCACCGTCGTCCCGGGGACCGAGAGCGCGGAGAAGCTGGCGTTGCTGCGGGTCATCGCCCCGTAGCGACCTGCATGGTGGAAAGGTACGCGAGCGTGGACTCCGCGCCCTGGTTGAGGTTGGGCCCGTCCTGGGTGAGGCCGTCGAACCCGCCGCCGGTCAGCGGGTCCCACATCGCGACGCCGCCGTCGTTGTCGCCGAGGAACCAGCCGGCCGCCTGTCGCACGACCAGGTCCCAGTGGCGCTGGCCGGTCGCGGCGGTGGCCGTCGCGGCGGCGTCGGCGAGCGCGGCGACCTCGATCGGCTGCTGGTCGTAGCGTTCGCGCGGACCGTCGCGCCGCCAGCCGGTGGCGGCGACGACCGACAGCCTGCCGTCGGACTCCTGGACGCCGTGCAGCCAGCGCAGCATGCGCAGGCCACCGGCGAGCAGCGCGTCGTCGCGCAGGAGGTGACCGGCCGCGACGACGACCTCGGCGAGGGACGCGTTGCCGTAGGTGAGCCGCTCCAGCGGCCAGGGCCACAGCGGGTCTTCGGCGGGCCAGCCGACCGCCGCGGCCGCGTCGCGCAGCAGGACCGCGGCGACGGTGTTCCCCGGGTCGGCGCGTAGCACCTCGGCGGCGCCGAGCCCCGCGTAGGCCATCGCGTGCACCGCGGCCGACCGGCGCGTGGCGCCGAGCAGGAACATGCCCAGCGCCTCCTGCCGGATCCACGGTGCAGTGCTGCGCGCGGCGGCGGTGCCGAGTCCCCACACGGCCCGGCCCCACCAGTCGCCGAGGCCGGGCTCATCACTCCAGCGCCGGTCGTGGCCGAGGCGGTTGTGGAAGGCGCCGGTGCCGTCCTGGGCGTGCGCGAGGAACGTCAGGTAGCACTCCGCGAGCCGCAGCACCGCCGGTGACGGGTCCGGCTCGCGGCTGGTGACCAGCAGCCCCCGGGCGACGTCGTCGGTGCAGTAGCCGTGCCCGCGCCGCACCGTCGCGTGGCGGGCGTGCTCGAACAGCCCGGTGTCGTCGGTGAGCCGGATCAGGTGAACAAAATCGGCGGTCACGCCGCGACTGCGGCGAGGCCGGACCGCGTGCGGATCAGGCCGCGGGCGAGCTCCGCGTAGCGCTGCGCGACGACCGGCCACCGCGCCGCCGCGGTCAACGGGCGGCCGCGGCTGGTCAGGTCGGCGGCCAGGCCGGGCTCGGTGAGGATGCGCCGGATCGCGCCGGCGAGGGCGGCCGCGTCCTGGTGCGGCACGACGAGGCCGGGCCCGTCGGCGAGGAGCTCGACGGCATGCGGGAAGGCGGTCGCGACGACCGGGATCCCGGCGGCGACGGCCTCGACGAGGACGCCGGAGGTCACCTGCTCGCGGGAGTCGTACGGCAGGACGACCACGTCGGCGGAGCGGACGAGCCCCGACAGGGCAGCCCGGTCCAGATACTCGCCGCGGAACCGGACGAGCTGCGCCATGTCCAGCAGGTGCGTGAGCCGTTGCAGCCCGGACCGGTACGCCTCGCCCTCATGCTCGAGCACCTTCGGGTGGGTCTGCCCCGCGATCGTGTAGGTCGGTTTCGGGTCGAGGTCGCGCAGCCGCGCGAGGGCCCGCACCGCCCACTCGATGCCCTTGCCGGGGCCGAGCAGGCCCCAGGTCAGCAGGTGCGGCTGGGCACCGTCGCGAGCCGGGTCGGCCACCGGGGTGTCGACGCCGTGCGGGATGACGTTGACCTTGGCGGCGTCGACCGCGTAGCCGGCGAGGAGCCGGTCACGGGCGGTGCCGGTCAGCGTCACGACGGCGCTGGCGGCCACCATGATCTTCTCCAGCAGCGTCCGCTGCGCGTGGCTCGGCCGGGTCAGCACCGTGTGGAGCACGACGATGCTCGGCACGGTCAGCCGGCGCAGCAGCGGCAGCACGTCCTCGCCGTCGCGGCCGGGATAGATGCCGTACTCGTGCTGCACGACGGCGACATCGTAACCGCCGAGCACGTCGGCGGCGCCGCGCCAGCCTTCACCGGGTCCCGAGCGCCACGTGTGGGTGACGTCCGCCCTCGCCCGCTGGTCGTCGCCGGCCGCGGTCACGCGGACGATGCCGTGCGGCCGCCGCTCGGCGGGCAGCTGCCCGGCGAGGGCCGAGTTGAAGCTGGCGAGCCCGCAGAGCGTCGGCGGATGCGTGCTGAGAAAGCCATAACTGATCGCCATGTGGCCGAACCTCTCGCCGGCGCCGCGGCAAGCACCGGAAGGAGGGCACGGTGACCGTCAAGACGACCGAGAACGCCGGGATTGCGGAGCACCTGGGAGGGCCGCTGGTTTCCGGGATGCCCCGAACAGTACACCCGGTGACGCCCCGGGAGCCCTGGCGAAGGCTCCCGGGACGCGGGTCACCCTTGCGTGACCAGGCGGAACGACTGTGCGGGGCCGCCCGTGCAGCCCCACTGCTGCAGCAACGCACCGTCAGCGGTCGAAACGTCCCGGACGTCGAGACATTTCCCACTGTTGCGGGCGGTGAAGCGGAACGCGCCACCGCTCAGCGCGGCCGGCAGCCACTGCTGGTTGGTGCCGCCGCCGTAGCCCCAGAGGTGGACCTGGGCGCCGTCGCCGGTCGCGCCGGCGCCGCCGTTGACGTCCCAGACCAGGTTCGGCGCGAACCGGTTGACGACCTGGTAGTAGCCGTTGCTGGTGGGACGGAACTGCCACTGCTGGTTGGTCGCGGCCGCGGCGCCGCACGTCCACTGCTGCAGCGCGGTGCCGTTGGCGGTGCCCCAGCCGGCGTCGTCCAGGCACTTGCCGCTGTTGGTGTTGATCACCTGGTACCACTTGCTGGGGTCGATCGAGGTCGCCGGCGGCTGCGACGTGACGGGCGGTTGCGACGTCGGGGTGACCGGGCCGCCGGGCCAGGTGAAGGTCGCCATGGAGCCGCCCGGCAGGTTGTAGCCGAACGACGAGCCGCCGAAGGACACCTGGAAGTTCTGGGCGCCGCCGGAGTTCACCGCGACGAGGACGATCGAGCCGTCGGGGTTGCGGAAGGCGACGTTCTCGATGCCGCCCTGCCCGTAGCCGGTCGATTCGATGCGGACCGCGCCGGGCTTGACGAACTTCGCGAGGTGCCCGAGGACGTAGTACTCGGCGTTGTACGTGACGCTGCCGCCGTTGACGGTGACCACGCCCATGCAGTTGGTGCAGCTGCCGATGACCGGGCCGTGCGAGGGGTTGAGCGCCAGGTTCCAGGTGGTGACGGTCTTCGCCCAGTTGCGGGTGGCGCCGATGGCGAGGTTGCGGCCCTGCCACAGCAGCGAGTCGGCGAAGGTGTTGCCGGACTCGACGCCGGAGCACTCGGTGAAGAAGATGTCCTTGTTCGGGTACGCGTTGCGCACCGTGCTCTGCCCGCTCGGGTCGCCGCCGTAGCAGTGCCACGCGGTGCCGGCGGTGTTGTTGCCGGTGGCGGCGAGGACCTGCTGCGGGAACGACGTGTTGTCCCAGTTGTGGTCCCAGGCGAGGATCTTGGTGCTGAGCCCGGCCGCGGACAGCTTCGGCGCGAGGTTGTTGATGATCGCCGCCTGCTGCGAGGCCGACATCAGCATGCCGGGGTAGCCGGGCGGGGAGAACTGCGGCTCGTTCTGGATGCTGAGGTACTGCACCGGCACGCCCGCCGCCTGGTACGCCTGGACGGACTTGACCAGGTAGTTGGCGAACGTGGCCTCGTAGCTGGTGCTCAGCGAGCCGCCGACCAGGTTGTTGTTGGTCTTCATCCAGGCCGGGGCGCTCCACGGCACGACCATCGTGGACAGCGACGGGTTCAGCGACCGGGCCTGGGTCAGCAGCGGCAGGATGTACGCCTGGTCGTGCGCGACCGAGAACCGGGTCAGGTTCGGGTCGGCGGCGCCGTCGTCGTACGTGTAGAAGTTCAGCGAGAAGTCCGACGCGCCCAGCGGCTGGCGCAGGAAGCTCAGGCCGATCCCGCTGGACGGGTTGAACAGCGCGTTCATGACAGTGTTGCGGGCGGACGAGTTGTAGATCAGTGAAGCGGACGAGTCGGTGAACGACGCACCGAAGCCCACCATCGACTGGTAGGTCGTGTTCGGGTTGACGGTGATCGTCGAGCCGCTGCCGGCGGTGCCGAACGCGACGTCGGCCTTCTTCGTGAGCTGGTTCGCGCGGTCCGGCGTGGTCAGCCAGACGCTGGCGTTGGTGGCGGCGAGGGCGGGCGACGCCTGGGTGACCACGTACGCGGTGCCGCCGGCGAGCATCGCGCCGGTGGCGCAGGTGGCCAGGAGACGCTTCCTGGAGCCAGGGAGGGTCATGCGGGGGTCCCTTCTGGGGGTTGGGCAGACCGGCGGGGCGGGCGGGCCCCGCCGGTCCCCGGGTTATGCGTAGAGGCGCAGGTCGGCCAGGCTCCACCAGCTGCCGCTCGTGCCCGTGTTCGTCACCCGCAGGTAGCGGGCGCGGGCCTTGACGTCGACGTTGGTGAGCTGGCCGGTGCCGGCGCCGGAGGCGACCACATGCCAGGAGGTGCCGTCGTCGCTGACGGCGAGCTCCCAGGAGCGCGCGTAGTCGCCGATGCTGCCGCCGCTGTCGATCGCGACGCGGCGGAAGCGCTGAGCACCGCCGAGGTCGACCTGCAGGTACTGGCCGGGTTCCTGAGCCTGGCCGGCGGACCATCGGGTCGAGGCGTCCTCGTCCACGGCGAGCTTCGCGTCGGCGGACGCGGGCAGCGACGTGGCGGTGGCACCCTTCAGCGACAGCAGCTGCAGCCCGTCGTCGAGCACCCGGTTGCGGGGCCAGGTGAACGTGGCGAGCGAGCCGCCGGGCAGCGTGTAGTCGAACGTGCGGCCGCCGGCGGCGACGGTGAACGTCCGGGGGTCGTCGTTCTCGTTGTGCACGACCAGCGCCGTCGATCCGTCGGGGTTGCGGAACGCGACGTCCATGATCTGGCCGTTCCAGCCCGTGGTGCCGAACGAGGTGCTGGCGATCCGGACCGCGCCGGGTTTCACGAACCGCGACAGGTGCCCGATCGTGTAGTACTCGGCGTTGGTGGTGAACGTGCCGTCCGGCTGCACCGTGATCAGCCCGGTGCAGGTGTCGCAGCCGCCGAGGTGCGGGCCGCCGGTGGAGTCGAGGGCGATGTTCCAGTTGACCGCCGACTTCGCCCAGTTGCGGGTCGTGCCGATCGCGATGGTGCGGGCGTGCCACTTCAGGGTGTCGCGGAAGAACTGTGCCGGCGGGTCGGCGGCGCCGTGCGAGCCGGAGCACTCGGTGAACCAGATGCCCTTGGCCGGGAACGCGTCGTGCAGGGCGGTCTGCGCGGACGGGTCGCCGTAGTAGCAGTGGTACGCGGTCCCGGCGAGCCACTTGGCGGCCGGGCTCCGCAGGAGCTGGTACGGGTAGTCGGTCTCCGGGTCCTGCCCCGGCGGGACGTTGACCACGTCGTTGGGGTGGGTCTGCCAGTTGTGGTCGTACCCGATGATCTTCGTGCGGGGGCTGAAGATCCGCAGCAGCGGGCCGAGGATCTCGATGACCTTGGCCTCCTGGGCGACCCGCATGGCGGTGGTCGGGTAGCCGTTGGCGCCGCCGTTCTGCGGCTCGTTCTGCACGGTGACGTAGTCGACCGGTACCCCGGCGGCGTTATACGCGAGGACGAAGCGGGTCAGGTACGCCGCGTAGGCGGCGTAGATCTTCGGGTCGTCGATGAGCGAGCCGGCGACCAGCGAGTCGTTGGTCTTCATCCACGCCGGCGGGCTCCACGGCGTCGCCATGATCTTCAGCTGCGGGTTGAGCTGCTTCGCCCGGCGCAGCAGCGGCAGGATCTGCTGCTGGTCGCGGGCGATGCTGAACTTCGACAGCGTCCAGTCCTTCTGTCCCGGCGGCACGTCGTCGAGCGAGTAGTGGCTGCTCGCGGCAGTGAAGTCGGACGAGCCGATCGGCTGGCGCAGGAAGCTGACGCCGTCACCCGTGGCCGGGTCGAACAGGGCGCGCATGGCTGTCTCGCGTTCGGTGCCGCTCAGCCGGTAGAGCACGGCGGCGGAGGAGTCGGTGATCGACGCCCCGAAGCCGTCCATGGTCTGGTACTCGCGGCTCGGATCCACCGTGATCGTCGGGTTCGGGTTGCCGGCGACCGGCCGGCCGAACGCGACCGGGGCCCGCTCGTGCATGAGCTCGGCGCCGTCGACGGTCGTCACCCACACCCGCGCGGTCACGGAGTCGGCTGCCTGCGCCTCGGTGAATCCTGTGAGCCCCACGGCGACGGCGGCACCGATCGCCACCAGCCGTAACACCTGTCGTGTCATCGCTGTCTCTCCCGGAGATCCGGATGTAACAAATGAAACATGAATGTAACGAAGCGGAGGACAGCACAGCATCGGCCCCCACCGATTGTCAAGACCACCTCAGGTGGTTGACCTATACCGGTGAGGGCCGTGGGACTGGCAGTGCGACTACCAGATGAAACGGAGTGGATGAAACAGAAAAGGCGCGATCAGCCGCGACGCAGCAGGCGGCCGACGGCGGCCATCATCTCGGTCGCCATCTCCTCGCCCTTGCCGTCCTCGGCGCCGTGCTGCATGCAATGCCGGGTGTGACCGTCGAGCAGGCCGAGGGCGACCTTGTCCAGGGCCGCCTGGATCGCGCTGATCTGGGTCAGCACGTCGATGCAGTAGCGGTCCTCGTCGACCATCTTCTCCACGCCGCGGACCTGACCCTCGATGCGGCGCAGCCGGCTCTGGAGCTGGTCCTTGGTCGCGGTGTAGCCGCGGGGCGTGGCGGTGGTCATGCCAGCCATCCTAGCGCACACCCCCGGGGGGTATGCTAGGTTCGCCGAGGTACCCATGGGGGGTATCCGAAACGTTCCGCATCTCGCGTTCAGAAGGAGCCGACATGGCCAGCACGACCTACACCGTCAAGGGGATGACCTGCGGGCACTGCGTGCAGGCGGTGAGCACCGAGGTCGGCCGGGTGGCCGGGGTGACCGCGGTCCAGGTCGACCTGGAGCACGGCGCGGTGACCGTGACCAGCGACGGTCCCGCCGACGAGCAGGCCGTCCGGGCCGCCGTCGACGAGGCCGGCTACGAAGTCGTCGGCAGCCGAGCATGAACGCCCCGAAGCGGCTCGGGGTGTTCGCGGCCTTCCTCGCCGTGGTGTTCGGGGCGGCCTTCGGGGTGGGGCGGCTGGCCGGGCCCGACGCCGTCGCCGAGAGCCGCCCGGCCGGCGAGGGCCACTCCGGGGGCGGCGGCCACGGCGGCGAACCGTCCGGCACGGGTGCCTATGCGATCAGACTCGATCCGTACACCTCCGGAAGCCTGAGTTTCACGGTCGTCGGACCGGACGGTCGGGTCGTCACAGGCTTCGAGCCGGTGCACGAGAAGCCGCTGCATCTCATCGTGGTGCGGCGGGACCTCTCCGGGTTCCAGCATGTGCATCCCGACCTGGCCGCGGACGGGACGTGGCGGGTGCCGCTCGCGCTCACCGACGGCGGGCCGTGGCGGGCCTACGCGGACTTCACCGCGACCGGCGGGCCGGCCACCGTGCTCGCGACGGACCTCGAGGTTCCCGGCGTACAGCACTCGGCGGCGCCACTGCCGGCGCCGATCACGACGACCGTCGTCGACGGCTACACGGTGCGGCTCGACCTGCACGACGGGGTGAGCTTCGGCGTCTCGCTCGACGGGCGGCCGGTGACCGACCTGCAGCCGTATCTCGGCGCGGCCGGGCACCTGGTGGCGATCGCCCAGCAGGACCTCGCCTACCTGCACGTCCACCCGACGGCGCCGGCGACCCGCGGACCGGACGTGGGGTTCGCGGTCGAGGGCGCGGGGTCGGGCACCCACCGGCTCTACTTCCAGTTCCGGCACCGCGACGTGGTGCACACGGCGGAGTTCACGGTGACCGGGATCGGAGGCGGGCATGCCCACAACTGAGCTCATGATCGGCGGGATGACCTGCGCGGCCTGCGCGGCCCGGATCGAGAAGAAGCTGAACCGGCTCGACGGCGTCTCGGCGAGTGTCAACTACGCCACGGAGAAGGCACGGGTGGTGTTCCCGCCGTCGCTGGTCGTCGCGGATCTGATCGCCACGGTGGAGCAGACGGGCTATTCGGTCCTCCCTGCCGAAAAATCCGAAATTTCGGATGCTTCCGACCCGCTCGACGCCGCCCGGCAGCGGTTGCTCGTCAGCGCCGCCCTCGCCGTGCCCGTGATCCTCCTGGCGATGGTGCCGGCCTGGCAGTTCGAGTCGTGGCAGTGGGCGTCACTCACCCTCGCCGCGCCGGTCGTGGTGTGGGGCGCCTGGCCGTTCCACGTCGCGGCGCTGCGCAACCTGCGCCACGGCGAGGCGAGCATGGACACGCTCGTCTCGGTCGGCACCCTCGCCGCGTTCCTCTGGTCGCTCTACGCGCTGTTCCTCGGCGACGCCGGCATGCCCGGGATGCGCCACCCGTTCGAGTTCACCATCTCGCGCGGGGCCGGCGCCGACGCCATCTACCTGGAGGTGGCCGCCGGGGTGACGGTGTTCATCCTCGCCGGCCGCTACTTCGAGGCGCGGGCCAAACGCCGGGCCGGGGGCGCCCTGCGCGCCCTGCTCTCCCTGGGCGCCAAGGATGCCGCAGTCCTGGCGGCGGACGGCACCGAACACCGCGTCCCGGTCGAGCAGCTGACCGCCGGCGACCGTGTCGTCGTCCGGCCGGGCGAGAAGGTCGCCGCTGACGGTGTCGTGCTCGACGGCACGTCCGCGGTCGACGTCAGCATGCTCACCGGCGAGCCCGTGCCGGTCGACGTCGGCCCCGGCGACCCGGTCGTCGGCGGCTGCCTCAACACCGCCGGGCGGCTCGTCGTCCAGGTCAGCCGCACCGGCGCCGACACCCAGCTGGCCCAGATGGCGCGGCTGGTCGAGGAGGCGCAGAGCGGCAAGGCCGACGTGCAGCGCCTCGCCGACCGGATCGCCGCCGTCTTCGTGCCGATCGTGATCACCCTGGCCGTTGCCACGCTCGGCTTCTGGCTCGGCACCGGCGGCACGGCGGCGGCCGCGTTCACCGCCGCGGTCGCGGTGCTGATCATCGCCTGCCCCTGCGCGCTCGGGCTGGCGACCCCGACGGCACTGCTCGTCGGCACCGGCCGCGGCGCTCAGCTCGGCATCCTGATCCGCGGCCCGGAGGTCCTGGAGTCGACCCGCCGCGTCGACACCGTGCTGCTGGACAAGACCGGCACCGTGACCACCGGCCGGATGTCCGTCCTGGACGTGCGCGGCCACGCGGACACGCTGCGCCTCGCCGCCGCCGTCGAGCACGCCTCCGAGCACCCGATCGCCCGGGCGGTCGCGGCCGCGGTGCCGGACCGGCCGGCCGTGGCGTCGTTCACCAGCCACGCCGGGCACGGCGTCAGCGGCATCGTCGAGGACCGCACCGTCTGGGTCGGCCGGCCGTCGTTCCTGGCCGCGCAGGGGCTGACGCCGCTCGACCTGCCCTCCTCCCTGCCCTCCTCCCTGCCGGGGACCGTCGTCGGCGTCGGTTGGGACGGGGCCGTGCGGGGGCTGATCACGGTCGGCGACACTGTCAAGCCGTCGTCTTCGGATGCGGTACGCCGAATCCGCGCCCTCGGGCTCCGCCCCGTGCTGCTCACCGGTGACGCCTCGCCCGTCGCGCTGGCCGTCGCCCACGAGGTCGGCATCGACGCGGGTGACGTGATCGCGGACGTGCTACCGGCCGGGAAGCTCGACGTCGTGCGGCGCCTGCAGGGCGAGGGGCGGGTCGTGGCGATGGTCGGCGACGGGGTCAACGACGCCGCCGCGCTCGCCCAGGCTGACCTGGGCCTGTCGATGGGCACCGGCACCGACGCGGCCATCGAGGCAAGCGACCTCACGCTGGTCCGCGGTGACCTGACCGCGGTGCCCGACGCGATCCGGCTGTCCAGACGCACCCTCGGCACGATCAAGGGCAACCTGTTCTGGGCGTTCGCCTACAACCTGGCCGCGGTGCCGCTCGCGGCGGCGGGGCTGCTCAACCCGATGATCGCCGGTGGGGCGATGGCGTTGAGCTCGGCGTTCGTGGTGGCGAACAGTTTGCGGCTGCGGCGGTTCACGGCTCTTCGCTGATCCGGTCTTCGCCCTGGTCGTGGCTTTGGCCGTCGCCGTCGCCGTCGCCGTCGCCTTCGCCTTGGCTTTGGTTTGGGTCTTCGCTGACGGGGTCTTCGCTGACGGCGGCGAGGAAGCGTTCGGCGGCGGCGGCGTTCTCGTAGCGCCAGGTCAGCAGGATGCGGCCGAAGCCGGTCTCGGCGTCGCGCTGCCGTTCGATCGCGGTCCGCACCCTCGTCACCGTCTCCCGCTGGGCGGTGACGAGGGGGGCGGCCGGCAGGTCGCGACGCAGCCGGAGGGCGAGCTTGACCAGCAGCTCCGAGCGCATGTCCCGGACGTGCCCGACGGGCCGCTCCAGCCACTCCCCCACCGCCTGCGCACCGGCCGGGGTGCTGGTCAGGATCGACCGCCGCGGCCCACGGTGGCCGGCCTCGGAGCTCTGCACGCGGACCAGGTCGAGGGCGCCGAGCCGGTCGAGCGACCGGTACACGATCGGCCGCGGCACGTGCCAGGCCCGCCCGACCGCACCGTCCTCGGCGGTCAGCGCGGCGATCGCGAACCCGTGCGTCGGCCCCTCGTCGACCACGGTGAGGACGATCCATTCGGCCAGCGACAGCACGCCCTTGAGCGTACGTGCCCGGCTGGGTAGTCTCACTGTGACTACTCGGCGGAGGGGGCCCGGCTCATGCGCATCCACGCGCCGATCGGCCAGATGCTCACCGACGGCGAGCGGGTCCGCTGCCATCTGTGCGGGCGGTGGTTCCTCTCCGTGGCCAGCCATCTCCGGGTGCACGGCTGGAGCAAGGCCGACTACATCGCCGAGTTCGGCCTGGAGCTGGGCAACCCGCTCAGCGGCCCGGCCACCCGCGAACGCCGCGCCGCGGCACTGCTCGCCCGCAGGGTCGAACCCGCGATCCGGCACGCACAGCAGCGGGCCCTCGCCCGGTCCCGCAGCGGCGCCCTCACCCTGGCCGCGGCGCAGGCCGCCCGGGGCCGCCGGCACCCGGCCGAACGTCGCGCGAAGACCCTCGCCACGCTCGCCGGCATCGACCCGCAGGCCCGCGCGGAGGGCACCCGGCGGCGGGCCCGGCAGCACCGCGAGCGGCTCACCCGCGAGGTCGCGGCCCGGTTCGGGTTCACCACCTTCGAGGCGTACCTCGCCGACCGACTCGACGCCGGCATGAGCATGGCCGCGATCAGCCGTGAGGCCGGCCTGCACAAGGACTGGGTCTCCCGGCACGCGGCTCCGGCCCTTCCCCCGGCGCGGAGCGTTGCCGACCGGCTCGCACCCGTCGCGCGGCGGCTCGGGTTCGCGGACACCGGGGCGTACCTGACAGCCACCCACGTCGAGCAGCACCGCAGCGTCGCGTCGATCGCCGCCGAGGCGGGCGTGACCAGGTCGACGGTTCTGACCGCGCTGCGCCGGCACGGCATCGACGCCGTCCCGCACGCGACGAAGCGGCACCTCGCGGACGCCCGCGGGCAGGCGGTGGCGGATTCCCTTGGGTTCCCGTCGCTGCGGGCGTACATCACCGACCGCCGGGCCGCCGGGCTGCCGTGGACCACCCTCGCCGCGGAGACCGGCCTCCCCGCGACAACATTACGCCGACACCTCGCCGTAACAGAGTCTACATATTGACGGTTATCGATATTACCTCAGTCTTGGGACGGTTTACTCAACGGGGTTGACGGAAGCCATTCACATCAACCAGCATCGCAGGCGATCACTTCCCCGATCACTGAAAGGACGAGGTCCTTGACTGAGACCCCGCTCTGGTTGCAAGGCCGCACAGCCGTCGTCGAGGCCGCCGACCCGCAGGAATTCCGCGACGGCACCCCCGACTACCACCTGTCGCACACAGTGATGCCCGAGCAGCGGACCCACCATTTCGCCCCGGACTCCCTCGAAGCCATCGTCGAGCGGATCGTGCAGGTCTTCGAGATGGAGGTGTCGCACAAGAAGGACCCCGCGACCTGGGTCTCGATGGTCACCGAGCACTTCCGGACCAACGTCAACGGCGGCCCGTGGGCGACCGCGCAGGACATCGCCGACATCGGCAGCTATAACATCCTGATCGGTGACAGCGCGTTCTACAAAACCGGCCAGGAATCGTTCGAGTCGTCCCACCACATTTTCCACCAGGCATTTCCGACGGGCTTCTACTGGGAGGTTCTGGAGGTCCTGAGCCCCCCGCCGGTCGTGACGTTCAAGTGGCGCCACTGGGGCGCTTTCACCGGCGAATACCACGGTTTCCAGCCCAACGGCGAGACCATCGAAATGTTCGGCATCAGCGTCGCGAAGGTGAACGACGACCTGAAGCTGCTCGAGGTCGAGCACTACTACGACCCCAACAACTTCCTCGGCAAGCTGACCGGCGGCTGCCCGGTCGCGCACTGACGCTTCCCCCCCCACACCCCGCGCCCCGCGGCGGCCGGACGCGCCGATGCGTGCCCGGCCTGCCGCGCGCGGGGCGGCGTCTCCGCGCGGTGGCGGGTCCGCCTGCGGGCGGGGATAAAATGGAGAGTGAGCCAACTCTTCGAGCGCTACATCCACGCAGGCGCGATGACCCGCAACGCGGACGCCCTGGCCGACCTGTTCACCGACGACGGGGTCTACGAGGCTCCGCTCGCCCCACACGGCGGCACCTTCCCCCACCACCTCGAGGGCCGCGACGCGATCCGGGCCGGCATGGCCGCCTGGTATGCCCTCCCCGCCGAGAGTCCGGGCACCGTCGACTTCGGACGGTCGCGGTACGTCCTGCACACCACCGCCGACCCCGACGTCTTCATCGCCGAGATCGACGCCGCCTTCACGGACGCGGACACCATGTCACTGGTCCAGATCTTCCGCGTCCGCGACGGCAGGATCGCCCACCTCCGCGACTACTTCACGCCGTAACGGCGGGGCGGTCAGCGCAACAGGGCGGCGAACTCCTCACGGCCGAATGCGGTGCCGGCGATGCCCCAGCCGCCCTCGGCCGCCTCGGTGAGCAGGACCCAGGTGCGGGCGGGCTGGGACGGGTCGGCGCTGACCTCCGCGACGATGCGGGTCGCCTCGGCGACCAGGGAGCGCTGGCCCTCCCTGGTCAGCGCGCCGGGCGGGGTCAGCACCTGGATGCGGACCGTGCGGGCCTCGTCGGTGCCGGCGGTGTGCACCGTCTCGGCGGGCATGCGGTGGATGTACGCGCCGGTGTTGTCCAGGTGGGCGGGGCCCGGCTCGGCGACCCCCTCGGCCTGCAGCAGAGCAGCGGTCAGCTGGGCGGCGAGCGTGCGGTCGCTGCCGGCGGGGAAGAGGTCGGCGGGGGCGTAGACGTCGATCATGGGCATGGCGAGGCTCCGTCCTGGACTATGCTGGTCGTCATAGAACGTAGATTATGCCGACCGTCATAGTCAAGGAGGGTGCGATGGCGGGTGACGTCCGCGGGCGGATGGTGGAGGGGGCGGCACTGCTGCTGGCGAAGCAGGGGTTGCAGGCGACCTCGTTCTCGGAGGTGCTGAAGGCGACCGGGGCGCCCCGTGGGTCGATCTACCACCACTTCCCGGAGGGCAAGGACCAGCTGGTCGGGTCGGCCCTGGAACTGGTGGCAGGGCGGATGCTCGACGGGCTGGCCCAGTTGGAGGGGCGCGGGGTCGTGGAGGTCACCGAGCACGTCCTGCACCTGTGGCGGACCGTGCTGGAGCGGTCGCGGTTCAGCGCCGGGTGCGCGGTGCTCGCGGTGACGGTCGCGGCGGAGCCCGGGGAGTTGCTCACGCACGCCGCGGAAATCTTCCGGGCCTGGCGGTCCCGGCTGGCCGGGCTGTTCGCCGCCGGCGGGCTGGCCGCGGAGCCGGCGGCCCGGTTCGCGGCGACGGTGATCGCGTCCACGGAGGGTGCGGTCGTGATGAGCCGGGCCGAGCAGAGCATGGAGCCGTTCGACCTGGTCGCGGCCGATCTGCTGGACCAGGCCCACCGACTGTCCAAGTAGGACCGAAGGGCCGAAGGGCAGGAAACACAAGCGAGGGGGAGCCCCGCAGGACTCCCCCTCGCCGCAGCGGATCCGCCGGACTACTCGGCGGTGAACGTCACCCGGCGACGACGGCGCAGGGTCGCGACCAGGGCCACCCCACCGACGACCAGCGCGGCACCGGTGCCGACCAGCGGCAACGTGGTGCTGGAGCCGGTGAGGGGCAGGTTCGGCGTCGGCGACGGGCTGACCGACTTCGACGCGGACGGCGACGTCGACGCCGACTTCGACGGAGACGGCGAGGGAGACGCCGAGGGGGACGGAGACGGCGACGTCGAGGGCTTCGGGCACGGGCCGTTCAGCGCGATGCGGTCACTCGCACCCGTGGCCCTGTAGTTGTCTCCTGAACAGCAGGTTTCCCACAACGACTCCCGCCTCACGAAACTTGACGTCCGACAACATACGGCCGGGTGAGGGAACGCGAAACCCGTTGCAGGGCTGAGATTTTGGGACTGATCCTGATTTGGTCGATTCATCCCGGAAAATGTTGAAGATCGACTTCCTTCGCGGTGACGGTAGGCGATCGGGCCGGTGGAAATGTGCTACCACGCCTACCCTGGCGAGGCATGAGACAGGGATTCGCGCTGCTCGCGGTCGCACTGCTCGCGGCCTGCACGTCCGAGCCGAAGCCGGCACCGCCGGTCGCCTCACCGGTGACCGCACTGATCGGAGACCACACACTGACCGTCACCTTGGGTGACAAGGAGCGCACGTTTCTGCTGCACGTGCCGGCCTCGTACGATCCGGCCCGGACCGTGCCGGTGGTCGTCGCGCTGCACTACCGGCCCGGCAGTGGCACCGCGATGCGCGAACTGACGGGGCTGGACGCCAAGGCCGACGCGGAGGGGTTCCTGGTGGCGTACCCGGAAGGGGTCGGCGGGCAGTTCAACGCGTTCGGCTGCTGCGGCGCCCAGGACGACGTCGGGTTCGTCAAGGCCGTCGCCGGCCGGCTCGTCGAGAACTGGCACGCCGACGCCGGCCGGATCTTCCTCGCCGGCGTCTCCAACGGCGGCGACCTGAGCTTCCGGACCGCGGTCGAGGCGCCCGGCGTGTTCGCCGCGATCGGCGTGGTCAGCGGCGGCTTCGCCGGCGGGCGGACCGAGGCCGCGGACTACAAGCCGACCTCCCCGGTGTCGGTGGTGACCCTCATCGGCGCCGACGACCCGCAGGCCACGACCTTCCGCACCGGCTTGGACACCTGGCGGGGCCGGCTCGCCTGTTCCACACCCGGAGCACCGACTTCCAAACCCGCAGCACCGTCGGCGTCGCCGGCCCTGGATCCGGGCGTACACCTGACCACCAGCCACTGCCTGGACGGCAGCGACGTGGACGCATACGTCATCGACGGCGGCGCCCACGCGTGGTTCGGCGCGACGGCCGGCGAGCTCAAGGACACCGCCGCGAAGATCAAGGCCACCGACGTGCTCTGGGCGTTCTTCGCGGCACACCCGCGGCAGCGCTAACCTTCGCTGATCGACCAGACCGCGCGAGGACGAGGACGTCGCCGTGAAGACCATGCTCGACTTCCTGTCAGGGCTGGCGGCGTCGCGGCTGGCCGAGCTCGCCGCCGCCCACCGACCCGACGGGCCGGCACCGCATGGGCCGAAGGCGCTCGCCGAGCTGCTGCTCGACCCGGGCACGGTGACCGGGACGATCGCCGCGCTGAGCCTGCCGGAGCTGCAGGTCGCCGAGGCCCTGTCGCTGCGCGCGGCCGGGACCCGGCGGGCCGACCTGGCGCACCTGCTCGGCGTGGAAGTCGGCGACGCCGACCTGGGCCTGGTGCTCGGCCGGCTGGAGTGGCACGCCCTGGCCTGGCCCGACGGCGAGTGGATCCGCACGGCGCCGATCCACGAGGTGATCGTCGGCGGCTACGGGTTCGGCCCGTCGGCCCGGCTCGAGCTCGCCCAGCTGAGCCTCGACCGGCTGCAGCGCATCGCATACAACCTGGACGCGCCGGTCGGGCGGGACCGCGCGGCGCTGCTCGACGGGGCCTGCGCCGCGCTCGCCGACGCGGCGACGGTCCGGGCGAAGTTCGCCGCCGCGCCCGAGGCCACCAAGGACCTGCTCCTCGCGCTCGCCGGGGGCGACCCGTTCTACTTCGACCCGCGGCAGATGGGCGCCCTGCGCACCAACCGGCCGACGGCGCTGCGCTGGGCCGTGGACCACGGCATGGTCATGTGGAACCCGATCGGCATGGCCGCCGTGCTCCCCAGCGAGGTGGGCGTGGTGTTGCGGCAGGCCCAGGAAGACGGGTTCCGCGCCGACTTCGACCCGGCGCCGCCGCTGCAGGTGCCGGTCGAGGTCAGCACCGAGATGGTGCAGCGGGACGGCGCCGCCGCGATCCGTGCCGCGCTCGCCCACGTCACCGCGGTGCTGGAGGCGTGCGGCCGGGCGCCGGTGCCGATGCTGAAGGACGGCGGGGTCGGCACCCGTGAGCTGCGCCGGCTCGCCAAGGCCGTCGGCGGCGACGACCTCGAGATGCGGCTGTGGCTCACCATCGCGGGCGTCACCGGCCTGATCGGCATCACGGACAACCGGATCGCGCCGTCGGCGTACTACGACGACTGGCTGAAGCTCGACCCGCCCGCGCAGTACGGCGAGCTGCTCACCGCCTGGCTGATGATGGACGCCGCCCCGCTGGACACCGGCGCCCCCGCGCTGCTGCGGACCCAGCGCGACGAGGCCGTGAGCGTGCTCCGGCGCAGCCTGGTGTCGCTGCTCAACGGCCTGCCCGACGGCTATGCGCTGCCGTCGCTGGACGGGATCAACGAGCTGCAGATGTACCTGCGGCCGCTGCTCACCGGCGCCGACCCCGAGGAGGCGTACCCGACGACCTACCTGCTGTGGCGGGAGCTGGAGCTGATGGGTCTCGGCGCCCTGCACGCGCCGACGAGCCTGTGCCGGGCCCTCGCCACGGAGGCCGGGCTGGACGGCACACCCCAGCGCCCGGTGCTGCTCGCCGAGCTGGAGCGGCTGATCCCGGCCGCGCAGCACACGGTGCTGCTGCAGAGTGACCTGACCGCCGTCGCGACCGGCGCCCCGGCGGCGGCGCTCGCCGAGTTCCTCGACCTGGCCGCCGACCGGGAGTCCCGCGGCGGCGGCCACACGTGGCGCTTCTCCGAGGCGTCGGTGCGCCGGGCGTTCGACACCGGCGCCGCCGCCGACGAGCTCCTCGCGGCGCTGCGCGAGGCGGCCACCGGCGGTCGCGTCCCGCAGCCCCTGCAGTACCTGGTCACCGACCTGGCCCGGCGGCACGGCGCGGTGCGGGTCCGGCCGGTCGGCTGTGTGCTGCGCAGCGAGGACACGACGCTCCTCGCCGAGCTGACGAGGGTGAAGAGCCTGGGCAAACTCGGCCTCACCGAGCTCGCCCCGACGGTCTACGCCAGCGCGCTGCCCCCCGAGCAGACCCTGGCCGCGCTGCGGGCCGCCGGCTACGCCCCGGCCGGCGAGCACGCCGACGGCACGATCGCCTTCGATCAGATCCGGAAGCACCGGGTGGCGGGACATCAGGACAGTTTCTGACCGCATCTCGCCGTAGCGTCATGGGCGTGATCCTCACCAGGCGCCAGCTCAACCGCACCTACCTGCAGCGCCAGCTGCTGACCACCCCCGACGCCGCGCCCGACCCGCGCCCGGTCGAGGAGGTCGTCGCGCACCTCGTCGCCGTGCAGGCCCAGGAGGTCGACGCGCCCTACGTGGGGTTGTGGACCAGGACCCGGCAGCCGGAGCACGAGCACCTCACCGCGGCGCTCACCGACGGCCGGGTGGTGCGCGGCGGGCTGCTGCGCCGCACCCAGCACCTCACCGCCGGCGCGGACTACCGCTGGCTGAAGCCCCTGCTGCGGCAGCGGCTGGGCACCGGCGGGATGTCCCCGTTCGCCGCCGAGTTCGCCGGGCTCGACCCGGCCGACATCGGCGCGGCCGGCCGGGACATCCTGCGCGGGCAGACCATGACCCGCCCGAAGCTGGCCAAGCAGCTCGCCGAGCGGTTCCCGGGCCGCAAGGGCATCGCCCTGGCCTGGGTCGTGCAGCTCCAGGAGAACCTGATCCACCCGCCGCCGTCCGGGGTGTGGCGCCGCCGCGGGCACGTGACCTGCGCGCTCGCCGAGGACTGGCTGGGCGGCCCGCTCGAGGAGCACCCGTCGGTGTGGACGCTGCTGTCGCGGTACCTCGCCTCGTGCGGCCCGGCGAGCGTCGCGGACCTGCAGAACTGGTCGGGGATGAAACGGCTCCGCGACGAGGTCGAGCGGGAGCGGCACCGGCTGCGGGTCTACCGTGACGAGCGCGGGCAGGAGCTGTTCGACCTGCCGGACCTGCCGGTCGGCACCGGTGAGGAGACGGCGCCGGTGCGCTTCCTGCCGGAGTTCGACAACCTGGTGCTCAGCCACGAGGACCGGACCCGGATCATCAGCGACGAGGACCGGGCGCGGGTGTGCCCGGGCTACTCGATGGTGCACCCGACGTTCCTGGTGGACGGGTTCGTCGCGGGGCTGTGGTCGGTCACCGCCACGGCGCTGACCGTGACGCCCTTCCGCCGGTTGTCCGACGTCGATGCGGCGGCGGTGCTGGACGAGGCCGGCCGACTGCGGGCGTTCCTTCAGGTCGACGTGGCCGTCCGGCTGGACCGGAGCTGACCGGCCAGCCTGCCGGCCAGCACTGCGGCGCCGAGGGCCGGGTCGTGGGCCGTGCCGATCTCCCCGCCACGTGCGCGGAGCGCCTGGAGCACCCCGGCCCGCACCGGCGTGTCGCCGGACAGCAACCCTCCCGCCAGCACCACCGCAGCATCGGGAGCGTCGAGGGCGTCGAGCGTCGCGATCAGCCGCTCGACGGCCTCGCCGACGATTGCGGTCGCGGCCGGATCCCTGGCGGTGGCGAACTCGCAGACGACCGGGGCGAGCGCGGCGAACGACCCGAACGGCAGCCGCTGGGCCCAGTGGACCAGGTCGTCGGCGGAGGCGGCGCCGGCGTGCAGCGCCACCCGGACGGCAAGCGCTGACGAGGACCAGTGCCGGGCGGCGTGCCGGACCGCCTGGAGGCCGAGCCACAGGCCGGAGCCCTCGTCGCCGAGCAGCCAGCCGAGGCCGTCCACCACGCGCTCGATCCGCGGCCCATCGATCAACGCCGCGACCGCGCCGGTCCCCGCGATGAGCACCCGCCCCGACGTGGCGGTGGTGCCCGCGGCGAACGCGGTCACCACGTCGGCGACGACCGTGACCGGGCAGGTCAGCCCGATGTCCGTCCACTGGCCGGTGAACGCGGCGGCGACGCCGGGGTCCGCGACGATGCTGACCCCGGCGACTCCCACCACGCCCGCGACGACCCCGCCCGGGTCGTGCGGGCCGAGTGCCTCGCGGACCGCCTTGCCGATCGCCACCGCGGCCGCCGACCCGACAGCGGACGGGTTGCCGGGACCGGCCGTCCCGCGCCCCAGGACCGTCCCGTCCGGCGTGACGACGACCGCTTTGGAGGCCGTCCCGCCGGCATCGACCCCGAGGATGAGCACCATGGCGATGATGGAAACATAGAAAATGCTTATTGACTAGAAGTTGAAGTGGTCGTAATTTTCATCGCCAAGACGCAACGATGAAAAGGATGACCGGAGTGACGGGTGAGAGCGGCGGGCTGCTGGGGCGGCTGCGCATCGAGGGGCCGACCATGCCGGAGGCCCTTGCGAAGATCGCGGAGATGATCCTCAGCGATCCTGAGACGGCTGCGCACGCGAGCATCGTCGACCTCGCCGAGCGGTCCGGCACGTCCACGGCGACCGTGACCCGGTTCAGCCGGACGCTCGGCTTCAAAGGCTACGCCAACCTGCGGGTCGCCATCGCGACCGAGACCGGGCGCGCCGAACAGGCCCGCTGGGAGACCGACATCAGCGGCGACATCGCGCCCGACGACCCCCTGGACGGGGTGCTCGACGTGATCACCGCCGCCGACACCAGGGCGATCCAGGCGACCGCGTCCGGGCTCGACGTCGCGGCGGTCGAGCGGGTCGCGGCCGCGATCGCGACCGCCGGCCGCGTCGAGATCTTCGGGCTGGGCAGCAGCGGCACCGCCGGCCGGGAGATGGCGTTCCGGCTCGAGCGCATCCGCGTCCCGGTCTGGTACCGCTCGGACACCCACACCGCACTGACCAACGCGGCGCTGCTCGGCCCCGGCGACGTCGCGATCGGCCTGTCGCACTCCGGCCGGACCCGCGAGGCGATCGAGACCCTCGCCGAGGCCGCCGACCACGGCGCGCTGACGGTGGCGGTGACCTCCTTCGGGCGCTCGCCGCTGGCCGAGGTCGCCGACGTGGTGTTCACGACGTCGGTCCACGAGACCACCTTCCGCGTCGCGGCCCTCTCCGCACTGCACTCGCAACTGCTGGTCCTGGACCTCATCTACGTGGCGGTCGCGCAGCGCACCTATGAGCGGACCGCCGAGGCCCTCGAGCTCACGGTGCGCGCCGTCGACGCGCACCGGGTGCCCGACACGACCAACAACCGCAAGAGACCACGGAGGGAAAAGCCGCTGTGACCAGCATCAGAAGTGGGGACTACGTCGAGGTGATCCGCGCCGCGATCGAGCGCGTGAGCAGCACCCAGGTGGAGCAGGTGGCGCGGGCCGCCGACCTGATGACCGCCACGCTGCAGGCCGGCGGGGTGATCCAGGCGTTCGGCTGCGGGCACTCCGAGGCCCTCGCGATGGAGATCGCCGGCCGGGCCGGCGGCCTGGTGCCGACCAACAAGATCGCGCTGCGCGACATCGTCCTCTACGGCGGCGACGCCGCCGGCGTCCTCGGCGACCCGCAGCTGGAGCGCACGCCGAGCGTCGCGCACCGGCTCTACGATCTCGCCCCCGTCAAGCCCGACGACACGTTCGTCATCGCCTCCAACTCCGGTGTGAACGGCGCCGTGGTGGAGATGGCGCAGCTCGTCAAGCAGCGCGGGCACGCCCTCATCGCGATCACGTCGCTGGAGCACTCGGCGCGCGTCGACTCGCGGCACGAGAGCGGCATGAAGCTCAGCGACTTCGCCGACGTGGTCCTCGACAACGGGGCACCCTACGGCGACGCGTCGCTGCCCCTGCCGGGAGGTGGCGCCGTCGGCGCCGTCTCCTCGGTCACCGCGGCCCTGCTGGCCCAGCAGATCGTCACCGAAGTGGTGGCGCGCCTGTTGGCACTCGGCGTCACGCCGCCGATCTACCTGTCCGACAACGTTCCAGGCGGGCGGGAGCACAACGCAGCACTCGAAGCGCGGTACGCCGGGCGCATCCGGCGTACCGCTTAGGAGAGAAGGCCCAGTCATGAACCCATCACCCTTCGCTCAACCGTACCCGACGAGACGGACCGTCCTTCGCGCGGCGGTCGCGGCAGGCGCGACGCTGCCGCTGCTCAGCGCCTGTGTGACCAGCGGTGACGACGACAAGCCGGCGAGCGCGGCCGGCGACAAGAGCGCCACGAACCCGCTGGGCGTCAAGGAGGACGCGGCCCTGGAGGTCGTCATCTTCAAGGGCGGCTACGGCGACGACTACGCGAAGAAGGCCGAAGGCCTCTACACGCAGAAGTATCCGAAGGCGACGATCGATCACAAGGGCATCCAGAAGGTCGGCGAGGCGCTGCAGCCGCGGTTCGTCGCCAACACCCCGCCGGACGTCGTGGACAACACCGGCGCCGGGCGGCTCGACCTGGCCGCCCTGGTCGGCGCGAAGCAGCTGTCGAACCTCAACGATCTGCTGGACGCACCGTCGTTCGACGACCCGGCGGTCAAGTTCAAGGACACGCTGCTGCCCGGCGTGGTCGAGGACGGCACGTTCGACGGCGCCCCGCTGGTGCTCAACTTCACCTACACCGCGTGGGGCATCTGGTACTCCAAGCCGCTGTTCGCGAGCAAGGGCTGGACGTACCCGAAGACGTGGGACGAGATGATCGCCCTCTGCGCCACGATCAAGGCGGCGGGCATCGCCCCATGGACGTATCAGGGCAAATACCCTGAGTACATGAACGACCCGCTGCTGAGCATGGCGGCGAAGACCGGCGGCACGGACCTCATCAAGGCCGTGGACAACCTGCAGCCCAACGCCTGGAAGGCCGACGGGCTCAAGGCCGCCGCCGAGGCGTTCGCGGAGCTGGCCGCGAAGGGCTACATCATGGCCGGCTCGGAGGCGCTGTCGCACACCGAGGCGCAGGCCGCGTGGTGCCAGGGCAAGGCCGCGTTCATCCCCTCCGGTTCCTGGCTGGAGGCCGAGCAGAAGGACGTCGCGCCGAAGGGCTTCGACATGGTCATGGGCGCCGTGCCGGCCCGCACCAGCTCCGACAAGTTCGGCGCCGCCGCGATCCAGGCGGCGAGCAGCGAGTCGTTCATCGTGCCCTCGAAGGCGAAGAACGTCGCCGGTGGCCTGGAGTACCTGCGGATCCTGTTCTCGAAGCAGTCGGCGCGCAGCTTCGCCGAGACCGCCGGGACGCTGCCCGCGATCGCCGGCGCGACCGACGGGCTGACGCTCAGCAGCGGCCTCGGCTCGACCCGCGACGCGGTCAACGCCGCCGGCAAGGAAGCCTTCACCTACCGCTTCCGCACCTGGTACGCGCCCCTGGCGAAGGCCGTGGACGACGCCACCGGCGAGCTGATCAACAAGCGCGCGACGCCCGCGGAGTGGGCCGACCGGATCCAGAAGGCCGCTGACGCGCTCGCGAAGGACAGCTCCGTCAAGAAGTACACCCGCTGATGAAACACGGTCGGCTCCGGTTCCTCATCGGTGCGCTGCTGCCCGCGCTCGTGCTGCACGTCGTCTTCGTGCTGTCACCGTACGGGCAGGCGTTCTACCTGTCGCTCACCGACTGGACCGGCGTGGCCGGCGAGGCGCACTTCGTCGGGGCGGGCAACTACGCCCGCCTCGGCGGCGACTCCCTGTTTCTCGACGCCGTGCGCAACAACGCGGTGATGCTGATCTGCGTGCCGCTGGTGACCATCGCGCTGGGCCTGTTCCTGGCCAGCATGCTGCACCTCGGCGGCGGCAGCGGCCGGAAGGGGATCCGCGGGTCGGGTGCCTACCAGATCGTCTACTTCTTCCCTCAGTTGCTGTCGCTGGTGATCGTCGCGGTGCTGTGGCAGTTCGTCTACAACCCGACCAACGGCCTGCTCAACGGGGCGTTGCGGGCGGTCGGCCTGGACGGCCTCGCCCGCAGCTGGCTGGCCGAGCCGAAGCTGGCCCTGCCAGCCATCATGGCGGTGCTGGTCTGGTCGTCGGTCGGCTTCTACATGGTGCTGTTCAGCGCGGCGATCGACGGGATCCCGAAGGAGCTCTTCGAGGCGGCGCTGCTCGACGGCGCCGGCCGCTGGGCCACGTTCCGCAGGGTGACCCTGCCGCTGGTCCGCGACACGGTGCAGGTCTCCTTCGTCTATCTGGGCATCACGGCGCTCGACGGGTTCGCGGTCGTGCAGATCATGACCGTCGGACCCGGCGGACCCGACGGCGCGACCGAGGTCATCGGACTCTCGCTCTACCGGGCCGCCTTCACCTACGGCAAGTTCGGCTACGCCTCCGCGATGGGCGTGACGCTGTTTTTCGCCACCCTGACCCTCGCGGTGCTGGCACTGCGTTCGGGTCGCAAAGAGCGGCTGGAGCTGTCATGAAAAGGGTCCCCATCCACCTGGCGATGCTGGCCTGGGGAGTCGTCACCGCGCTGCCGTTGCTGTGGGCGATCGTCAGCTCCTTCAAGACCGACAGCGACATCCTCAACGACCCGTGGTCGCTGCCCACGGAACCGCAGTGGGGCAACTGGAGCCGCGCCTGGAGCCAGGCGAACATCGGCCGGTACTTCTTCAACAGCCTCATCGTCGTCGGCGGCGGCCTGCTGCTCACGATGCTGCTCGGCTCGATGGTCGCCTACGCCCTGGCCCGGTACGAGTTCCGCGGCAACCGGCTCATCTACTACGTGTTCGTAGCGGCGATGTTCTTCCCGGTGTTCCTGGCCCTCGTGCCGCTGTTCTTCGTCGTGGAGCAGCTCGGCCTGCTCGGCACCTACCAGGGGTTGATCCTGGTCTACGCGGCCTACGCGGTGCCCTTCACCATCTTCTTCCTGCACGCGTTCTTCAAAACGCTCCCCTCGGAGGTGGCGGAGGCGGCATTCCTGGACGGCTGCTCGCACGGCACGGTGTTCTTCCGCGTCATGCTGCCCATGGCCCGTCCCGGTCTCGTCGCCGTCGGCATCTTCAACTTCCTCGGGCTCTGGAACCAGTACCTGCTCCCCCTGGTTCTCAACCCCGACCCAGATCGGTATGTCCTGGCGCAGGGTTTGGCCGCCCTGTCGGTCAGTCAGGGGTATCGCAGCGACTGGAGCGGTCTGTTCGCCGGTCTCACCATCGCAATGCTGCCGGTGCTCATCGCTTACGTCGCGTTCCAACGGCACATCCGAGCCGGTATGACCGCCGGCGCGGTCAAGTAAGGTCCATCAACTCCTTTCCCCTCAAGGAGGACTGTGCCCATGTCCATCGGTAAACGTCGATCTTTGGCGGCTGCGGCCGGAGCCGCGCTGCTCGTCGGGGTCGGCGCCGTCGCCGTGACCGCGGCCACCGTCGGCACCGCCAGCGCCGCGGCGAACAACTGCGGATACCTGTTCGACGACTTCAACTACAGCTCGTCCTCCGACCCCAACCTGACCGGCCACGGCTGGGTGCCACGCACGTACGCCGGCGGTCCCGGCGTGCCCGGCGCCACCTGGTCGGCCAACAGCATCACCTTCCCGACCAACGGCGGTCAGAAGGTGCTGCAGCTGCAGGCGTCGACGGACGGCACCGGCGGCGGCACCAACCAGGCCGAGCTGTACTCGGCGCAGAAGCGGTACTTCGAGGGCACCTACGCAAGCCGGGTCCGCTTCACCGACACGCCCGTCAGCGGCAACGACGGCGACCACATCAACGAGACGTTCTTCACCATCAGCCCGCTCAACGGTGACCTCGACCCCACCTACAGCGAGCTGGACATCTCGGAGTACCTGCCGAACGGCGGCTGGGGCGAGACCGGGCCGATCAACTACCAGACGACCTGGTACACGTACCGCGGCGACCCGTGGTTCGCCGACAACGTGCACTCGGAGCAGCGCTCCAGCCTCGACGGCTGGCACGACCTGGTCGCCACCGTGGCGAACGGGCACGTCATCTACTACATCGACGGCGTGCAGGTCGGCGACCACTCCGGCAAGTTCTACCCGCGCCAGACGATGACGATCAACTGGAACCTCTGGTTCATCGACACCGCGACGCACACCGGCGGCCTGTCGACCTACATCCAGCAGGTCGACTGGGTCCTGTTCGCCAAGAACCAGGCCCTGACCCCGGCGCAGGTGACCGCGCAGGCGGGCGCCTACCGCTCGGCGGGCAACAGCTTCACCGACACGGTCGACTCGGCGGGCCCCTGCGTGACGCCGAGCGGATCGACGTCGCCGCAGCCGTCTTCGTCGCCCTCGAAGTCGCCGTCCGCGTCGCCGTCGCCGTCCACCTCCACCCCGCCGGCCACCAGCTGCACGGCCGCACCGGAGTGGTCGATCAGCGCGGTGTACACCACCGGCCAGACGGTGAAGCACGAGAAGAGCAAGTACGGCGACCCCAACGGCCCCGCCTCGGGCCAGGGCAAGCACCTGTGGCGCGCCAAGTGGTGGACACAGGGCTCCGAACCCGGCTGGACCGCCAACTGGGAGGACCTCGGCCACTGCTGACCGAGGGGTGGGGCCGCCTGATCAGGGCGGCCCCACCGCTATGCCACCGCCAGGAACCTGGCCACGTTCGTGTCGTTGACCCCGTCGCCGGCCTTCCACCAGCGGATCGGGTACGCCAGGTCGGTGTTGCGCTGCGCGCGGTCGTCGTGCTCGACGAAGCCGTCCGCGAAGCCGCGGTGCGCGTCGGTCTGCAGGATCCCGCAGTATCCGAGGATCTCGAGCAGCACGTCGCGCTCGTGCTTGTTGCCCGGCACCATCCGCAGGGCCGGGCCCGCCTTGGCGGCGGTCGTCGCCGGCGGCAGCGCCCGCAACGCCGCCAGCACCGACCGGCACAGCGCGACATCCCGCTCCCCCGGCACCGGCTGCGGGGTGCTCAGGAACTCGGTGAGGTCGAACGCGACGTATCGCGGGTCCTCGTGCCGGACCCCGCCCCAGGTGCGCCGCTCGTGGTCCAGCTCGGTCACGCTGATCGGGGTGTCGCGCTCGTACAGGCCGCACACCCGGCAGCCGGCCATGCCCTGCCGGAACGGGTGCTCGGGCAGGTGCCGGCCCACCGCGTAGGAGCCCAGCGCCGAGCGCAGGTCCAGCCGCCGGGTCGCCAGGCTGACCACGAACGCCGCGCCGACCGCGGCCGGGTCGACCCGCGCCACCGCCGCCCGCGCCGCGGCGACCCCCTCGTCATGGGTCACCGGCCAACCCTAGCGGTGACGTCCATGCGACAGTGCCGGGACCGAACTGTGGTGCCTGCCTGGTCGTGTTCCCGGACATGGCCCGTTTCCTGTTCGCGTCCATGCCTTCCGCCGGACACACGAACCCGCTCAAGCCCATCGCCCGTGCGCTCGTCCAGGCCGGGCACGCCGTCGACTGGTACGCCGGACTGCGCATGCGGGAGGGGGTCCTCGCGACCGGCGCCGCGTTCGTGCCGATGCACCCCGAGCTCGACCAGCACGGCGACACGTTCAGCGACGACCACCCCGGCCGCGCCGGGAAGACCGGGCTGGCCGGCATCAAGTGGGACCTCAAGCACCTGTTCCTTGACCCGGTCCCGCGGCAGGTCGCCGAGCTGCACGCGCTCGTCGCCGGGCAGCGGTACGACGCGATCGTCGCCGACATGGGGTTCGTCGGCGCCTCCGCCTTCCACGAGCTGACCGGCGCGCCCTGGGTCTCGGTCGGGATCAGCCCGCTGCCGATCCCGAGCCGCGACACCGCGCCCTTCGGCACCGCCCTGCCGCCGTCCGCCTCGTTCGCCGGCCGGCTGCGCAACCGGGCCCTCTACGCCGCGATGGACCGCGTCCTGCTCCGTGACGTGCAGCAGCACTGGGCGGCCATCCGGGCCCGGCTCGAGCTGCCGCCGACGTCCGCGTCGCCGTTGTCCAACATCTCGCCGATGCTGCACCTGCAGAACGGGGTCGCCGCCTTCGAGTACCCGCGCTCGGACCTGCCGCCGCAGGTGCGGTTCGTGGGCTCGCTGGACGCCGGGCCGGCCGCGGACTTCGTCCCGCCGCCGTGGTGGTCCGACGTCACCTCCGGTGGCCGTCCGGTCGTGCACGTCACGCAGGGCACGGTCGCCAACGCCGACCTGTCTGCCCTGGTCACCCGCACGATCCGGGTCCTGGCGGGCGCCGATGTGCTGGTCGTGGCGACCACCGGCGGCGCCGACCCGGCGGTGCTGGGCCCGCTGCCGGCCAACGCCCGCGCCGCCGCGTTCATCCCGCACGGCGCGCTGCTGCCGTACACGAGCGCGATGGTCACCAACGGTGGTTACGGCGGCGTGCAGACCGCGCTCGCGCACGGCGTGCCGCTCGTCGTCGCCGGCGTCACCGAGGACAAGCCGGAGGTCGCGGCCCGGGTCGCGTGGACCGGCGCCGGCATCCGCCTGCGCAGCGCCGCCCCCGGAGACGAGGACCTGCGCGCGGCGATCGACCGGGTGCTGACCGAGCCGTCGTTCACGGCCGGCGCGGCCCGCCTCCGCGACGCCTACGCCGCCATCGACACCCCGGCGACCCTCCTCGCCCTGGTGGGCGCGGTGGCCGGCAACGCGGCCGGCATCAGGTGACCAGCAGGCGCTGCTCCCAGGGTTCGAGGTCGTGCTTGTAGCGCCGCCCCGCGACGTACGTGTCGTGCGCGGTCGGCACCGACAACTGCGTGAAGCGCCACAGTCCCCGCGTGATCGTGAGCCGGGCGTTGTACTGGAGGATCGCGGCGACCAGGTCGGCCACGTCGTCGCGGCGCACGCCCTCGAAGGTGTACTCCGCGCACAGCACCATCGCGTCCGGCGCGGTCGGCGACGCGATGACGATCAGGGAGGGATCGTCGTCGTCCAGGCCTACGACGGTGAAGGTGGTCGCCCCGTCTTCGAGCAGCCGGGTGGAGATCGTGGCGGCCGGCACCCGCGCCGCGATCTCCGCCTCCGGGAACACCGTCACCCGCCGAGCACCCACTGGCCGACGCCGTCGTGGTAGGCCGGTTCCTGCAGGCTCGCCACGTCGCCCAGCATGGCCTCCAGCGTCCCTTCGAGGTCGTCGAACGCGTCCTCGTCGACGCGCATGAAGACGGCCATCTCGCCGGCGCCGAAGCTCTCGAAGTGCCACAGCTCCCCGCCGCCGGCGGGCGGTGGGTCGCCGGCGGCGACGATCACCGGCGGGTCGATGCGCCGGCGGATCGCGCCCAGCAGCGCGGACAGCAGGGCGGCCCGGTCGATGCCGCGGAGGACCGCGCGCAGGACGGCGGCCCGGGCGCCCGCCGCGTCGGTCACTCCTGCGTCGACGGTCTCGACCCGCGCGGCGGGGGTCAGGGCGATCGTCACGGTGCCGTAGTCGGACCACTCGGTGAGCCACCGCTGCACCACCGGGACCGCGTCAGCCAACAGCCGGTCGGGACCCGGCAGTGCCAGGTGCACGGTCAGGTCATCCACGCGGGCACCTCGGCGTCCGTGACCGGGGTTGCCGCCAACCGGGCCGCGACCGCACGGTGCCAGGGCCGGTCCTCGTCGGCCTCGTCGCCGGCGACCAGCAGCAGCCGGCCCGGCGGCAGCGCGGCCGTGAGCCGGTCGACGGCCGCCTCCAGGGCGTCGTCCTCGGTGCAGTCGAGTTGCTGTTCGCGGCGCAGGCGGGTGCCTGGCGTGCGCAGCGGGCACGGCCCGAGGCCGAACTCGGCGCCGATCGCGTCGAGGCCGAGCAGCGTCGCGCCCATCAGGCGGAACCCGAGCAGCCCGGAACCGGCGTCCACGGCCCAGGTGCCCGGGAACCAGACGGCCGGCACCCGCACCTCGGCGACGAGCCGCCTGCGGTGGCCGCCGAGCTTGGCGGCGCCACCGGCCGAGGCCACCGGCGCGGCGGTCGCCACCATGCGCAGCTCCACCGTGCGGGTCGCCCCGAACCGCTGCCGCAGCCATTTCCCGCCGTCGAACGCCCGGTCCACCCGGTCCTGGACGTGGCCGACGACCAGGCTGTCCGCCCCGGTGGTCTCGATGTCCAGCCAGTAGGTCACAGCGCGGCGGCCCGGTCCAGCAGCATGGTCCGCTCGCGCTCGTTGCGGGTCATCGCCGCGGCCCGTTCGAACTCCGCGCGGGCCTCGTCGCGGCGGCCGAGCTTCACCAGGAAGTCGGCGCGGACCGTCGGCAGCAGGTGGTAGTTGCGCAGCGACGCGTCGGTGAGCAGCGGGTCGAGCACGGCCAGGCCGGCGGCGGGCCCGTCGGCCATCGAGACGGCGACCGCCCGGTTGAGCTCGACGACCGGGGACGGCGGCAGCTCGGCGTACAGGGCGGCGATGCGGTGCCAGTCGGTGTCCGCGGCGGTCGCCGCGCGGGCGTGGCAGGCGGCGATCGCGGCCTGCAGCGTGTACGTGCCGCCGCCGAGCTCCTCGGCCCGGTCCAGGGCGGCCAGCCCGCGGCGGATGAGGAGCCGGTCCCACCGGCTCCGGTCCTGTTCCAGCAGGACGATCGGCTCGCCGGCCGGGCCGGTGCGCGCCGCCGAGCGGGACGCCTGGATCTCCATGAGCGCGATGAGGCCGTGCACCTCCGCCTCGGCCGGCGTGAGGCCGGCGAGGACCCGGCCGAGGCGCATCGCCTCTTCGCAGAGGGCGGGCCGCATCCAGTCGTCGCCGGCGGTGGCCGAGTATCCCTCGTTGAAGATCAGGTAGATGACCTCGAGCACGGAGGCGAGGCGCTCGGCACGGGCCGCGGCGTCCGGCAGCTCGAACGGCACCTTCGCGTCGGCCAGGGTCTTCTTCGCGCGGCTGATGCGCTGGCCGACGGTCGCGCCCGGCACCAGGAACGCCCGGGCGATCTCGTCGGTGGACAGCCCGCCGAGCACCCGCAGGGTCAGCGCCACCCGGGACTCGGAGGTGAGCACCGGGTGGCAGGCCGTGAAGATGAGCCGGAGCAGGTCGTCCTCGATGGTGTCCTCGCCGATGGCGTCGAACTCCCCGTCGACGGTGTCCGGTTGCAGCAGGTCGGGCATCCGCGCCTCGAACCGCTCCCGGCGCCTGATCTGGTCGATCGCGCGTCGCTTCGCGGTCGTCATCAGCCAGGCGCCGGGGTTGCGCGGCACGCCCTCGGCCGGCCACTGCTCGAGCGCGGCCAGGAGGGCGTCCTGGGCCAGCTCCTCGGCGAGGCCGACGTCACCGACCATCCGCGCCACCCCGGCGATGACCCTGGCCGCCTCGATCCGCCAGACCGCCTCGATCGCAGTGTGGGTGTCCGTAGTCACGCAGCCAAGGTAACCCTCAGCCGTGCTCGCCGACCTTGCGGACCTCGACCTCGACCTCGTCGAACAGCGCGGCGAAGCGCTGGCCCCACTCGACGGCCTCGGCGTGGTCGCGGACCTGGACGATCGCGAACCCGCCGATGACCTCCTTGGCCTCGGCGAACGGCCCGTCGACGACGGTCTGCTGACCGTTCTTGACGGTGATCGTGGCCGCGCCCGCGGAGCTCGGCAGCAGCCCCTCGGCGGCGAGCAGCACGCCCGCCTTGTTGACATCGGTCATGAACTCGCCCATCCGGACCAGGAACTCCGGGGTCGGCGACCACTGGGCCGGGTCGGCGTCGTTGAGCTTGTGCATCAGCATGTACCGCATCGCGAATCTCCCGTTGTAGGTGCTGTCACCAACGCGTCGAACGGTGCCGTCCGGCTTCGACATGATCCTGGAAATATCTCAGCTCGTCCGCCGCGTCCCCGATCTCGCGGCGCAGGACCGGGTCGAGCCCCGCCCGCGCCAGCAGCGCCCCGGCGAGTTTCAGCGATCGGCCGGCGTACCGGGGGAACGCCTGCCGCACCAGCAGCATCGCGAACAACTGGTAGCGGCCGGCCACCATGGCGGGCGCGTCGGCGAAGAACCGCTCGACGTAGGGGTCGGTGAGGGCCTCCTGGCCGGGCTGCCAGAAGCCGGTCGCGGCCGCGAGCGCGATCCGGGGCCGCTCGTCGCGCACGATCCGCTCCCAGGCGTCGGCCTTCGCGGCGGCGTCGGGGCGGGCGGCGCGGCACGTGGCGGCGTGCAGGGCACCGCCGGTGCTCGGGTCGCGGCGCTCCTCCGCGGCGATGTCGGCCTCGCCGGCGCCGCCGAGCGCGACGAGCCGGCCGAGCACCTGCCACCGCAGCTCCTGCGTCACGACCAGCCCGGGCGGCCCGGCCGTGACGCGGGTCAGCACGTCGTCGGCGCGGTCGTGTCCGGCGTGCCCAGGGTGCCCAGGGTTCCCGGCGGGCCCGGTTTCGACGGCCGGGGCGTCGGTGAGCACGTTGATCGGGTCGTCCGCGAGCCAGTCCGCGAGCAACGCGACCTGGGCCGGCCCCGCGACGGTGGTCAGCGCCGTGGCGAGGGCGAACTGCCGCCCGCTGCGCGGTTTCGCCGCCGACAGCCCGGCGGCGCAGATCGCGGCGAGCGGGCCGAAGGGCACCAGCCCGCGCCCGGCCAGGCTGTCCCGGGCGAACCCGAGGACCTCGACCAGCACGCTGGTCTCCGCCTCACCCGCCAGGGCGGCCTCCAGCAGCGCCAGGAAGTCCTCCGGCGGCAGTTCGCCGTCGTGGGTCGCGTCCATCGCCGCCGTCCACAGCTGCGCCCTGGCGAGCGGGTCGGTGACCGCGGGCAGGACCGACGGCAGCGCGGCAAGACCCGCGGCGTCGAGGCGCACCTTGGCGTAGGTGTCGTCGCCGGCGTTGAGCAGCAGGACCGCCCCGGCGGGCAGGTCCCCTTCCAGGTCTGCCGAGCCCCCGTCGAGGGTGACGTCGCCGCGACGGACGACGGTGCCGGTCCGGTCATACACCGCGGTCCGGAACCGGTGCGGGCGCAACGGTGCCCCGTGCTGCTCGACGCGCCCGGAGACGGCGCGCAGCGTGTTGACGCCGGTGGTCCGCAGCCACAGATCCGCCCAGCCGGTGAGATCTGTGCCGGACACCTCGCCGAGCACGGCGAGGAAGTCGGCGAGGGCGGCGTTGCCGAAGCGGAACCGCTCGAAGTAGACCCGCAGCCCGGCGAGGAACACGTCGTCGCCGAGCAGCACCGAGAGCTGCCGCAGCGCCGCGGCGCCCTTGGCGTAGGAGATGCCGTCGAAGTTCAGGAACGCCGCGGTGGTGTCGGCGACGTCGTCGGGGGCAACCGGATGGGTCGACGGGCGCTGGTCGGCGAGCATGCCCCAGCGCTTGCGCCACACCACGAACCCGGCCGCGGCGGCCGGGTAGCGGCCGGTCTCGGCGGCGACCCGCCAGCCCATCAGCTCCGCGAACGCCTCGTTGAGCCAGATGTCGTCCCACCACCGCAGGGTGACCAGGTCACCGAACCACATGTGCGCCATCTCGTGCGCCATGATCACGAAGCGGCGCTGCAGCTCGTAGTCCGGGGCCGCGGTCCGGAACAGCAGCTCCTCGCGGTAGTTCACCATGCCCGGGTTCTCCACCGCGCCGCCGGCGAAGTCGGGGACGAACGCCTGGTCGTACTTCTGGAAGGGGTACCGGATGCCGAACAGCTCGTGGTAGCGGTCGAAGCTCGCGGCTGTGGCGGCGAACAGCGCATCGGCGTCGCCGTCGAGCTGCGGCGCGAGGGACCGGCGGCACAGCAGGCCGAGCGGGATGCCGTCGTGTTCGGCGGTCCGCACGTGCCAGGGCCCGGCGAGCACGGTGAACAGGTACGGCGCCAGGGGCGGGGTCGGCTCGAAGGCCCAGTGCCCGTCGTGGGCCTCCCGCAGCGGTGCGTTGCCCCGCACCGTCCACTGTGGAGGAGCGGTGACGGTCAGGGTGATGGGCGCCTTCAGGTCGGGCTGGTCGAAGCAGGCGAAGATGCGCTGCGCCTCGTCGAGGGGCGCCTGCCCGTAGAGGTACGTCGCGCCGTCGGCAGGGTCGACGCTGCGGTGCAACCCCTCACCCGCGGTGGAGTACGCCGCGGTGAACGTCACCTCGAGCCGGTTGGCGGCGAGCAGCCCGGCCAGCGGCAGGCGGTTGCCGTCGACCGTGTCCGGGTCCAGCGCCCGACCGTTGAGGACGATGCGGTCGGGCCGGGCGTCCTTCAGCTCCGCGAACGTGGTGGCGCCGAGGTCGGTGCAGCGGAACTCGACGACGGTGCGGGACGTGAACGTCGACGGGTCGGTGACGTCGAGGGCGACCTCGTAGCGGTCCACCCGGAGCAGTCTGGCGCGGGCCTCGGCTTCGAAGCGGGTCAGGCTGGGCATGCCACCGAACCTACCCGGGGATCGCCACCTCACGAGGCGAGTCGGCGGCCGCGCGTGCCGTCACCCGGCCGGCCAGCAGCGCGCCCGCGACGGCCGGGAGCAGCGCGATCAGGAACGCGGCCAGGTAGGCGACCGGCCCGGCGGTGACCAGCGCCGCGAACACCGACCCGCCGACCGCGAGGACCACGGTGGTCAGCAGCGAGTCGGCGACCGACAGCGCCGAGCTGTTGACGCCCTGCTCCCCCGGCGGGGACAGCTGCAGGACGAGCGCGGCGACCGTCGGGGACGCCAGGCCCATGCCGAACCCGGCGACGCACCAACCGGCCACCACGACCACGACGGGGACGGCGGGGGCGACGAGCGCGACCGCGGACAGCACCCCGAGCGCGATGCCGGACAGGCCGACCCGCAGCCGGACGGCCGGGGTGAACCGCTGCCCCTGACGGGCCTGGATCCAGGACCCGGCGGACCACAGCAGCGCCCCAGCGGTGAGGGTGAGCCCGGCGAGGGACGGGGTGAGTCCGCGCTCGCGGGTGAGCAGCAGCGGGATGAACACGTCCGCCTGCATGAACGCGGCGCCGGCGAACCCGCGCACCAGGATGACGGTGGGCAGCCCGCGGCCGCCGGTGAACGTCCCGGCGGGCAGCAGCCGCGGCCCGCAGACCGTGACGACCAGCAGCCCGGCGCCGATGGCCGCCAGTTGTCCGCTCTGCCCGCCCCAGTGCAGCAGCAGCACCCCACCGGCGACGCCGAACGCCCACGGCACGCGGCTGTTCGTCGGCGTTTCGGCAACACCGTCGATCGGGCGCAGGTGGGGCTGGATCACCGCGGCGACCGGCAGGGTCGCGATGGCGATGAGCAGGAAGACCCAGCGCCAGCCGAGGTGTTCCACGATGAGCCCGGCGACGGCGGGCCCGACGACGGCCGGCAGCACCCAGGCGGCGGAGAAGGCGGAGAAGACCTTCGGGTGGGCGGCGGCGGGGTACGCGCGACCGACGACGACGTAGAGCGCGACCGTGATGAGCCCGCCGCCGAAGCCCTGCACGAGCCGGCCGGCGATGAGCGTCCAGATGTCCGGGGCGAGGCCGGCGAGGAGCAGCCCGAGGCTGAACAGCACGACCCCGACGAGGGTCGGGACGGCCGGGCCGCGGCGGTCGCACCAGGTGCCGGCGGCGACGGTCGCGACGATCCCGGTGGCGAACGGACCGCCGAACGCGAAGCCGTAGAGGGCGAGGCCGTCGAGGGCCTGCGCGACGGTCGGCATGGCCGCCGTCACGGCCACCGCCTCGAAGGCGACGAACGTGACGAGCGTGACCATGCCGACCGTGAGCGCGTTGCGTTTCTGCACGTGGTTACCGTGCTACTTCAACAGCACTTCAGGTCAACCCAGCGGCGCCTCCACCACCCACGTGGTGTCCGCCACGTAGTTGGCCGGGTTGTCCGAGGGCCGGGCGCCGCCGTTCGAGGCGATCCAGAGCTCGGTGGCGTAGTGCCGCAGGTACATGTCCGGGAAGTTGTAGGACTGGAACCGCACCCCCGCCTTCGCGCAGAAGGTGGCGTCGGCGGCGAAGACCGCGGAGCCGTCACTCGCCGCGAGCTTGATCCGGTAGTCGTTGTGGCGCAGGTACCGGCCGGGGAAGTTGCGCGACTCGAAGGAGTAGCACGTGTTGTCGGCGAGCCCGGGCACGATGTTGAACGTCGCGTCCTGCCGGTCCAGCGTGGGAGACCCGGCGCTCACCTGGCTCAGGATGCCGAGGCTGGACTGGTGCCGCACGTAGCGGTCGGTGAAGCCCGGCGTGGTGGCCCGCACCGAGTGGAAGCCCGCGGCGATGGTCACGTCGCTGCGGAACCAGGGGGTGCCGATCCGCCAGGTGGTGTCGGCGGCCCAGTTCGTGGCGCTGTCGTAGGCGTTCGTCCCGCCGTTGGCGGCGATCCAGACCTCGGAGTTGTAGTGCCGCAGGAAGCGGGTCGGGAAGTTGTACGACCGCAGCGAGACACCCGTTCCGCTGCTGCCGTCGGCGGCGCAGAAGGTGGCGTCCGCGGCGAAGAGCGACGAGCCGTCGTCGGCCGCGAGCTTGACCCGGTATGCCTGGTGCCGCAGGTACTGCCCGGGGAAGTTGCGCGACTCGAGGGAGTAGCAGGCCGCGCTGGCCAGGCCGGGGCGCAGCACGAACGACGCGTCGAGCTTGTCGGCGGCGGAGCTGGCTGTGCTGATCACCGACGTGACGGCGAGGTTGCTCTGGTGGCGCAGGGTGCGGTCGGTGTACCCGGGCGTGGTGACCCGCAGCGAGACGCCCTGGCCGACCGGCAGGATCGAGGTGGCGCCGCCGGTCGTCGACAGCTGGATGACCGTCACGGAGTTGGCCGGGAAGTTGTGCGTGAAGCTCGCGCCGGCGGCGCGGGTCGTGGTGGTCGGCACGATCGCGGTCGGGCTCGTGATCGAGTTCCGGCCGTTCGGGTCGCCGGTGAGGGTCGTGACGGTCGCGGTGCCGCCGACGCTCGCCGCACCGGTCACGTTCACCTGCGTGTCCACTGTGGACGTGGAGCGGTTGACGACGGTGACGTACACGGCGCCGCCGGTGGTGCGGGTGGCGACCTGGGTGAGGCCCGTGCCGCCGCTGAGCGTGGTCGGGACCACGTGGTCGCCGACTCCTGCGCCGAACATCTTCTGCACGTAGTAGGACGGCGACCCGAACGAGCTGACCGCGTTGAAGCCGATCAGGTTCGACGACCACTGCCAGTTGTCCACCGAGGTGAGCGCCGGTGCGTAGGCACCGCCGATGACGAGGTCGGCATTGCGCACCATGCCGGTCATGAACGCGGCCTCGGCGAGCGCGCCGGACAGCGTGCCGGTCGGGTTGCTCGACGTGCCGTTGGTGACGCCGTACTCGCCGACGAGGACCTTCGGGCCGTTGCGGTCGGCGCCGTCGTAGCGGGTGGCGAGCGCGGCGAAGGCGTCTGGGTCGTTGTTGTAGTAGTGGTCGTCGATGACGTCCATCGGCCGGCTGGTGACGGCCCGGGTCGCGATGATCTGCAGCTGCGGGTATCGGGCCTTGATGGCGTCGTAGAGCATCGGGTACCGGTAGGCGTTGTAACTGTCGGTGCCGTCGAACCAGTCCTCGTTGCCGATCTCCACGTAGCGCAGCGGGAACGGCGCCGGGTGCCCGTCCGCGGCCCGCCGGGCGCCCCACGTGGTGCCGGTGCCGCCGGTGACGTACTCGATCTCGTCGAGCGCCTCGTCGACGTACTGCTGCATCTCGTTCTGCGGGGTGACGCTGCCGTTGAGCGTGTAACCGGCGAACACCCCGAGCATCGGCTCGGCGCCCGCCTGCTCGGCCATCTGCAGGTAGTTGAGCAGGCCGAACTGGTCGGTTGACCAGTAGCCCCAGGCGTCGTTCTGGTGACCGGGGCGCTGCTCGACCGGCCCGATGGTGTTCTTCCAGGCGAACCGGTTGGCGATCACGGCGCCTTCCAGGTAGTTGCCGCCCGGCACCCGGAAGAAGCCGGGATTGGTGTCGGTCATCAGCTGCTGCAGATCGCGGCGCAGGTTGCCGGTCGGCTGGAAGGTGGGGCCGATCGCCTGGACGACGTTGAGCCAGACCTGCTGCCCGGCGCCGACGCCGTTCGCGGCGATGACGAACCGGTTGGCGGTCGACACGGGCGCGCCGGCGCCGGTGGTGAGCGTGGTGGTGAACCTCTGCCAGCCGGTGCCGAGGCCCGACACGCTCGACGTGGCGTGCACGGGGCCGCCGGTGCTCTCGATCGTAACCGTGAGCGGGCCGGTGAAGCCGGCGGTGGCCCGCGCCCAGAACGCGACCTGGTAGGTCGTCGACGGCCGGACCCCGATGCCGTAGAAGCCGCTGTTCGCGGCGCCGACGCGCTGACCGGCGCCGTTGGTGCCGACCGTGAGCCGCAGGGCGCGCTGGTTGGCGGGGTTGAGCGGGCCTGCGGTGTCCGCGGCGATACCGCCGCTGCCCCCGCCGCCGGTGATCAGCGACCAGGAGGAGGGCGGGTTGGCGTTGCCCTCCCTCATGGTGCTGTTGCGCACCACGTTGGCGTTCAGGCCACCCTCCATCGAGTGGTTGATGTCCTCGATGATGTGGCCGAACTGGTACGGCCCGACGGCGGTGGTGGTGTGCCCCGCGTCGACGGTGAGGGTGGCGGTGGCGGCGTGCGCCGGCGTGATGGACACCACGATGGCCATCGCTGTTAGCGCTAACACAACCGGGGTACGGATTTTCTTCACAGTCAGACTCCTAGGGGCTGGCGGGCTCCGGCGCTCAGCCTGACCGTCGTCGGGGCAGCCAGTCAAGTCCCTGGATGTTAGCGGTCACGTCCCGGACGCATTTCATCGCCTGTTGACATGCACTCCGCGCCGGGGTCAACATGTGTTGGCCAACAGTTGTTGACCTACCGTGGGAGATGCCATGAAGACCGTCGTCGTCGGTGCCGGGCCGACCGGACTGCTGCTCGCCGGCGACCTCGCCGCCGCGGGTGTCGAGGTGACCGTCCTGGAGCGCCGCGCCACCGACTCCAACCTGACCAGGGCATTCGGCGTGCACGCCCGGACCCTGGAGCACCTCGACGCCCGCGGGCTCGCCGACGACCTGGTGGCGACCGGGACGCCGGTGTCCCGCCTGCGGCTGTTCAACCGCATCAAGGTGGACCTCGGGACGCTGCCGACCCGGTTCCCGTTCCTGCTGATCACCCCGCAGTACCACGTGGAGCGGCTCCTGGAGCGGCGCGCGCTGGACCTGGGCGCCCGCATCGTGCGCGGCGCGACCGTCACCGGCGTCGAGGCGGACGCGGTCCTGACAGGCGGCGACAGCTACGAGGCCGATTACGTCGTGGGCGCCGACGGCGTGCACAGCGCGGTCCGCGAGGCGATCGGCATGCCGTTCCCGGGCAAGGCCGTGCTGCGCTCGATCATGCTCGCCGACGTGCGCCTCACCGACGCGCCCGAGGACGTCCTCGCGGTGAACTCGGTCGGCGACGCGTTCGCGTTCGTCGCGCCGTTCGGCGACGGCTGGTTCCGGGTCTTCGCCTGGGACCGGCTCGCCCAGCAGCCGGACAGCGCGCCGCTGTCCCTCGACGAGGTCCGCGACGTGACCCGGCGGGCGCTCGGCACCGACTTCGGCATGCAGGAGGCGCGGTTCCTGTCCCGGTTCCACAGCGACGAGCGGCAGGTCCCGCAGTACCGCTCGGGCAACGTCTTCCTGGCCGGCGACGCCGCGCACGTGCACTCGCCGGCGGGCGGGCAGGGCATGAACACCGGCCTGCAGGACGCGGCGAACCTGGCGTGGAAGCTGGCCGCCGTCGCGCAGGGCTGGGCACCTCCGGGGCTGCTCGACTCGTATCAGACCGAACGCCACCCGGTCGGTGAACTGGTGCTGCGCAGCAGCGGCGGCCTGATCCGCCTGGCGATGCTGCACTCACGGTTTTCGCGGGCCGGCCGCGACCTGCTCGGCGGGGCGCTGCTGCACGTGCCGACGATCATGCGCAAGGCCGCCGGCACCGTGTCCGGCATCGGCATCGACTACCCGGGCGCGCCCCGGCAGCCGGATGTCCTGCTCTCGACGGGTTCGCGGGTGTACGAGCTGCTGCGGGCCGGACGGCACGTGCTCCTTTCGCCCTCTCCTGTTCCTGGTTACGAAGACCGCTTGGTCCACGGGGTGAACGACCGTTTTGTCCTCGTCCGGCCGGATGGACACACCGCCTGGACGGACACAGAGCGGGACCTTCCGGTCGCGCTGCGGCGCCATCTGGGCCCGCCGCGGTGATCCGCGACACCACGCTCTTGACATGGGAGCGGTGATCCATGTGTCATGCCGATCACAAAGCGGTTCTCGGCGGGTTGCCGCCGCTCTCCGGCCGTCATCACGGTCCGGATTGCGGCGCACACGGGGACGACGGATTCGCTTGCGAGACGTGCCGGGCCCCGCGCCGCCACGGGGGGCCCGGCACCTCGCTTCAGTTGTGTCCGAGCTTGGGTTTGTCGCCGGCTTTCTCCACCACCACGAACTGGCCCATCATGCCCTCGTCCTCGTGCCGCAGGACGTGGCAGTGGAACATGTACGCGGTCGTCGGGTCGGCGTAGTCGGCGAACCTGGCGATGATCTCGTAGCGCTTCCCCGGTTCCAGGAACAGCGTGTCCTTCCAGCCTCCGAGCTCCGGCTGGGGTGCGGCCCCGTCCACGGACAGCACCTGGAACTGCACGTCGTGGATGTGGAAGCTGTGCGGCGTGTCGTGCCCGTTGGCGACGCTCCACACCTCGACGGTGTCCTTGACGACGACGGCGTCGACGCGGTCCATGTCCATCCGGTCGTCGTTGATCTCCCGCCCCTGGAACGTGAACGTCCGCCGCTGCGCCGCCTGGCTTGGGTCGAGCCTCTCGATGTCGGCGAGGTGCTGCGGCACCTTCAGTTGGTTTGGTTGTGCGCCCAGCTGGTTCGGTTTTGCGCGCAGTTGCAGGACGTCGAAGGCGTCCCGGCCGCCCTGGAACCGGCCCAATCCGGTCGGCGCGCTGCGCAGCTCGACCCGCTCACCCGGCCGCATCGCCACGACGACCTCAGCCCGCTCCCCGACCGACAGCCGGACGGTTTCGGTGGGGTACGGCGCCGACAGGAGCCCGCCGTCGGTGCCGATCAGCTGCATCGGCCGGCCGTCGGACATCGTGAAGTCGTAGACCCGCGCGGTCGAGGCGTTGAGCAGCCGAAGCCGGACCAGGCTCGTCCGCACGTCCAGGAACGGCGCCGGCGTGCCGTTGACGAGGATCTCGTCGCCCAGGATGCCGATGTCGCTGAGGAACCGGTCGCTCATGCTCAGCTGCCCGCCGTCGAAGTTCTTGTCCTGCACGATGACCGGGATGTCGTCGACGCCGTACTCGTGCGGGAGGTCGTCTTGTTCGTCGTCTTGTTCTCTGTCTTGGACGATGAACATGCCGGCCAGGCCCCGGTACACCTGACGTTCGGTGAGGTCGCTCGGGTGGGGGTGGTACCAGAGCGTCGCCGCCGGCTGGTCCACCGTCCAGGCGGCCTGGTAGTCGCCGCCGACCGGGATCGGGTGGTGCGGCCCGCCGTCGACCTTCGCCGGCAGGTGCATGCCGTGCCAGTGCACGGTCGTCGGCTCGTTGAGCCGGTTGTGGACGTTGACCTTGATTTTCTGGCCGCGCTCGGCCCTGAGCGTCGGGCCGAGGTAGGCGCCGTTGTACCCCCACGTCCGGGTGCTCCTGCCGTGGCCGAGGTCGCTGTCGCCGGGCTCTGCGGTGAGGTCGAAGACCCGGGTGCCGTTCGCGTCGACCGTCGACTCGGCCAGCGGCGGGATCTTGAGCGGCCGGTCGAACGCCACCTTGCCGACGGTGTCGACACCCCCGCTGGTCAGGAGCCAGGTGACCGCCGCGACGCCGCCCCCGCAGAGCAGGAGCAACACCCCGAGCCCACCGAGAAGCCACTTACGCACCGTCGTCCCCCCTCAATAAGTAGCGCTGCTACATGTAGCTTGCCTGCTGTAGGGGGTTCTGACATTGGGGGTTGTCCCTGAGGTTTTCCCGGATCTCGTCCCGGCGCCGCCCGGCGATACTGAGCGGGTGGTTATCGACGCCTACGTGACCTCGCTCGGCGCCGCGCTGCGCGGCCCCCGCGCCGCGAAACGCGAGCTGCTGACCGAGGTGCGCGACAGCCTGCACGACGCCGCCGCGCACTACGAGTCCACCGGCCTGCCCGCCGCCACCGCGGCTTCGCTGGCCGTGGACGAGTTCGGCGCCGTCCACGAGCTCGCCCCCGACTACCAGCGCGAGCTCGCCCTCTCCCAGGCCCGCCGCACCGCCCTCTTCGTCGCCGCCGCGATCGCCGTCCAGCAGGCGATCTCCGAAGTCGCCTGGCGCTCCGCCGCCACCACCTGGACCTGGCACCCCGGCAGCGGCTACATGTTCCTGGCCCGCACCGTCGACTACACCGGCTACACGGTCGTCGTCGTCGGCCTGCTCACCGCCCTGGCCTGCGGCATCGGCAGCCGCTACGTCACCGTCGGCCGCACCTTCGTCCGCGCCACGGGCATCGCCGCGATCGCCATCTGCGCCTTCTTCGTCCTCGGCGGCACAGCCCTCTCCCTGCTCAGCCCCGCCTGGCACACCACCGCCACGAACACCTCGCCGCTGGCCCTGACCACCTCCGCCATCACAGCCGCCACCCCACTGTGGATGGTCCTGTCCGGCCTCCGCTGCCTACGCGCCGCCTCCCCCCGCCCATCCCTCTCCTGACGCCCCTCACGGCTCAGCAAGATGGCCGGGGACCAGTCCCCACAGAACACCCCCCCGCACGGACAACCACCCACGGCCCCGCGACGCGGAGGACCGTCGCACGGGGGTGTGCGCCCCGAGCCAAACGACGCGGAACCAAGCCCCGGAGACCGCCGGCGCGAACCAACCGGTGTGCAACACCCGAACCGCAGCCGGAGTCACAGCAGGCCCAGAACGGAACCCGCCCCCGCCCCCACCGCACAGCCAACCACCCTCACGAAGCCTCGCCGCGAAACAGGCTGCATGAATCACGGCGGTCCAGCAGAGCCAAGCGCGCAGAGACCCACCGCCGAGGAGACAACCGCCCGGAGGACCACGCTCGGAGGACCACCGCCCGGAGGATCACCGCCCGGAGGATCACCGCCCGGAGGATCACCGCCCGGAGGATCACCGCCCGGAGACCCGATCGCCCCGGAAGACGCGCCATGCGGCGACCCGACCACACCGAGATCCGGCCGCGTGATGACTGACCGCTCGGAGCACCCGCCGTGCGGAAGCTGACCGCGCAAGCCCCTCCGCTCGGAGAATTCCCCATGGCACGACCCGGCGTCGCAGCGGAGACCTGGGCACGCCCGGACCTGGCCGCGCCAAGGCACCACACAAAGACCTGACCGCCGGGCGCCTCCGATGAACTCGCCGAGCGGAGACCTGGTCGCGCAGAGCACCCACCGCGCAGAGCACCCACCGCGCAGAGCACCCACCGCGCAGAGCACCCACCGCGCAGAGCACCCACCGCGCAGAACACCCACCGCGCAGAACACCCACCGCGCAGAACACCCACCGCGCAGAACACCCACCGCGCAGAACACCCACCGCGCAGAACACCCACCGCGCAGAACACCCACCGCGCGGAGAGTTCTCCATGGTGCGACCCGGCGTCGTTGCGGAGATCTAGGCGCACCCGGACCCCGTCGCACCGAGGCACCACCGGGAGACCTGACCGCCCGAAGAACCCGCCGCGCGCAGACCCGGACGCGCAAAACTCGACCGCTCAGAGAACCCGCCGTGCGAGCCCTGGACGCACAGACCTGACCGCTCGGAGCAGCCGCCGTGGCGCGGCCTGGTGTGTTGCGGAGAGCTGGGCGCGTATGGACCTGGTCGCGTCGGGGCGCCGTGCGGAGAGCCGGGCGTGCAGGGATCTGAACGCACGGGGGATCAGCGCACGGAGGGCCCTGCCGCGCGAACGGTGGTGGGGTGCGGGACGCCGGCGTGGTCCGGCAGCGTCCTTTATGGACCTCGGCAAGCTGGCGTGCCGGCCTGGGAACCTGGTCGGCTCGGGGGCGGGATGCGGCACGGCGCATGCCCGGGTGGTGGTTCGGGACGGGGACGAGCAGGTCCGGTGTGTGGTGGGCGCCGTGCGTTGCCGGGTGTGGCGGGTGGTCGTCGCGTGGGGTGACGCCGGCGCCGCGTCGCGGGGCGTCTGGTGCGGTGTGGCTTCCGGGTCGTTGGGGCGCTGTGGCGGCTGGACTCGGTGGTCGTGGAATATCGTTGTTCCTCGACCGTTGGCGGGGGCTGCGCACCAGCGGGCACCGATGCGGGTGTCACGTCCGCCGTGGCCGACGTGGGCGCAGGTGTCGACTGCTCCGGCGCGGGAACAGTCGTCGCGCGCACGTACGCCGGCACGGGACGAGGCCGGGGCGCTGACCCTCCGGCCACCGGCGCGGGTCGCGGGCATGGGTGCTGACCTCGCAGCTGCGGGCACGGGCACAGACGCAGATAGGGGCGCCGACTCCGCAGGCACGGGCGCGGGCAGGGGTGCTGACTCCGCAGCGGCGGGCGTAAGCACAGGCACGGACGCAGGCACAGACGCAGACGCAGGCACAGACGCAGGCACAGGCACAGACGCAGGCACAGACGCAGGCACAGACGCAGACGCAGACGCAGACGCAGACGCAGGCACAGACGCAGACGCAGGCACAGACGCAGGCACAGACGCAGACGCAGGCACAGACGCAGGCACAGACGCAGACGCAGGCACAGACGCAGGCACAGACGCAGGCACAGACGCAGGCACAGGCACGGACGCAGGTGGGGGCGCCGACGCTGCGGGTGCGGGCAGGAGCGCAGACGCCACAGGCGTAGACACAGGTACTGGCGCAGGTGCGGATGCCGCGGGTGTAGGTGCGGACGTCGACGCCGTGGGCGCAGGCAGGAGTGCGGGCGCCGATGCCACGGGCGCGGGTGTATGCGCCTCCCGCGCAGGAAGCGGCACCGGCGCAAACCTCGCAGACGCCGGCACCGGCCGCGCCGGACGAGGCACAGACGCCGGCACCGCCCGCATCGGACGAGGCGCAGGCGTCGGCACCGCCCGCGCCGGACGAGGCACGGACGCCGGCAGCGCCCGCACCAGACGAGGCACCGGCACCGGCCCTACCGGACGAGGCACAGACGCCGGCACCGCCCGCGCCGGACGAGGCACGGACGGCGACCGCGTTGTCCCCGCCGCCTCAGGAAGGGGCAGGGACGCCTGCCCAACAGGCGCACGGGCTGGTGCGGGCGCCGCGACCCGCGCAGGTGTTGGCAGCGGGCTCGCCGGTGCCACAGCGCCCCTGGGCGCCGGTACGCGGCGGGTGGGTTCGGGCCGGGCAGGGAGCACCACGGCTGCCTGTGAAGGTGATGGCCGGTCGGCCTCCGCCAGGGCCCTGTCCGAACGGATCCGGGCCAGCTTCGTCGCGTGCCGGGCGGCCAGGCCGTGCCGGCGGGCCTCCGCGAACTCCGCGCGGGCCCGCAGTTTCTCCTCGCGGCGGCGGCAGAACGCGGCCGCCGCCGCCGCGAGGCGGGCGTCTCCGTCGATCATTTCAGGTGCGGGGATCGCACCGGAATCTGGTGCGTCCAAAGAGAAGTAGGGTCGTGGCACCGCCGCCTCCCCCCGGTAGGCGCTGCCCCCCAATTCTCAAGCGTGCCCACCGCCGCGTCCAGTGGCATGACGCGTTGTGAGCATCCCCGTACCCTCCGGCCCGCAGTGTCAGGGCGTGCGGTCCAGGAAGCCCAGGACCTGGTTGATCCGGCCGTCGGGGGCGATGGTCACCACGTCGAACCCGGCGACCGGTGCAGGCTGGCCGGCCAGGCCCGCCTCCCAGGTGAAGCGGGCCTGGTCGTGGTGGCCGTCGACGGGGCCGCTGCGGGTGATCACGAAGCCGGGGAACTGGGCCTGCACGCCGGCGATCAGCCAGTCGATCTCGCCCGGGCTGCGAGCCGTCGACATGGGGTCGACGAACGTCACGTCGGGGGTGAACAGGGCGTCGATCGCCGCTCGGCGGGCGGTGGGGTCCGTGGTGTTCCAGGCCTCGATGTACTGCTCTACCAGCTTCTCGTATTCGCTCATGCCGGTGACCTTGTCACCGGGGAAGTGGCCTGGTCGATTCCCTCGGAGGTAATGGACAGCGCTCCTACGATTGGATCATGACGCAACCAGTCGGGGTACTGCTGCGGGAGTGGCGGGAGCGGCGGCGGCTCAGTCAGTTGGAGTTGTCGATCCAGGCGGAGATCTCCACGCGGCATCTGAGTTTTGTGGAGACGGGGCGGTCCAAGCCGACGAGTGCGATGATCCTGCGCCTCACGGAGCAGCTGGACGTGCCGCTGCGGGAGCGCAACACGATGCTGCTGGCCGGGGGTTTTGCGCCCGCGTACCCGGAAGGCCGGCTGGACGGTCCGCAGTTGCGGGCGGTGCGTCAGTCGCTCCGGCAGGTGCTGACCGGGCACGAGCCGTTTCCGGCGGTGGTGGTGGACCGGTGGTGGACGATGCTCGACGCCAATACGCCCGTCGGGCTGCTCACCGCCGGAGTGGCGGCCGAGCTGCTGGAGCCGCCGGTCAACGTGCTGCGCCTGTCGCTGCACCCGGACGGGCTCGCGCCACGGATCGCCAACCTGGAGCAGTGGCGGGCGCACCTGCTGGGGCGCCTCGAGCGGCAGGCCCGCGCGACCGGCGATCCGAAGCTGGACGAGCTGCTCGCGGAGCTGACGGCGTACCCGGGCGGCATCGGCCCGACCCCAGCCGCGCATGACGTGGTGGTGCCGCTGCGGATCCGCCACGAGGGCACTGAGCTGCGGTTCTTCGGCATCACCGCGGTGTTCGGCTCGCCGCTGGACGTGACCGTCGCGGAGCTTGCCATCGAGTCGTTCTTCCCCGCCGACGCAGCGACGGCGGACGCGCTGCGAACCTGAGAACAGCGCAGAACACGAAGCCGGACCGTGGCACGTTTCTGGGATTCGGGTGGGTGCGGCCTTCCGTAACGTCATATGCATCGCAAGGCCACACCACACACCACCCACCAGAGGGAGCACATCATGAGCGACTACGACGGCGGCGACACCGGCTACGACGGCGGCGCGGACTACGGTCACGTCGAGACCGGCCAGGAGCACGAGTCCCTGGACCAGCTGCACCAGGTCAACGCCAGC
>NZ_JBHSIU010000008.1:0-40626 GCF_042653625.1 Dactylosporangium cerinum | reverse complement strand
CAACGGCGCGCACTACGAGGAGTCGGACTACACCTCCTACGACCACTCCGCCGCCGAGGCCGACCACGTCTTCGCCGCCGAGGGCAGCGAGTCCTCGCACACCGCCGAGTACTCGGAGCTCGACGCCCTCCAGGCCCGCCTGGACAGCGCGTTCGCCTCGGCGACCGAGATCCACACCGACGGCGGCCCCGCGATCGCGGCCAGCTGAACGGCAACGACACAGCACGACCAGAACAGCTCCTGACGGTGTGGTTGACCACGCCGGCCCGCGGAATCAGCCCCGTGGGCCGGCGACCCACCAGAGCACGCACTCGGTTGTTCGACTTCGTTCGGGTGTCCGGGACTGTCCGGACATTCCCGGCCGCCCGAACGAAGTCGGCCATCCGGGTGCGTTTTGGCGTTCGTACAGTAAGAAACGCGACCGGGTCTTGATCAGGCCGGCGATCGGCCACACAATGCCGCCCATGGCGCGAATCGGAATCGGCGACGCCGTGGCGATCTGGCGGCACCGCCGTCAGCGCCGGCGCAGGCAGGATCAACACAACCAGCACAACCAGCAGCAACAGCAGCAGCGGCGGCGCCGGGACAGCGACGGCTGTGACTGCGATCCGTGCGACTGCAACCCGTTCATGCTCGGCTCGCTGCTCGGCCTGATGGCGATCGCCGCACCGCGGCGGGCCCCGCGCCGCAGCACGACGGGCCCCGGCCGGGCCGGTGTGGTGGCGATCCGTGGCTACCAGCGGTGGCTGTCGCCGCACCTGCCGACGCACTGCCGGCAGATCCCCTCATGCAGCAACTACGGCGTGCAGGCGGTGCAGCGGTACGGCCTGGTCGAGGGCTCACGCCTCACGGCCGCCCGGATCAAGCGCTGCAACCCCTCGACCCCGCACGGCACCAAGGACCCGGTGCCGTAACCGCAGGTGGCCCGGCCGGACACCGGCCGGGCCAAGTCCGGACCAGACGCGCACCGGCGAAGCGGGGACCGAAGACGCCGCCGCCGCCGAGGGTCAGCGACAGCCAGGCGATCTTCGGGCCGACGGTGGCCCGGCGCATCATCACGTTCTTTCTCGTCGACATCGGCAACGCCGGCAGCAGCGCCGTTTCCCGGAGCTGACCGGCCGCGAACGCGAGGTCCTCGACCTCATCGCGGCCGGCCGCCCCGATCACGGCATCGCCCGTGACCTGGTGATCAGCGCCAAGACCGTCAGCAACCACATCTCCGCCATCTTCGCGAAGCTGCAGTTCGCCGACCGCGCCGAGGCGATCGTGCGGGCCCGGGAAGCGGCCTGGGCCAAGGTCCGCAGCGGCGCCAGGCGAAGGTCCGCAGCGGCGTCAGGCAAAGGTCCGCAGCGGCGTCAGGCAAGGTCCGCAGCGGCGTCACACGTGGCTGCGGTGGAACGCCCGGACCAGATCCTCCACCTCGGCCCGCAACGCCAGGAACTCCGGCGTCCGCTTGACTGCCAGGTCCCGTGGGTCCGGCAGGTCGACCGCCACGTCCGCGGCCACCCGGCCCGGGTCGCTGGACAGCACGATCACCCGCCGGCTGAGGAACACCGCCTCCTCCACGTCGTGGGTGACCATGAGCACCGTCGTGCCGGTGTCCTGCCACACCCCGCGCAGGAAGACCTGCATGTCCTCCTTGGTCTGCACGTCGAGCGCGCCGAACGGCTCGTCGAGCAGCAGCACCTCGGGTTCGCACGCCAGGGCACGGGCGATCGCGACCCGCTGCCGCTGCCCGCCGGACAGCTGTTTCGGCAGCGCGTGGCGAAACGGCGTGAGGCCGGTCTCGGCGAGGTACCAGTCGACCCGCGCCTTCCGTTCGGCCCGGGACAGCCCGAGCAGCTCCAGGCCGAAGGCGATGTTGCGTTCCACGGTGCGCCACGGGTACACGGCGCCGGACTGGCACACCAGCCCCCGCTCGGGACCGGGCCCGACGACCGGGACGCCGTCGAGCGCCACCTCGCCATCCGTCGGCGCCACCAGGCCGGCGACGATGGACAGCAGCGTCGACTTGCCGGAGCCGCTGGCGCCGACCACGCAGACGAAGTCGCCGCGGTCGATCTTCATGGAGACGTCCTGCAGCGCCTGTTTGGGACCGAAGGACCGCCCGACACCCGCCAGGGTCAGCATCACACCCACCGTCCGATCCGGTTGCGGGCCAGCCGGAGCAGGACGTCGGTGAGGACGCCCGCGACCGCGATGACGACGAGAATGGCGAAGATCTTGTCGGTCTGCGTGAACCGCTGGGCCAGCAGGATCCGCTTGCCCAGCCCGGTGTCGCTGTTGACCAGCTCGGCGACCACGACCAGGTTCCACGCGGCGGCGAAGTTGACCCGGACGGCGTCGAGCATCCCCGGCAGCGAGTGCGGCAGGATCACCTTCCACAGCACCTCGCGACGCCGGGCGCCCAGGGTGTACGCCACGTCGACGAAGTCCCGTGGCACCAGCCGCACCACGTCCGCCGTCATCAGCATGTTGAAGAAGACCGTGCCGATGAAGATGAGCGCGATCTTCGGCGACTCGTCGATGCCGAGCCAGATCAGCAGCAGCGGGGTGAACGCCGCGGCGGGCAGGTAACGCAGCAGCCCGCTCAGCGGCTCCAGCAGCGCGTTCGCGGCGGCGAAGCTGCCCATGGCCACGCCGAGCGGCACCGACACGACGACGGCCAGGCCGAAGCCGTAGACGATCCGCTGCACCGTGGCCCACGTGTCGGTCCACAACTGCCCGCTCGCGGCCATGTCGGCGCCCGCCTGCCAGACCCGGGCCAGGCTGGGCAGGTAGCGGGCCGGCACGGCCTCGGTGGCGCCGAGGACCAGCCAGACCGCGACCGGCAGCAGCACCGACAGCGCGACCAGCACGAGCCGGGTGCGGCCCGGCAGCGGCGCCCGGATCGCGAACACCGGCCGGGGCGGGCGCACCGGCCGCCGCCGGGGCAGCGGTCCCCAGGACCGGGAGGTCCTGGGGACGGTCATCGTCACCGCACTGCCTTCACGAACTTGGGTTCGAACAGCCCGTCGAGCGGCGGTTTGGCGTCCACCAGCTTGGTGCTCACCAGGAACTCGGCGATCTTGTTCGCCTGGAAGTCGAGGTGCTTGGCGTCCGAGCCGGGCGTGAACGCCTCGAGGTTCTGCTCCTTGGTGAAGATCGTGGTGCCGGCGTCGTAGGACTTGTAGTCCTCGTCGGAGACGCCGCCCTTCTTCGCCATGATGCTCACCGCCTCCGCCGGGTTGGCCTTGATCCAGGCGGTGGTGTCGAACCAGGTCTGCACGACCTTCTGCACCTCGTCGGGGTGGTCCTTGACGAACTGCGACTGGAACGACAGCGCGTCGGGGATCGCTCCCGGGAAGTCCTTCGACGTGCTGATCGCCGTGCTGCCGGCCCGGCCCAGCGCCGTGGTGGTGAACGGCGCGAACACGCCGACCGCGTCGACCTGCCCGGCGACGAACGCGGCCGCCGCGGCGTCGGTGAGCAGCGGCGTGAACGTGACGTCCTTCTCCGTAAGACCGGCCTTCTCCAGCGCGAGCAGCAGCAGGTAGTGATCGACGGTGCCCTGCTCGGCGGCGACCTTCTTGCCTTTGAGTTGGGCCACGGTACTGATGCCGGGGCCGGCGATGATCTGGTCGTTGCCCGTGGAGTTGTCGTTGAGCAGCACGATGGTCTGCTTCGAGCCGCCGGACACGGACGACAGCGTGTCGTTGAGCGTCTGGCTGTTGCAGCTGAGGTTGCCGGTGGCGAGGGCGTTGAGGCTGTCGGTGTAGCTGTCGAAGTACTTCAGCTCGACGGTCACGCCGTTCTTGGTGAACAGCCCTTTCTCCTGCGCGACCTGCCACGGGAACCAGCCCGGCCAGGCGCTGAAGCCGAGGGTGATCTTGGCGCCCGCGGCGCCGGTCTCGCCGTCGTCGGAGCCGCAAGCGGTCAGGAAGGCGGCCCCCGCGACCGCTGATAGGAAGGAACGGCGCTTCATGAGGTCCTCCTGGGAAGGTGGCCGGCGCGCACCAGGCAGCCGAGGGTGTCGCAGATGACGCGGGTCGCGATGAGCGCGGTGATCTCGGCGTTGTCGTACGGCGGCGAGCACTCGACGACCTCGATGCCCGCCAGTGGCCGCTCGGCGATGAGCTGGATGAACTTGAGCACCTCGCGGGGCAGGAAGCCGCCCGGCTCGGGCCAGCCGGTGCCGGGCACGAACGCCGCGTCGAGACAGTCGACGTCGAAGGACAGCCAGACGGCGTCGGCGCCGTCCCATGCCACTTCGAGGGCCTTGGCCGCGGCGGCCTCGATGCCCATCTCGACGCAGTCGGTGACGGTCATGATGGTGGTGCCGCGCTCCCGGCCGACCTTGACGCCCGGGCGGGGCGCCTGCCAGCCGCCGATGCCGATCTGGACCAGGTTCTTCGCGGGCACGTTGGGGATGTCCGTGGCATGGAACCACGGGGTGGTGTGCATCCGCTCGTCGAGGTCGGTCTCCTGGGTGTCGACGTGCCGGTCGAAGTGGATGATGCCGAGGTTGCCGGTCATGTGTTCGGCGACGCCCCGGACCGTGGGATAGCCGATCGAGTGGTCGCCGCCGAGCACGACCGGGAACGCGCCGGACTGGTAGACGTGCGAGACGGCCTTGGAGATCTGGTCGAACGTCTTCTCGATGTTCGCCGGGATGGTGAAGATGTCGCCGAGGTCCGCGATGGTGATCGACTCGCGGAGGTCGACGCCGAGCTCGAAGCTGTACGGCCCGTAGAGCGCGGAGATCTTCCGGATGCCCTGCGGCCCGAAGCGGGTCCCGGACCGGTACGTGGTGCCGCCGTCGAACGGGGCGCCGAGCACGGCGACGTCGTATTCGCCGCAGCGGCGCACGTCCTCCAGGTAGGGCGCCTTCAGGAACGTGTTGATCCCGGCGAAGTGCGGCAGCTCGCCGCGGGAGAACGTCGGGATCCGCTTGTCGACGATGGAGTCCGCGCCCGGCAGCCCGTACTCCAGGCCGCGGGCGATCTCCTCTTCCCACTTGGTGGTGGGCAGCTCGGCCTCGCGCTCGACCGCGTAGCGCGCCTCGGGACCGTAGTTGTCGTGCAGCTCGTGCCGATGCGGATGACCGTGGTTGAAGCCCATAGACAGACCCCTTCGGGGTGCGTCCGGCACACAGCCGGACTGCGACGGCTGTCTCCCGGGCTTTTGTCCCGCCGTGGAACGCCCGGCCTTGCCGCGGGGCGCCTGCACCTCTCGGACCAGCCGCCGGTTCGCCCGGCGCGGAACCCTAGGCGCGCCTCACCAGTGGTGAGTCGATGGCAGTAGACCCCTGCGGAGTTACTGCCGCTTTGCCCGTCCGTTGCGGTGGTGTAACCAGCGCATCGGTGATCCGGCGGGTCTCGATGAGGTCACGGCCGAGCACGGTGGCGACGGTCCCCCCACCGGCCAGGGCCATGACCGCACTCGTCGGTGTGCTGTCCGTCGTGGCGGTTTCGCCGGTACGGAACACCGTCGCGTGGACCCTTGCCCCGCCGAAGCCGGCCGGGCCGTCCCAGCCCCGTGCGTGCGGGCCCACCGCGACGTCGCTGCGGTACAGCGGGCGGCGGTCGCGCCGCAGGACGGTGATCAGCCGGACGTCACCGGGGTCCTCACCGTGCCGCCCGCAGACCAGTTCCTCCCGCCAGACCAGCTCGGCGTCCCCGTCCAGGTCCACTGTGGACACCGTGGTGTGCCGGCAGCGGGCGGCGGCGATGAGCGGCTCCGGCAGCCACAGCAACCGGCCGCCTTCGGCGACGCTGACGCTGACGGACAGCCGGCTCGCGTCGCCGAACCGGTTCGGCAGGGCGATGCTCGCCGCCACCGTGCGGATCGTCAGCTCCGCGCCGGGGCCGACCTCGATCTCCATGGTCAGGTCGTCGCCGCCGAGCGGGGCCGCCGCGCCGCCGACGAAATGGACCTCGCTCGGCCCCGTCCGTCGCGGCAGCAGCGGCGCCTCACCCTTGAGCACCCGCAACGCGGTGCCGTTGTTCGTGTGCTCCGCGACGACGCGCGCGGTGGCCTTCACATCAGGCCCCGGATCCATTCCTGGACGGGTTTGGCCGACGGGTCCTCGACCAGCGACAGGAACACCGTCGGCAGCGCGCCCCGGCGGGCGGTCGCGTCGCGGTCCATCACGCCGAGGTCGGCGCCGACCAGCGGGGCGAGGTCGGTCTTGTTGATGACCAGCAGGTCCGCGGCGGTGACGCCGGGGCCGCCCTTGCGGGGCACCTTGTCGCCGCCGGCCACGTCGACCACGAAGATCTGCTTGTCGATCAGGCCCTTGCTGAACGTCGCGGTCAGGTTGTCGCCGCCGCTCTCCACGAGGATGACGTCGAGCGGGCCGAGGCTGTCCTCCAGCTCCTCGATGGCGTCGAGGTTGGCGGAGATGTCGTCGCGGATCGCGGTGTGCGGGCAGCACCCGGTCTCCACGGCGCGGATCCGCTCGGCCGGCAGGACCCCGTTGCGTAGCAGGAAGTCGGCGTCCTCGGTGGTGTAGATGTCGTTGGTGACGACGGCGAGGCGCAGGTCGTCCGCCATGGCCCGGCACAGCGCGGCGACCAGCGCCGTCTTGCCGGAGCCGACCGGACCGCCGATGCCGATGCGCACGGCGCGCTGCTCGGTTTTGGTTTCCGCCAGCGGCGCGTGCGGGTCGACATCGGGGTGCGGGTGCGTATGTGGTGTCTCGTCCGGCCCGTGTTCGTGGCCGTGTTCGTCAGGATGCAAAGAGTCGTACCTCCCATGCGGCGTGGTCCTGGGCGGACACGTCCAGCAGCGGCGACGATGCCGCTGGCAGGTCGGCCGCGGGGCCACGGGCGGCTTCGGTGGCTTCTTGAGCGACCTGGTCGATGTCGTCGCCGAGGGCGGCGATGAGCCCATGCACCTGGTAGGGGTCCAGTCCCAACAGGCGCACTGCGGCGCTCGCCGGGCCGGACACGGCGTGGTAGGCGCTGATCGCCGCGCTCTCCCCCGGCGTGCAGCCGGCCGCCTCCGCGACCACGCCGAGCGCGACCGGCTGGTGCAGGCCCTTCCTCACGGCGCCTGCCTTCGTCACGTAGGGGCCGGGCCACACCACGGCGGCGGCCCGCCACAGCGACCGGCCCTGCCGTCGTGACGCGAGCCGCAGCGCCGGCGAGGGGGTCCGTGCGTCGAGTTCCTCGTCGATCTCGTCCATGCTGGTCGGGTCGGCGCACGCCGCAGCGGCGAAGGCCGCCCCGACCAGGCCCGCGGTGTACAACCGCCCAATCAGGAAACGACGCAGGCTGTCGAGGTCACTGACTCTCGTCCGGACCACGGCCGCCTCCAGTCCGCCGGAGTGCGCGTGACCCCCGGACGGGAAGCGGCCGTCGGCCAGGATCAGGAGCTGGGCCCTGGTCATCGGAACAGTCATCGGAACAGTCATCAGAACAGGAAGTAGCGCTGGGCCATCGGCAGTTCGGTGACCGGGTCGGGCTCGACCACCTCGCCGTCGATGCGGACGGTGAACGTGTCGGGCTCCACCTCGATCCGCGGCAGCGCGTCGTTGCCCGGCAGGTCGGCCTTGCCGACGCCCCGGGTGTCGGCGACCGCGGCGAGGCGCCGCTGCAGGCCGAGCCGGTCCGCGAGACCGTCGTCCAGCGCCGCCTGCGCGACGAACGCGAGGCTGGTCGCCGGGGCCGTCCGGCCGTAGGCGCCGAACATCGGCCGGGACAGGATCGGCTGCGGGGTGGGGATCGAGGCGTTGGCGTCGCCCATGGCACCCCAGGCGATCGCGCCGCCCTTGATGACGGCGTGCGGCCGCACCCCGAAGAACGCCGGGTCCCACAGCACCAGGTCGGCGAGCTTGCCCACCGCGACCGAGCCGACCTCGTCCGCGATGCCGCTCGCGATCGCCGGGCAGATGGTGTACTTCGCGACGTAGCGCTTGACCCGTTCGTTGTCGGCGGGACCGTCACCGGGCAGGGATCCGCGGCGCCGCTTCATCACGTGCGCGGTCTGCCACGTCCGGAGGACGACCTCGCCGACCCGGCCCATCGCCTGGGAGTCCGAGCCGATGATCGAGATCGCGCCCAGGTCGTGCAGCAGGTCCTCGGCGGCCATCGTGGAGGGCCTGATCCGGCTCTCGGCGAACGCCAGGTCCTCCGGCACGCTGGGGTTGAGGTGGTGGCAGACGATGAGCATGTCGAGGTGCTCACTCAGGGTGTTGCGGGTGTACGGCCTGGTCGGGTTCGTCGACGACGGCAGCACGTTGGGGTGGGACGCGACGGTGATGATGTCGGGTGCGTGCCCGCCGCCGGCCCCCTCCGTGTGATACGCGTGGATCGACCTTCCGGCGATCGCGCGCAGGGTCTCCTCGACGAACCCCGCCTCGTTGAGCGTGTCCGTGTGGATGTTGACCTGCACCCCGGAGGCGTCCGCGACCCGCAGGCAGGCGTCGATCGCGGCCGGTGTGGTGCCCCAGTCCTCGTGCAGCTTGAAGCCGCCGGCGCCGCCGCGCAGCTGCTCCCACATCGCTTCCTCGGACACCGTGTTGCCCTTGCCCAGCAGCAGCACGTTGATCGGCCACGGGTCGAGGGCCTCGAGCATCCTGGCCAGGTGCCAGGAACCGGGGGTGACCGTGGTCGCCTTGCTGCCCTCCGCCGGCCCGGTGCCGCCACCGACGATCGTGGTGATGCCGCTGGCCAGGGCCTCCTCCAGGATCAGCGGGGCGATCAGGTGCACGTGGCAGTCGATCGCGCCGGCCGTCAGGATCCGGCCGTTGCCGGCGATGATCTCCGTCGACGGGCCGATGACGAGCGCGGGGTCGACGCCGTCCATGATGTCGGGGTTGCCGGCCCGGCCGATGCCGACGATCCGGCCGTCGCGGATGCCGATGTCGGCCTTGACGATGCCCCAGTGGTCGAGGATGACCGCGCCGGTGATCACGGTGTCCGGGGTGCCCTCGGCCCGGGTGGCCCGGGACTGGCCCATCGACTCGCGGATCACCTTGCCGCCGCCGAAGACCGCCTCGTCACCGCCGGCGCAGTCGTCGCGCTCGATCTGGATGAGCAGGTCCGTGTCGGCGAGCCGGATCCGGTCGCCGGTGGTGGGGCCGTAGAGGTTGGCGTAGCGCCTGCGGTCGATGTCCATCACGGTGTGCTTTCGTTGATGCGCAGGCCCGGCACGATCCGGTTTCCCGCGAGGGGTACCAACACGACCTCCCGGGACACGCCCGGCTCGAAGCGCACCGAGGTGCCTGCCGGGACGCCGAGCCGGTGCCCCTGGGCGGCCCCGCGGTCGAAGTCCAGCGCGTCGTTGGCCTCGGCGAAGTGGTAGTGCGACCCGACCTGCACCGGCCGGTCACCCGTGTTGACGACGGTCAACGTCAGCTCGGTCCGGCCGGCGTTGATGACCACCGGGCCCTCGCCCGGGAAGATCTCGCCGGGGATCATGGGATCGGGTGGTGGACGGTGACGAGCTTGGTCCCGTCCGGGAAGGTGGCTTCCACCTGCACCTCGGCGAGCATCTCGGGCACACCCTCCAGCACGTCGTCACGGCCGAGCACGTGCCGCCCGGCCTCCATCAGGTCGACCACGGTCCGTCCGTCGCGCGCGCCCTCAAGCAGGAACGCCGTGATGATGGCGATCGACTCCGGGTAGTTCAGCTTCAGGCCGCGGTCCTTGCGGCGTTGTGCCACGTCGGCGGCGACGTGGATCAGCAGGCGCTCCTGCTCGTGGCGGGTCAGGAACAACGATGACCTCCTGGGTTTGGCGCACGCGATGCTGCCAGGCGGATGTTTCCCCGGCATTACACGCTATTTCCCGTGCTTATTTGAATGCAATTCGCTATTCGGGTTCCGGGCACCCTTCTTTAGCTGCAACTTCGCCGTGTTAGGCTCCTGACCTGGACTGCCCCGCGGGTCTACCTAGAGAGTTGCGCATGAGCAATCACCGGTCCGTCGTCATCAACGGAGACCTCGGCAGTGGCAAGAGCACCGTTTCCGTGGAGCTCGCCAGCCGACTCGCACTGCGTCGCATCAGCGTCGGTGACATGTACCGGCAGATGGCCGAGGAACGCGGCATGACCGCGCTGCAACTCAACCTCCACGCGGAGCTCGACGACGCGATCGACAGCGCGGTCGACGAGTTGCAGAGCAACATCGCCAAGTCCGGCGAGCAGCTCATCGTCGACAGCCGCCTGGCGTGGTTCTTCTTCCACGACGCGTTCAAGGTCCACCTCATCACCGAGCCCAACGAGGCCGCCCGCCGCGTCCTGGCCCGCCCGCACAGCGAGGTGGAGCGCTACGCGACGCTCGAGGAGGCCAAGGAGCGGCTGCACGGCCGCAGCGAGAGCGAGCGGGTGCGTTTCCTGACCCGCTACGGCGCCGACAAGCTCCGCCTGCGCAACTACGACCTGGTCTGTGACAGCACCCGGGCCCGGCCCGACGACATCGTCGCGATGATCGTGGACGCGTTCGAGGGCCGCCTCGGCGGCGACATCCTCCGCGAGCGCCCGCCGCTGCTGCTGCTGGACCCGATGCGGATCTACCCGACCCGGCTGGCCGACCCCGCGGAGGACGCGTTCGTCGCCTCCGCCGGGGACGCCGGACCGCAGTCCATGGAACCGTTGACGATCGGGCACTCCGGCCCCGACTACTACGTCATCGACGGGCACCGCCGGCTCAGTGCCGCCGTGCAGAACGAGTTCCGGCTCGTGCCCGCCAGCCTCCTGGCCGAGGGTTCGGAGCCGGTCACCGGGCGGCTGAGCGCCAATGACTATTTCCGCGCGCACGTCACCGACGAGGTGGTCGAGGCGTGGCAGCGGGCTCACAAGATCGAGCTTCCGGTACCTGCCCTGGTTGAGTAGGTCTGCTCAGGCCTTTGTTCTCGGGGGCGCCGAGACTGCTCGCATGACAACACCAGTGCCCTCGAAGACCACCACCGCATTCTTCCTGCAGTCCGCGGTCTCGTTCGGCGTCTCGGTGATCGGCCTCGGCGTCGGCATCGCCTACCTGCCGGTCAATCACTGGATGCGGGCGTTTCTCGCCATCGGGCTGCTCTACACCGTCACGTCGGCGTTCACCCTCGCCAAGTGCGTCCGGGACCACCAGGAGTCCACTGCCGTCGTCTCACGGGTCGACCAGGCACGCCTGGACAAGTTACTGACTGATCACGATCCGTACCGCGCGTGATGCTTTATCCGCTTTTGCCCGCCTTTTGTCAGCGCCCAGGACTCACCCTGGGCGCTGCCGCATGGATGATCGGCTAAGTCACACCGGTCATGACTAGGCCAGACGGCTATCTGGCGGTATGGTTCAGCGCAACGCGGCGACCTTGAAGTCCGCCAGATCGACCCCACGCCCGTTCGAGTGATCCAGCCCACTCGTGGCGCGAGCCGATATGCCCGTTCCGGGGCTATCGCGCCGTTTTCCAGTCGTGCTATTTCTTAGCTCAGACTTAAGAATTCTAAAGGTGCCCAGGACGGCACGCCGCAGGGTTCACTCCCTCGGCGAACCGTGGCATGCTTCGACCCGGAAAACAGTTACGCAAGGTTGCGAGTGGCATACCGTGCGCCGATCTTGACGGCATTGCCGTGCATAAATCGCGCCCGGTTTCTCGCAAAGACATATGCAGTCGATAGTAAGGAGCGGAATCGCCAACCGAGCATTCACGCCGAAAAGCTCCGACAGGCCTGAGGCCGCGTCGACTGACGGATGTCGACTGATCCGGGAGGATTCCCAGCACATGAACAGCTCTTCCACGACCACCACCACGACCCGCAGCGCGTTACGCCGCACGAGCGTCGGCATCATCGCCGCCGCGCTGTTCGCCGGCGGCGCACTGAGCGCCTGCAAGGACCTGCCGGCGTCGGGCTCGGCCGGCCGCCCGACGGTCGGACCGACGACCGCCAAGCCGTCCACCTCGACCAGCGTCTCGCCGGTCAGTTCCACCTCGCCCTCGGCCTCGGCCTCTGCGTCCCCCACGAAGAGCGCCACGTCGAGCACCAAGCCACCGGCGCCCGGCAACGGCGGAGGCGTGCCGCCGACCTACACGGTCGCCGGCTTCCCGGCCGCGAACAACACCGGCTACCCGCAGGGCCTGGCCGGCGACACCCGCAAGAAGGTGACGCTGACGCCGTACACCGGCCCCATGACCATCACGGTCGCCGGCACGGTCATCGACAGCAAGGACATCAACGGCCACATCGAGATCAAGGCCAAGAACGTGACGATCCGCAACAGCCGGATCCGCGTGGCCAACGTCCAGGCCGTCACAATCACCGATGACAACGCGAACCTGCGCATCGAGGACACCGAGATCGACGGCCAGCTCAAGGACGCCTCGACCGGTGGTATCGCCCTCATCGGCCGCACCGGCTTCACCCTCCTGCGGGTCAACGCGCATGGCTCCGGCGACATCCTGCGCATCGACGGCCGTGGCACGGTCCAGGACTCCTGGCTGCACGACCCGGGCGGCACCGGCTCCGCGCAGCACAACGACGTCATCCAGTCGACGAACGCGGTCTACGTGCGCATCCTGCACAACCGCCTGGAGAACCAGCACACCCAGACGTCGTGCATCCTGCTCAAGGCCGACATCGGTTCGATCAACGACGTCATCGTCGACAGCAACCTGATGAACGGCGGCGGCTACTCGTTCTACTGGTACGACGCCAACTACAAGATCACCAACGGCAAGGTCACGAACAACAAGTTCATGCGCCAGTCGGGTGGTGGCTTCTGGCCCAAGGGCGGCTACTACGGCACCCAGGCCTTCAAGGCGTCGCAACTCCCCCAGTGGAGCAACAACACCTGGAACGACAACGGCCAGCAGATCGGCATGTGACGTAACACCGCTCGCGCTGAGCGCGGGGACCATCAGGCAGGGGCGTGGCGCCGATCTCGGCACCGCGCCCCTGCCTTTTCCGCTCCTCTCCCCCGCGAAACCCTTGCCGAGGAACAACCGGCAATTGGCACGCCACTCGGGCCTGCCGTGTTCGAAGCCGCCCACCGGCCGCCCAGGCAACTGTCCGCCCGGGCAACCACAGCACGACTTCGACCTCGACCCGGTTGATCGAAGCCGCAGGCCGGCCGCCCAGACAGCCGCACGACGTCTTCAATCACGGCCCAGGCACCGCTCAGAGCACACCGAGACCCGCACACTGAGCCACTCGGGAACGGCCTCGACCCGCCCGACCACGATCACACCGCGAACCGGCCACCCGGACAGCCACCCACACAACCAACACACGACTTCGACCACGGACTGGTTGATCGAAGCCGCAGGCTGGCCGCCCAGACAGCCGCGCAACGACTTCGATCACGGCCCGGGCGCTGGTCAGGGCACATCGAGGGAGGGTCCGGGCACGGAAGATCCGGAATGCCCGTGGTCCGGCCTGCCGGCATTCCGTAGCCATGGCCAGCCCGACGCCCGAACCCCATGACCACGTCGGCGACGGGCTGGGCAGCGGCGAAACGCGGCGACCGCCGTTCCGCGATCACCCCGGACACGGCAAGCACGCAGCGAGCGGTACCCCCACCGGGACATGAAGGCGACGGGCTGGGCAGCGACGGAACGCGTCCACCGCCGCTCCGCGACTCCCCCGGACGCGGCAAGCACGCAGCGAGCGGTACCCCCGCCGGGAGATGAAGCGGCGGTCAGCTCGCGTTCTGCAGGCCGTTGACCTGCACGACGACCGACTCCGCCGCAGCCACAGCCTCCGCGGCGACGAGCACCTCGATCGCAGCTAACGGCTCGGCCGCGGCGAGGGTCTCCATCGCGGTGCGGCGGCAGCGCCGGCGGACCGGCTGCGGCGACGCGGCGACGACCGGCATGCTCCCGGCCACGCGCATCATCGGGATGGCGCCGGCCACCCGCATCGCCCTGACGGCCAGGCCGACCTTCGTGGCGAGGCCCTCGGCGACCGAGAGGCGCCCGGACGAGCGGCGACTGTTGACCGCCCCCTGACGGGGTGCGACCTTCGCGCCGCTGCCCGAAACCACCAGGCCGTCCACACCCGCGGCGGAACCCGTTGCGGTGGGCAGCGGCATGGCGGCGTCCGCTCGGGCGGCGGCACCCGTACCGGACGAAGCGCCCGAAACGACCGGACCGCTCGCGACCACGGCGGACGTCACCGCGCGGGCGGCTGAGCGCTTGCGCAGGCGGCCGGCCAGGCCGAGCAGCGGGGCTCCGGCCAGGAAGAGCAGTGCGGCCGCGGCGACCAGGACCAGCGGCAGCCACGACGACTCGGCGATCGCCTCGCCGCCGAAGTGGCCGAGCAGGGCGCCGTAGGAGGCCCAGAGCGTGGCGGCGACCACGTCATAGCTGGCGAAGCGGCGGGTCGACATGCCGTTGCGGCCCGCGTAGATCGCGGTGATCATGCGACCGGCAGGGACGAAGCGGCAGAGGAGCACGGCCAGGAAGATGTGCTTGCGCATCGCTTCGTTGAGGCGCAGCGTGATCGCCCGGGGCTTGCGGCGGGCCAGGCGCTGCGGGGTGTCGGCGTCGCGGCGGGCCAGCCGGCGGCCGAGCAGGAAGGCGAGAAGGTCGCCGGAGACGGCGCCGAGGGCGCCGGCGGCGACCAGGAGCAGCAGCTCGACGTGGCCCGTGGTGGAGAGGATGCCGCCGCCGATCATCAGGGCCTGCGCGGGGACAATCGGAATGAACGCGTCGACGGTGAGAAGAACCAGGATCGTGGCATAAAGGACTCCGGGCGCCGCCACCAAGTCCATGACCGCGTCTACCATGTCCCGCTCACCATGGTCCGCCCCCTACCCCGTCGTCAGTCGACCATTCCCCGTTGACCATGGCAACACGAATGCACCCGACTCCATGCCCAACTGGAGATGATTGTGTCCGGCGTCTCCTTAGAAGCGGCTGAGAACACGCATACCCGCAGGTAGGACGTCACGATTAGGTCAGCCGATGGTCTCGTCCAGATAACACCAGCGCCAGAACTCTCCCGGCTCGATCGACTGCATGACGGGGTGGTGGGTGGTGAGGAAGTGCTGCGTGGCGTGCCTGCGCGGGGAGGAGTCGCAGCACGCGACATGTCCGCAGGTGAGGCACTGCCGCAGGTGGACCCAGTCGGTGAAGCCCATGGCGAGGCATTCCGGACACCCGTCGACCTCGGGGGCGTCCTTCTTCTCCGCGGCTTCGATGTGCGCGCAGGTCACAGGTCTCCTCGCTCCAGCAGTGACTCTTCCAGGTCCATGTCCCGCTGCGCCTGGCGCAGCGTCTCCTCAGGGATCTTGCCGGTGTCGCGGGCCTGCCGGAACACCTCCCGTTCGGCGTTCAGCATCTCGCGGCGCAGGCGCGCATACGCGGCGGACGGCGTTTCCCGATCGGAACGGCCGAGGCGCTCCCAGGCGATGTTGGAACGGCTGAGCGCGACCTGCCGCAGCTGATCGACCACGCCTTCGGGCGCGTCCTCGGCGACCTCCTCCAGGCGGGCCTTGCCGGCGCGGCTCGCCTCGTGCTGCACGGACGCCTCCGCGAGCGCATCCTGCGTCTGGTCGTCGCCGGGCACCTTCAGCCAGCGCGCGACGGTCGGCAGCGTCGCGCCCTGGAGCACCAGCGTCGCCACGATCACGCCGAAGGCCAGGATCACGAAGAGTCCGCGGGGATAGTCGCCGGCCTCGGTGCTCGCGGGCAGGGAGAGCGCGGCGGCGAGGGTGACCGCGCCCCGCATGCCCGCCCAGGAGATGACGGCGGGGGCGGCCAGCACGGGTGACGGGTCGCGGCGGCGGACGCCCGGGATGAGGCGCGCGAGGTACACGGTGGGGAACAGCCAGACCATCCGCGCGATGATCACGACGCCGATGACCGCCGCAAGGCACCCCATCGTGAACCAGAAGGTCCGCTCGACCCCCTCGATGAGCGCCCGTAGCTGCAGGCCGACGAGCAGGAAGACGGACCCCTCGAGGAGGAACTTCACCATCCGCCAGAAGGCGTCCATCTGCAGCCGGGACGCGGCGGACATGAGGGTCGGCATCCTGTGGCCGAGCGCGAGCCCGCAGACCACGACCGCGACGACGCCGGAGGCGTGGATGCGCTCCGCCGGCAGGAACACGACCCACGGGGTGAGCAACGAGATCGCGTTGTCGATAAGGGGGTTCTCAACCTTTTTGTGCACATACCCGAGCACCACACCGCCGACGACGCCGATGCCGACGCCGCCCAGCACCGCGATCGCAGCCTCCTGGGTGATCGACCAGACGTCGACGGCCTCGCCGATCGCGGCGGCCACCGCCACCCGCAGGGTGACGAGCGCGGTCGCGTCGTTGATGAGGCTCTCGCCCTCCAGGACGGTGACGATCCGCCGGGGCAGGCCGATGCGCCTGGCGACCGCGGTGGCCGCGACCGCGTCGGGCGGCGCGACGACCGCGCCCAGCGCGAAGCACATCGCGAGCGGCACCTGCGGCAGCAGCATGTGCACGGTCAGCCCCACGGCCGCGGCGGTGAAGAGGACCAGCCCGACCGCGAGGAGCAGAATCGGCCGGAGGTTGAAGCGGAACGCGGGCACCGAGGTCTCCAGCGCCGCCACGTACAGGATGGGCGGGAGAATTCCGAGCAGGACCACCTCGGGGTCGAGGTCGACCTCCAGGACGCCCGGGATGAAGGAGATTCCGATGCCGACCAGGACCAGCATGATCGGCGACAGCACACCGATGCGGCGGGCCACCACGGAGGTGGCGACGACGACCGCGATCAGTCCGACGATGTTCTCGAGCCCGTGCACGCGCGAAAGCCTATCCATCGGTAGGACGCAGTAGGAGCGTGGTGACGGCGGCCACTGCGGCTGACACACTGCACCCGCACGTGCAGCAAGCCGTCAGGTAGGGAAGGATCGTCCCCATGTGTGCCGCGCGACAACTATCCGCACCCGCGGCAGGGGTGTGAGCATGGCCGAAGTCGGCACAACGGTCGACCTTCGGAACCAGCGGCTCGGCCTGCGCGCCGGCGAGCGCATCCGCGTGCTGCTCATCGAGGACGACCCGGGTGACGCGTTCCTGGTCCAGGAGCTGCTCGCGGAGGCCGACGCGCCGTTCGACGTGCAGGTCGCGCAGACGATGCGGGAGGCCCGGCCGCTGCTGCGCGAGGTGCACTGCGTCCTGCTCGACCTCGGGCTGCCCGACGCGAGCGGGCTGGACGGGCTGCGGCAGGTCCTGCAGGACGCCGGGCGGGTCGCCGTGTGCGTGCTCACCGGCCTGGAGGACGAGCACCTGGGCACCGCCGCGGTCGCCGAGGGCGCGCAGGACTACCTGGTCAAGGGTGCGGTCGACGGCACCGGGCTGTCCCGTGCCGTGCGCTACGCCGTCGAGCGCAAGCGGGCCGACGAGCAGGCCCGGCTGTTGCGCGAGTCGGAGCTGCGGCAGGCGGAGTCGGCCCGGCTCGAACGCGGGCTGCTGCCCAAGCCGATCATGGCAGGGGTCGAGGCCGACCTGTGGTCGATCTACCGGCCTGGCCGGGACCGTGGCCTGCTCGGCGGCGACTTCTTCGACGCGATCGGCGCCGACGGCACCCACCTGCACCTGCTCATCGGGGACGTGTGCGGCCACGGCGTCGACGAGGCCCCGCTCGGGGTGGCGCTGCGGGTCGCCTGGCGGGCCCTGGTCCTCGCGGGCGTGCCCGAGGACCACATCCTGGACTCTCTGGAGCAGGTGCTGGTGAGCGAGCGGCGCTCCGACGAGCTGTTCGCCACCGTCGCGGTCGCCACCGTCAACCTGGCCGAGGGCACCGCCCGGATCCGGCTCGCCGGTCACCCGCCGCCGATCGTGATCGCCGGGGACCGGGTCGAGCCGTGCGCCGTCCAGCCGGGGCTCGTGCTCGGCGTGATGCCGGGGGTGCCCCGTCCCGCCACCGAGGTCCGCCTCGGCGATCCGGGGTGGCAGCTGCTGCTGTACACCGACGGCCTGATCGAAGGGGGCGCCACTCCCGACGCGTCCGGTGGCGAACGCCTCGGCATCGAGGGCATCGTCGAGGTCCTGCGGGACCGGGGCGGCGCACTCCCCCGCGACCTGCCGGCCTGGCTCGCGGCGCAGGCCGAGGGGCATAACGGCGGACCGTTGTCCGACGACATCGCCGTGCTGCTGCTGGACCCGAGGAGTACTGCATGAATCCCACCAAGTGGTCCCTCTGGCGCCGGATCATCGCACTGTGCGCGGTCGTCGCCGGCCTGCTCGGGATCCTCGCGATCGGCGCCACCGTCACCGCCGGCGCCAACCGGGCCGACACGACCAAGGTGATGGACCGGCTCACCCCGGCGCTGGTCAACACTGAGGAGCTGTATTCGCAGCTGCTGCGCCAGCAGAGCAGCGTCCGGACGTTCCTGCTGACCGGCAAGGAGAGCGACCTCGACGCGTACCGGGCCGCGCAGAAGTCCGAGGCGGAGATCCTCGCCGAAACGGAGCGGCTGCTCGCCGACGAGCCCGACCTGCTGGCCGCCGTCCACGACATCGCGGCGGCGACCTCCAGGTACCGGCGGGAGATCACCGAACCGCTGATCGCGCAGACCCGTACCGACGGACCGAGCGCCGAACGCGCGACGCCGACGGACACCTCCCGGACCGTCTACACCGCCGCCTCCGACCGGATCAACGCGCTGCGCAACGCGTTGACCACCCGACGCGACGCGGTCGCTGCGCAGGTCCGCTCCAGCGGCAACACCCTGGTCCTGCTGCTCATCTTCGCCGGGATCGTGATCATCGTCGCCGGCACGGCCCTCGCGTTCCTGCTCCGGCGGCTGGTGACGCGGCCCGTGATCGAGCTCGCCGCCGAGGTGCGCACCGTCGCGGCCGGCAACTACGACCACGAGATCACCGGCGGCGGCCCCCCTGAGCTGGCCGCCCTTGCCGCCGACGTCGACACCATGCGGCGCCGGATCAACACCGAGCTGCAGGACGTCGTGGAGGCGCGCCGGCTGGTCGAGGAGGCCAACCGGATGCTCGAACAGCAGGCCGCCGAGCTGACCCGGTCCAACCGCGATCTCGAACAGTTCGCCTACGTCGCGTCGCACGACCTGCAGGAGCCGCTGCGGAAGGTCGCGTCCTTCTGCCAGCTGCTGCAGCGTCGGTACGCCCGGCAACTCGACGAACGTGCCGATCAGTACATCGCCTTCGCGGTCGACGGCGCGCAGCGGATGCAACGGCTGATCAACGACCTGCTGGCCTTCTCCCGCATCGGCCGGCTCACCGGCGGCTTCAACGACATCGAGCTGAACGCGGTGGTCGTCGACGCGGCGGAGCAGTTCGAGACGCAGCGCGAGGCGACCGGCGCCGAGATCACCTTCACCGACCTGCCCGCGGTCCGCGGCGAGGAACCGCTGCTCGGCGCCCTCTTCGCCAACCTGATCGGCAACGCGCTGAAGTTCCGCCACCCCGACCGCACCCCACGCATCGTCATCGACAGCCAGCGCGTCGGCGACGAGTACGAGATCAGCGTGGAGGACAACGGCATCGGCATCGAACCCGAGTTCGCCGACAAGGTCTTCGTCATCTTCCAGCGGCTGCACGCGAAGGACGCCTACCCGGGCACCGGCATCGGCCTCGCGATCGCGAAAAAGATCGTCGAATACCACGGCGGCAGGATCTGGATCGACCCGTCGCAGACCGAAGGTACGCTGTTCCGGTTCACGCTCCCCGTGCCTGTCCTTGAGGCCCCCACCCCTTTGCTTGAGGAGTCCGTTTCATGACCGCACCCCGGGAATCGTCCCTGCCGATCGAGGTGCTCCTGGTCGAGGACGACCCGGGCGACGTGCTGATGACGCAGGAGGCGTTCGAGGAGCACAAGGTCCGCAACAAGCTCAACGTCGTCCAGGACGGCGAGGAGGCCCTGGCGTACCTGCGCCGGGAGGGCCCGCACGGGGACGCGCCCCGCCCCGACCTGATCCTGCTGGACCTCAACCTGCCCCGGGTCGACGGCCGGCAGGTCCTCCAGGCCATCAAGGAGGACCCGGACCTGCGCCGCATCCCGGTCGTGGTGCTGACCACCTCGCAGGCCGACGAGGACATCCTGCGCAGCTACTCGCTGCACGCCAACGCGTACGTGACGAAGCCGGTCGACTTCGACAGCTTCATCGCCGTCGTCCGGCAGATCGACGAGTTCTTCGTGAGCGTGGTGAAGCTTCCCCCGCGCGGGTGACGCTGCCTTTCTGTCGAGGCGCTTTTCTGTCGAGGCGCTTTTCTGTCGAGGCCCTTTCTGTCGAGGCCGGCCCTTTTCGGGGCCGGCCTCACTGTCGTCAGGCCGTGTTCGCGACCTTGGCCAGCAGGAGTGCCTCGGCGACGCAGACCCGCTCGAACTCGCCGAGGTGCAGGCTCTCGTTGGGTCCGTGCGCCCTGGTGCTCGGGTCCTCGACGCCCGTGACCAGGATCGCCGCCTTGGGGAACAGCTCCTGGAACGTGGCGATGAACGGAATCGACCCGCCGACGCCCATGTCGACCGGCGACACCCCGTCCCACGCCTCGGTGAACGCCTGCCGCGCCGCGTCGAACACGGGCCCCGTCGCGTCGATCACGCACGGCTCGCCGAGCTGCTCCAGGGTCACCTCGACCTTCGCCCCCCACGGCACGTGCCGCTCCAGGTGGGCGACGATCGTGTCGTACACCCGCTGCGCCGAGTCACCGGGTGCGATCCGGACACTGAACTTGGCCTTCGCCACCGGGATCAGCGCGTTGGGGGCGCCCTCGGTCGGCGGGGCGTCGATGCCGAGGATCGAGATCGCCGGCCGCGTCCACAGCCGCTCGACCAGCCGGCCGGTGCCGATGAACTCGACCCCGTCGAGCATCCCGGCCTCCTCGCGGAACCGGTCCTGCGGGTAGTCCAGCGGCGCACTCTCCGTCGTGACCAGGCCCTCGACCGCCACGTCACCCGCGTCGTCGTGCAGCGACGAGATCAGCCGCGACAACGTGATCAGCGCGTCCGGCACGGCCCCGCCGAACATGCCGCTGTGCACGGCCTGCTCCAGCACACGAACCTCGAAGAAGCCGTTGACGATGCCCCGCAGCCCCGTGGTCAGCGCCGGCTGCCCCACGTCCCAGTTGCCCGAGTCGGCGATCACGATCACGTCGGACGCGAGCTCGTCGCGGTGCTCGCGGAGCAGGTCCTCCAGCGACTCGGAGCCGAACTCCTCCTCGCCCTCGATGAACAGCACCACGCCGACCGGCAGGTCCTCGCCGAACGCCCGCAGCGCCGCGATGTGCGCCATGATGCCGGCCTTGTCGTCGGCGGTGCCGCGGCCGTACAGGCGGCCGTCGCGCTCCTCCGGCTCGAACGGGTCGCTCAGCCACTGGGAGCGGTCGCCGATCGGCTGGACGTCGTGGTGCGCGTACAGCAGCACGGTCGGCGCTCCGGGCGGCGCCGGCCGGCGGCCCAGCACCGCGGGCTGCCCACCCTTGCGGACCAGCCGCACGTCCGGGATGCCTGCCCCGCGCAGCAGCTCCGCCACCGCCTCGGCGGAACGCTCCACGTGGCTGTGGTCGAACCCGGTGAACGCGATGCCCGGGATGCGCACGAGGCGCTCCAGGTCGGCACGGACACCTGGCATCTCCCGCCGGATCGCGGCGCGGAGCTCTTCGTCGGTGAGCACTGTCATACCCGAAAACTTACTGCGCCGGCGGCCCGTCCGTGCCGTCGGACCCACATACCCACCGCGCCCGTCGCCCCGCCCGACCCGGCACCTGCTGCGCCGGCGGCCCGTCCGTGCGGTCGGATCTGCATACCCACCGCGCCGCCCGACCCGCACACCCGACACTTACTGCGCGGAAGGCCCGTCCGTGCCGTCGGACCCGCATGCCCACTGCGCCGCCCGACCCGACACTTACTGTGCCGGCGGCCCGTCCGTGCCGTCGGACCCGTTTCCGCGCATCCAGCCACGCACCCTGCCGGCCCCGGCGCCGACCCAGTCACCGACCTCGGAAGCCCCGTCGCCCAGCTTGCGCAGCAACCCCACCAGCGGATCCTGCGACCGCGAGAACGCCTCCCGGTACGACGCAGCCGCCGCCTTGATCTCCTCGCTGACCTTCGCGTCCTTGTCGTCGGCGCGCCGCGGGTAGTCGCCGCCGAGAATCCGCGCGTACTCCCCACCGTCGATCCACGCCCGCACCTCGGCCGCCCGAGCCACCGGCATCGGATGCGACCGCGCCGTCACCATGCGGATCTTGATCAAGCTGTCCCGCAGGTCACCGGCCCGATCGAACTCCGCGGCCTGCTCCAGGAACGCGGTCGTGTCGACCTCCGACAGGTCCCCGCCGCCGGCCAGCTTCATCGACAGCCGGAGGGAAGCGGCCGGGTCCTGGCAGGCGAGCAGCCCGGCCCGGTCCGCGGACAGCTCCGCCTTGCGCCACCACTCCATCAGCGCGGCCACGATCGCCCGCAGCACCATCGACCCGACCGGCAGCCACGCGAGCCGCACCGCCCAGTCCGTCAGGATCAGCACCATCGTCCGGTACACCGCGTGCCCGCTGACCAGGTGCCCGAGCTCATGCCCGAGCAGGCACCGCAACTCCTCGTCGTCGAGCAGCTCCAGGCAGCCCCGGTTGATCACGATGAACGGCTTCGACATGCCGATGCACATGCCGTTGATCGACCGGTCGCTCTGCACGAACAGCTCCGGCAGCTCAGCGACGTCCAGCGAGGCAGCGGCCTCCGCCATCAGCCGGTGCACCCTGGGGAACTGCCGGTGGTCCACCCGGATCGCGTTGCCGAGGAACTCCAGCCGCCACGCCCGCTCATTCCACAACGCGTGCAACGACTTCAGCGCGTCGTCGAACCCGCGCAGCTCCCGCAGCGCCACCAGAGCGCCCCTGTCCGCCGGGTGCTCCCAGGCCCGGGAACTGATCCCGGTCAGCACCACCCGCCGGCGTTGCACGTCGTTCGTGGTCATCCGTTCCGCCTCCCCGTCGCACCCGGATCGTGTCCGGCCGCCTCCCGGATCGTCCCGCACCTGCGCAACCGCCGTCTACCCGCCCGCGAGGATGAAGTACTCATTCTGTGGATCGTGCTCCTCCTCCGGCGCCCCGTCGACGTGCACGTCGACGTTGCGCAACGCCGTGCCGTCCCCGAAGAACCGGTCCTCCTCCGCCATCCACCGCTCCCACTGCGGCCGCAGCGCCTCACCGTCACGGATCAGCCCCCGCTCGAGCCGCAACGCCTCCGGCGCGTGCACGTACACCGCCAGCGTCAGGTCCTCCGCCCCCGCGCTCCCGACCCCCTCCACGACCAGCACGTCCGGCCGCCGCAACGGCTCCCACTCCTCACGCATCCGCTCCGCGACCCAGTCATACCGCCGGTACTTGGCGTCCTCACCCACCCTGAACGGCGCGAACACCCACTGCTCCAGCCTCGGCCGCCACGCCGTCAGCTCCGCCCACCCGTCCAGGAAGTCGTCGGTGTGCAGCTCGGCGACGTCGGCACCGGCATGCCGCAGCGCCCGCGCCAGCCGCCCCGCGAACGTGGTTTTCCCCGACCCGGCCCGCCCGTCGACCGCCACGAGCCGCACCTCTCCGAGTCGCGCGTCCCGCCCGAGCACTTCCTTCGCCAGCCCGCCGTACGTCCCCAGCGACATGCCGCCCGCCCTCACCGCGCCTCCGCTCACCGCGTCCCTGCCGACGCTGCCCGCACTCACCACGTCCTCGTTCACCACGCCTTCGTCCACCACGTCCCCGCCCGCCATACCTCCGCTGACCAAGCCCCCGCTCACCACACCGTCGTTCACCACGCCTTCGTCCACCACGTCCCCGCCCGCCACACCTCCGCTGGCCAAGCCCCCGCTCACCACACCGTCGTTCACCACATCCCCGCCCGCCACACCTCTGTTCACCACATTCCCGCCCGCCATACCTCCGCTGACCAGATCCCCGCTCGCCACGCCGTCGTTCACCACGTCCCCGCCGCCACGCCTTCGTCCACCACGTCCCCGCTCGCGCCGCTTCCACTCACCGTGTCCCCGTTCACTGTGCCTCCACTCACGGTGCCCCCGTTCACCAAGCCCCGCCGACTGCCCTCCGCTCACCAGGCCCCGCTGACTACACCTCCGCTGACGGCGTCCCGCTCACCACGCCTCCACTCGCCGCGTTGTCGATCACTACATCCCCGCCTACCGCGGCTCCACATACCGCGGCTCCACTGACTGCGGTTCCACTCACCGGGTCCCTACTTGCCGTGCCGTCGCCCGCCATACCTCCGACCGCCATACTGCCGCCAGCCTCGCCCTGCTACGCCTCCGTCCACCGCGCCTTCGCCCGCTACGTCCCCGCTTACCGCGCCTCCAGCACGACGTCGGACGCTCCAGACACGATCGGCGGCTCCGGCACCTCGGCGGGCTCCCCCAGCGCGGCGGCCGGGGGCGCCGGCGCGGCGGTGCGCAGGGCCGGCACGACGGTCGGCTGCCCGGCCGGCGCGCCGCCCTCGATCAGCCGCCACAGCGCCTCCGTGTCGAGGTGCTCCTCGACCAGGTCGCCCAGCACATCCACGGTCCGCTCCCGCAGCGCGGCGAACGACGTGTCCGGCGCGACCTCGAACCCGTGCCGTCCGGCAAGACGGGCCGCCTCGGTCAGGAACGCCCGGCGGAACCCGTCGGTCTCGAACGCGCCGTGCCAGTGCGTGCCGAACACATTGCCGGCCACCGCGCCCTCGCCCGTGCCGTCGGCCAGCCGGATCAACGGGGTCAGGCCCTCCGCCTCCCGGCTCACCACGCCGTGGTGGATCTCGTAGCCCCGCACCGGCTGCGATCCGAGCCCCGTCCCCGTCACCAGCCCGAGGGTCTTGCGGGCGGCGAACGTCACCTCCACCGGCAGCAGTCCCAGCCCCTGCACCGCCCCGCGGCGGCTCTCCACGTCGTCGAAGATCCGCTCCGCGAGCATCTGGAACCCGCCGCAGATGCCGAGGACCGGGCGGCCCGCCGCCGCGTGGGCCAGCAGCGCGTCCGCCAGGCCGCGCTCCCGCAGCCACCGCAGGTCGTCCACAGTGGACTTGCTGCCGGGCAGCACGACGAGGTCCACGTCGGCGAGGTCGGCGGGCTCGACCGTGAGCCGCACCTGGACGCCCGGCTCAGCCGCGAGTGCCTCGGCGTCGGTCGCGTTGGAGACCCGGGGCAGGCGGACCACCGCGACCCGCAGCCACTGCCCGCCACGCGGCGGCGCCGGCCGGCCCAGGACCCTGCCGTCGTAGGCGAGCGAGTCCTCGCCGTCGAGCCAGAGCTCGGTGGACCACGGAATCACCCCGAACGTCGGCCGCCCGGTCAGCTCCGTCAATGAGTCGAGACCCGGCTGCAGCAGCCCCGAGTCGCCGCGGAACTTGTTGATCACGAAGCCCGAGATCAGGGCCTGGTCGTCGGCGTCAAGGAGCGCGAGCGTGCCATACAGCGCGGCGAACACCCCGCCCCGATCGATGTCACCGACCACGATCACTGGCAGGTCGGCGGCGCGCGCCAGACCCATGTTGGCCAGGTCGCCGGCCCGGAGATTGATCTCCGCCGGGCTTCCGGCCCCCTCGCAGATCACCACCTCGTGCCTGGCCCGCAGTTCGCGCAGCGTCTCCAGCACCGTCCCACGCAGCCGGTCCTTGATCTCGTGGTAGTTGCGCGCGCCGATGTGCCCGGTGGCCTGGCCGAGGACGACGACCTGGCTGGTGCGGTCGGAGCCCGGCTTCAGCAGCACCGGGTTGAACTTGACGCTGGGCTCCAGCCCGCACGCATACGCCTGCAGCGCCTGGGCCCGGCCGATCTCACCGCCGTCGACCGCGATCGCGGAGTTGTTGGACATGTTCTGCGCCTTGAACGGTGCGACGTCGACGCCGCGTCGCCGCAGCCAGCGGCAGATCCCGGCGGTGAGCATGCTCTTGCCCGCGTCGGAGGTCGTTCCGGCGACCAGCAGCCCGCTCACGCCGCGCTCCCGACCCGCGCGGCGGCGCGCCCACCTGCACTGCTCCGGCTTGCGACACCGGCCCTGACGGCGAACGCGAGCCCGAGCGCCGCCGCGCCCACGACGACGGACAGCGTCGCGGCCCGCCGCACGTCGCGCGGCACGGGTGGGTCGCCGTCGCCGAGGTGCGGCCGTTGTTCAACCCTGGATCCGTACACATTGCGACCGCCCAGACGAATGCCCAGTGCGCCGGCGGCGGCCGCCTCACACTGCCCGGAATTCGGGCTCGGGTGTCGTCCTCCGTCGCGCAGCCACACCCGCAGCGCCGCACCGGGCCGCCCGCCGACCACGGGCGCCGCGACGACGGTCAGCACCGCGGTGACCCGCGACGGCACCAGGTTGGCGAGGTCGTCGAGGCGGGCCGACGCCGTACCGAATCTGGCATACCGGGCGGAGCGGTGCCCGACCATCGCGTCGAGCGTGTTGACCGCCCGATATCCGACGATGCCTGGCAGCCCCGCGACCGCACCCCAGAACAGCGGACCGACCACGGCGTCCGACGTGTTCTCCGCGACGGACTCCACCGTCGCGCGGGCCAACTCGGGCGCCCCCAGCGCCGACGGATCACGCCCGCAGAGATTGGGCAGCTGCGCCCGCGCGGACGCCAGGTCGCCGCCGTCGAGCCGGTCGGCCATCACGCGCCCTTCCCGCGCCAGGCTCGTGCCGCCCAGCGCGGCCCAGGTCGCACCGGCGACGAGCACAGTCCGCGCGACGGGCCTGCGCCTGGTCAGCCAGGCCGCCATCGCCGCGAGGGCGACGGGTACGCCCACTGCCACGGCGGTGAACCGCGCTCCCGCCGGCCGCTCGTCGGCATACGTGTGACGCTCGACCGCCGCCGCGAACCGCCCGAACCCCGCGACAGGGTGCCACCTGCGCGGATCGCCGAACATCGCGTCCAGCACACCGCCCAGCACCATCCCGATCGCGTCGGCCTGGAGTCTTCGATTCACCATGCGCCGGACACTACCGACCACCACCGACAGTTTTTCGCGGCGGCCCGCGTGCGCACTAGCAAGCAAATGGTGCAAAAACAAGAGCTTGTCTCACATCCGTCACCGTCCTACTTTGCAAGCGTGCAGCTCATGCTCCTCCCCGTTCTTGCACCACTTCGCGACATCCGCCGCGAAGATGTGCACGCGCCCGTACTCGACGAGTTCATGGGCGGACTCGGGGTGGGTTACAGCTACGGGCCGCCCTACGGGCAGCGCCTGGTGACCTGGGCCGACCTGCAGCGCATGGAGCTGCCGAGGCGGATGCTGCGCCGCCAGGCCGCGCACAATCTCGACGGCCGGCTCGGCGCCGCGCAGGTCCACGGACAGCCGCCCGCCCTCATGCTCCAGTTCGACGGGATCGCCTCGACCCTGCTGCTCGCCGAGCCGTTCTGGGCAGGTCTGGAGCGTGCGGTGCCCGGTGAGCTCGTGGTCGGCGTACCCGCCCGCGACGTGGTCATCGTGACCGGTTCCCAGTCCCCGCCCGGACTGGCGAAGGTCCGGCGCGCGATCGACAGGATCTTCTTCGCCGGCGACCCTCACCTGCTGTCCCGCAAGTTGCTGGTCCGGCGTCGCGGGGTCTGGGAAGTGTTCACCCAGAACCTCGCCCATGCCGCTTTCTGAGGTGTACGCCCAAGCCTCCCGCCCGTACCACACCATCCGCTCGGTAGCGACCTTGTCCACAAGCACCCGGTTATCCACAGGTGCGGCCTCCACCGCGAGCGGCGACCGGTCGATCTGACCGATGCTCCTTCCCGAGTCCACCACGGGAGGAGACGGACATGTATGAGACGACCATGACGATCGTCGGCAACGTGCTCAGCGAGCCTGAGTGCCGCCGGCTGGAGGAAAGCAAGCAGCTGGTGACCAACTTCAGGGTCGCCGCAACGTCCCGGCGCTACGACCGCCACCAGGAGCGCTGGGTCGACGGGGACACGCTCCGACTGCGCATCATCTGCTGGCGCCAGCTGGCGGAGAACGTGATGCGCTGCGTCCGCGTCGGCGACCCGGTCATCGTCACCGGCCGGCTGTCGAGCCGGAACTGGGAGACCGAGGACCACGTCAAGCGGGTGACCTATGAGCTGGAGGCCGCATCCGTGGGCCACGACCTGATGCGCGGCCGGTCGAAGTTCGCCCGGGTCAAGGCGAACACGATGGTCAGCGCCATCGACGACGAACTGGCCGATGCCCGGATCGCCGGCCAGCCGAGCACCCCGGTGGCCGCGGTCAACGACCTGCCTCGCCATCGTGACTACGACGCCGAACTCGGCGGCTTCGTCACGACCGTCGAGGAGCCGGCGCAGGACGCCACCAGGGATCCGTTCGCGGAGGACGTCCTGACCGAGCTCGACAGTGCGATCAGCGCCGCCTTCGACGGCACGGCGGTCGCCGCGATGGCGGGCTTCACCGCACCGGACGACGCGGCGGAGCTCATGACTGCCGACGTCGCACCGGCCGGCGAGTCCACCGCCGGGGACGGGCCGGTCACCGCCGAGGAGGGATCGGAGAGCTCGGACGACGACAACACCTCGGGCGAGTCCGACGACTCGGCTGGTAGCCGGCGCCGGCGTAACCGGGGCGGCCGGGTCGCGGTGCCCGCCTGACGGTCCAGGTGGGTCGTGACACCGCACCACTCGGCGTCACGACCCACCATCGGGCCCAGAACCAGGCCAAACCAGGCACTGGCAGTCCACGACCAGGCAAGGCCCACAACCAGGCCCACCGTCAAACCCACGGCCGGACGCACGACCGGCCCGACGTTCAGGCCCACAACCAGACCACGCCCAGACCTACGACCAAGCCGGGCCCACGACCAGGCCTGCGACCAGGCAGACCTGGGACCAGGCCCACCGTCAGGCCCGCGGCCAGACTCACGACCGGCCCAACGTGCAAGCCCACCGCCGGACCCACGATCGGCCCACAAACCACGACCGGACCCACAACCACGACTGCGGGGCCGCGACCAGGGCCGCGACCAGGGCCGTGGCCTGGGCAAATCGGGCTGGGCAGCGTGACAGCCACAGGTCGGCGCCAGCCGGGCAGTGACAAGCCCACAGGGAGGACAACGACGAAAGGCGACCCGAACGACCCGAAGCGTGACTCCGCCGCCACCCGCTGCGAATCCAACGGTGCACCAACGGAACCCGCTTGTGCCGGACGGCAATGAATGCTGTCCTGAGAGCGTCGATTTGGCTCCCCACAAGCGAATCATCCGCCGCAGGCGGTAGCCTGTCCGTCGACATGCGCTCGTAGCTCAGCGGATAGAGCAGGGGACTTCTAATCCCAAGGTCGTAGGTTCGATCCCTACCGGGCGCACCAAGGTTCGCACGCTGGAGCGTGCCTGCCGATCCGTCGCGTCGTTGCGACCCTGAAGCGGGCTTCCGCTGGTCAGGTGGCCCGCTGGAGGTGTCAGAACCGTCTCAGCCGGCTGCGGACGAAGGCGCCGCTCTGCTCGACGAACGCCTGGATCGCCGTCTTGTAGTGCCCGTATCGCAGTTCGAGCTCGTCGGGATCGGTGTTGCCGCGGCGCCAGTACGCGCCCAGGCGCTTGCCGGCGTCGGACATCTCCTGCAGGGCGGAAAGGAGCGGTTGGTGGCGGCAGAGGATGTTCAGTCTGGCCGCGGCGAGGCGATAGGCGGCCAGGTCCCAGCCGTCGACCCGGCCGGCCTGGCCCAGTTCGCGCTCTTCCCACAGGCGGTTACGGAAGTCCTCGGAAAGCGAGACCAGCTGGGAGCACTGCTCCAGCACCAGTTCGGAGCGGCGCACGCTGCTTTCGCCGCGCCTGGTCAGGTACTGCCCCACCAGCGCGATCGCGGCGCCGGCGGTTGCGGCGATCAGCGTCATCCATGCTGCCACCGGATCAGTCTGCGGGGTGCGAGGGGCGTGGTCGAGGTGTCGGGTCGATGACGTCTGCACGCAATGCGACGTGGGATGCGCGGTTGGCAACACCTGGGCGGGGCGGGTCCGGCACGGTACAGGGTATGCGACTCAGGACCAGGTTCACCGAGGCGTTCGGCCTCACGACTCCGATCGCGCAGGCCGGCATGGCGTTCGTGGGGATGACGCCGGAGTTGCCGGTGGCGGTCAGCAATGCGGGGGCGCTCGGCTCGCTCGGGGTGGGGCTCATGCCCGCGCCGGCGTTGACGCAGACGATCGCGGCGATACAGACACAGACGGACCGGCCGTTCAACGTCAACTTCATCACCGTCTTCACCGAGCAGGCGCAGATCGACGCCGTGTGTGAGGCCGGGGTGGCGGTCGTGTCGTTCCACTGGGGGCATCCGAAGCGGGCCTGGATCGACCAGTTGCACGCCGCGGGGGTACGGGTCTTCGAGCAGCTCAGCTCCGTCGACGCGGCGAAGCGGGCGGTTGACGACGGGGTCGACGTGGTCGTGGCGCAGGGGCAGGAGGCGGGTGGGCACAACGCGGCCACGCTGCCGGTCTTCGCGCTGGTGCCGCTCGTGGTGGACGCGGTCGCGCCGGCGCTGGTGCTGGCCTCGGGAGGGATCGCCGACGGGCGTGGGGTGGCCGCCGCGCTGATGCTGGGTGCGGACGGGGCGTGGGTGGGCACGCGGTTCGTCGCCACCGGGGAGTCGGACGCGCACGACGGGTACAAGAGCCGGCTGGTGAGTTTCGACGCCACGGAGACGGTCAGCACGTCGATGTTCGGGCCCGAGACGCCGGACTTCAACCCGATGCGGGTGCTGCGCAACCGGGTCGTGCAGGAGTGGCTGGACGCACCCGCGCCGGAGGAGGACAAGGTCATCGGGGAGACCGTCCTCGGCGGTGAGACGGTGACCATGCACCGGTACTCCAACCTCGTGCCGATGCGTGGGCTCACCACCGGCGACCTGGAGGAGATGCCGCTGCTCGCCGGGCAGGGGGTCGGCCTGGTCACGTCGCTGCTGCCCGCCGCCGAGGTCATCGCGACGATGACCAGCGACGCGGTGGCGATGCTCGGCCGGTACGGCGGCTAGCCCCGCACCGACAAGGGCCGGCACGGGGGTTGGCCCCACACCGACAAGGGCCGGCACGGGGGTTGGCCCCACACCGACAAAGCCGATACGGGGTTGGCCCCGCACCGGCAAAGGCCGACACGAGGGTCAGCCCCGCACCGACAAGGGCCGATACGGGGGTTGGCCCCGCACGCAAAAGGGGGTTAGCCGCAGCACCAAGACGGTGGTCAGTGGGCGTGCTGGTCGGCCGGTGACGGCGAACAGTGAAGGGTATGACTCTCCTGACCACCGGCCGGCCACCCGTCGCGGTGCGCGCCGCCGCCGGGTTGTGGCTCGTCGCCGTCGCGCTCGGCGCCCTGGAAACCGTCATCGTCGTCGGCTCGGGGCAGGCCGGCGAGAATCCCCTGGCCGGCGTGCTGTTCCGGATCGCCGTGTACGCCGCGGCGATCCTCACCACGCTGCGGATGCGGGCCGGGCGCCGGTGGGCGCGCCTCGCCCTCGCGCTGGTGCTCGGCATCGTCGGCACCCTGTCGCTGATCATCGAGCCGATCTCCTGGCTCGCCGACGGCAACTCGCTGAGCGCCGTCGTGGACGACGCGGACCTGACCTGGTGGGCGATCGCCACGTCCAGGGCGCTGCACGTCGCCGCCGTGTGGGCCGCGGTCCCGCTGATGTTCACCAGGTCGGCGAACGCGTACTTCAAAAAGACCGGATGAAGAGTCGGAAGGACGTCGCAACCATGTCGGAGGATGTCGCGCCAGGCGTTGCATGGCAGGCGGACAGCGGCATAGGAGACGTGCACGGTGGACAACCGCAGCTACTGGACGACGTCGGCGCAGGCGCCGGAGCAGCAGTTCACGCATTGGCGGGAGCTGATCTGTGAGGCGTTCCTGGCGCTGACGCCCGAGTCGGATCTGCGGGGCGGGTTCGCCGGGTCGGTGACGCAGTGGTGGCTGGGCGGGCTCAGCCTGGCGCGGATCGAGTCGCAGCGGCAGACGGTGCACCGCACCGAGGCCGGCGTGCAACGCGACCCGATCCGCGGCTACTACGCGAATCTGCAGGTCCAGGGCATCAGCCTGATGGCGCAGCACGGGCGGGTGGCCACGCTGCGACCCGGTGACCTGGCCGTGGTCGACGCCGACGAGCCGTTCCGGTTCGAGTTCGGCGGGGACTTCCGCCAGCTGTCGCTGTTCATCCCGGCCGCGACGCTCGACGACCACGAGGCCACCGCGCCGAGGACCGCCACCGCGATCGACACGACGACCGGGGTCGGCGCGGCCGTGCGGCACTCGTTGGAGAGCCTGGCGCAGCGACCGATGCGGGAACCGGCCGCGGCCCGCCTGGCCCTGCACGCCGCCGGGATGCTGTCGATCGCGCTCGACCCGTCCATCCTGACTGCGGTGCGTTCGCCCAGGTCGTACCAAACCTGCCTGAACGACATCGAAGAGCACCTCACCGATCACGATCTGTCGCCGGCGGCCACCGCGCGCCGGCTCGGGGTCTCGGTGCGCACGGTGCACGGATGGTTCGCCGGGCACGAGGCCTCCTACGCCGCCACGGTGCGGCGGTTGCGGCTGGAACGCGCGGCGCGGCACCTCACCGACCCCTCGATGCGGCATCTGCGGGTCATCGACGTGGCGACGGAGGCCGGGTTCGGCAACGTGGCGAGCTTTCACCGGGCGTTCCGGCAACAGTTCGGCCGTACGCCGAATGCAGCCCGCGGCTAGCTGCAGGACACCGCGCGTTCATCGACCATGATGAAAGTATGCGGCATGAAGAGGCTCAGCCGCCGCACGTTCGTCCTCAGTGGACTGGCCACCGCCGGGGCCGTCGCACTGCCGTTGACCAGCGCACAGGCCGCTATTCCGTTCCCGTTCAAGCTCGGGGTCGCCTCCGGCGAACCGGCCGCAGACAGCGTTGTGCTGTGGACCCGGCTCGCTCCGTCACCACTCAACGCCGACGGTCAGGGTGGCATGGCGAACGCCGACGTCACCGTCGACTGGCAGGTGTCCACCACCGACACGTTCGCCTCGCTGGTCGCCTCCGGCTCGGTAACCGCCCGCTACGCCGACGCGCACTCCGTCCACGTGGTCGCCGGTGGGCTCGCGCCCGACGCCGAGTACTACTACCGCTTCCGCGCGCAGGGTCACCTCTCCCCCGTCGGGCGCACCCGGACCGCGCCCGCGGTCGGCACCGTCGGCCGGGACCTGGTGATGGCGTTCGCGTCGTGCGCACACTACGAGTCGGGCTACTACACGGCCTACCGCCGCATGGCCGAGGACCGCCCGGACCTGATCCTGCACCTGGGCGACTACATCTACGAGGGTGGCACCGGCACCGGCGGGGTCCGCGCGCACGCCGGTGCCGAGATCGTGTCGCTCGCCGACTACCGCCGCCGGTACGCGCAGTACAAGTCGGACCCCGACCTGCAGGCGGCGCACGCGATCGCGCCGTGGCTGGTGGTCCCCGACGACCACGAGGTCGAGAACAACTACGCCAACATGGTGCGCAACGACAGCAGCCCCGCGCTGACCACGGCACAGTGGACCGCCCGGCGCACCGCCGCCTACCGCGCCTACTACGAGAACATGCCGCTGCGGCCGAGCCAGGCGCCGACCGGCAACAGCATCCCGCTGTTCCGGCGCGTCCGGTGGGGCACCCTCGCCACGTTCCACATGCTCGACACCCGGCAGTTCCGCGACGACCAGGCCTGCGGCGACGGCTGGAAGGTGTGCGCCGCCGCGGACTCGACCACGCGGTCGCTCACCGGCGCGGCGCAGGAGGCCTGGCTGCTCGACGGGCTCGCGCAGCACTACGGCACCTGGGACATCCTGGGTCAGCAGGTGTTCTTCGCCCGGCAGTTCGACGCGAGCGGCGCCGCCAGCATGGACGCCTGGGACGGGTACCGCGCCTCCCGGGCCCGCATCCAGCAGGGCTGGCTCGACCGTTCGGTGCGCAACCCGCTGGTCCTGACGGGTGACGTCCACGCGGCGTGGGCCAACGACCTGAAGGCCGACTACGCCAACAGCAACTCGGCGACCATCGGCACGGAACTCGTCTGCACGTCCATCACGTCCGGCGGCAACGGCTCGGCGGCGACCGCGATCCCGAACGTCGCCACGAACCCGCACCTGAAGTTCCACTCCGGGCTGCGCGGCTACGTGCGGACCACGATCAGCCCCGCGCAGGTCAGGGCCGACTTCCGCGCGGTCACCACGGTCACCGAGCACGGCGCGGCCGCCACCACCCTCAAGTCGTTCACGATCCTCGACGGCCAGCCCGGCCTTCGGGCCCTGTAGGAGTCACCTCAATGGTTTTCGCAACCTCAGCCACCGCGGTGGTGCTCGCCGCCGCGTCGATGACGTGGACCACCGCCAACAGCGTCGCCACCGGCGACCAGGACACGCCCGCCATCGCCGCCAACCGCAACGGGCAGGTCGCCGTCGTCTGGGAGGACGACCGTGACACCACCGCGCCCGAGAACAACAGCCACTCCGACATCTGGCTGCGGCTGTTCACCGACGGCGTCGCCAAGTACGAGCTCAAGTTGTCGGCCGGCGGCACCTCCGGCACCAACTGGAAGCACATCAGCCCCGATGTGGGCCTGGACGACAAGGGCAACGCCGTCGTGGTCTGGGCCGAGGACCCGGACGGCAACGGCGCGTTCAACATCGTCTACCGGGTCGTCTCCCCCACCGGCAGCGTCACGGCCTCGGGCCGGGCGAACGCTGACGCCGCCGGCGACCAGATCCTGCCGAAGGTGGCCGTCGACCCGGACGGCGCGCCGGGCACGGCCGCCGTCGCGTTCAGCGTGGTCTGGGAGGACGTGCAGGGCAGCGTGTACACCGTGAAGGCCGCCGGCTACACCGGCCCGACGACGAAGGCCTACGAGGTGACCGCCTCGCAGACCACCGGCGGGCACCACCGGCCCGACGTCGCGGTCCCGGCCTCCGGCGACGCCATCGTCGTCTGGGACGAGGACGCAGACGCCAACGGATTCTTCAATGTCGGTCTGGTACGGCTGGCAAAGTCCAATGGCGCGGTCAACCTCACCCGGCGCACCGCCAACAGCCTCGGCGACGGGCAGCAGCGCGGTGCCGCGGTCGCGGCGTCGTTCTCGGGCTCGTTCGCGGTCGCGTGGGAGTCCGACCACACCGGCACGGCCGGGGTGTGGACGCGTTCGTTCGCCGCCGACGGCACGCCGCGGCACGTGGAAACGGTCGTCGCCAACGGTGCCGCCGGCGCTTCGATCGGCGTCGACGACCAGTTCAACACCGTGGTCGGCTATTCGATCGGCCAGGACGTCCTGGTCCGCGGCTTCAACCCGGACGGCACCGGCACCGGGCGGCTGGCGGCGCAGGTCCTCAGCCAGACGGCGACGGGGCGTCAGGAGCAGCAGGCGGTCGCGGTGTCGCCGTGGGGTGAGGTCAGCGTCGCGTACACCGACGACAACGACGGCAACACGTTCGACCAGGTAATCCTCGGATACGGCGGGTCGAACTCCGACTGGTGACCGTCGGGCCTTCGGCCTGGACCGCACCTGGCCTCGGCCTGGACCGCACCTGGCCTCGGCCTGGACCGCGCTTGGCCTCGGCCTGGACCGCGCTTGGCCTCGGCCTGGATCGCGCTATTGTTGAACCGTCAACGAGTGAGGAGCGCACATGATCCAGGTCGAGGTCTGGTCCGACATCGTCTGCCCGTGGTGCTACATCGGCAAGCGCCGCCTGGAGACGGCCCTGTCCCGCTACGACGGCGCGGTCACCGTCGAGTGGCGCAGCTACCAGCTCGACCCGTCTACACCGGTCGGCGACCCGCGCCCGGTCGGCGAGTCCCTCGCCGCGCGCAAGGGCCTGTCCGCGTCGCAGGTCAAGGGCATGTTCGCGCAGGTGACGCAGATCGCGGCCGACGAGGGCCTGGCGTACGACTTCGACCGCGCCCGCACCGCCAACACGCTGGACGCGCACCGGCTGCTGCACTTCGCCAAGGGAGCCGGGCTCCAGGCGGCGCTGAAGGAGCGGCTGATGCACGCGTACTTCACCGAGGGTGCCGACATCGGCGACCAGGCCGTGCTCGTGGGCCTCGCCGGGGCGGTCGGGCTGGACGAGGTGGCGGCCAAGCAGGCCCTCGCCGACGGCTCCTACGCGGCGGACGTCCGCGCGGACATCGCGACCGCCCGCGAGTACGGCATCAACGGCGTGCCGTTCTTCGTCTTCAACCAGCGGGTCGGCGTCTCCGGCGCGCAGCCCGTGGAGGTGTTCGAGCAGGCCCTGCGCCAGTCGTCCCTCACCGTCCTGGGCACCCCGTCGTCCTCCTCTGGGGATGCCTGCGCCGACGACTCGTGCGCGATCTGAACGATCATTCAGCTGCATGTGCACTTGCGGGTGCGGATGGTAGGACGATCGCCGGAACAGTCAAGTGGCAACTTGCGACTGCACGTGCACCGCGGACGTGAATGACTGCGCTGAGGCCGACACAAACGGCGCCGCCGGTTCTACGCTGCATCTATGAGCGCTGACGTGCTGCACGCCTTCCGTATGCAGGTCGCCCGTGGGGTGCGCCGGTTGTCCTCCGACGATACCGATCAGGTGACGACGCTGCTGGAACAGCTGGGCTACCCGCAGGAGGGGACCGACATTGCGGGGCGCATGCGCTCCTGGGTCGACCATCCCGACGGCGGCGCCTTCGTCTGGGACGAGCGCGGCCGCCTGCTCGGTGTCGTCGCCGCCCACATCATCCCGTCGTTCGAGAAGGACGGCTCGTGGCTGCGGATCGTCGCGCTCGCCGTCGACGACTCCGCCCGCGGCCGCGGGATCGGCACCAGCCTGGTCGCGGCCGCGGAGACGTTCGGCCTGATGCGTGGCTGCCACAGCGTCGAGGTGACCAGCCTCCGCACCCGCGAGGGGGCACACGAGTTCTACAAGGCGCTCGGGTATCAGGACCGCTCGGACGCGGCCGGCCGCTTCCTGCGACAACTCCCCTGATGCCCCTTTCGCCCGGCATGTGATTTTGTGCAGGGCGGGCGAGATTAGCTGCTCCTCCCCGCCCCTGCTTCACCGGCCGGCAGTGGGGCCTTGTCAGCTGTTCAGCTTGATGGTGAGCGACTTGGCGACCTCGACGAGCCCCGTGTCCGCCGACGCGGGGAGCTCGCCGCCGCCCAGGTCCGCGACGGAGAGCACGACGATCAGGTTGCTGACCCGCATCGTGATGATCTGGGGCTGACCGATCGCCTGCACCCGCTGACGGATCGCCTGGTCGCCTACCCCGTCGAGGCGCTCGGTGCCGGCGTTGCCGACCACATCGAGATACCGGGACGCGAGCTCGGGGCCGCCGACCGTGCCCTTCTTGGCCACGACGGTGAAGCCGACATTGAGCTGGATCTTGCCGTCGCCCGCGGTGCAGTTGTCGCCGTCGGATTCGACCTTCGCCGTCGGCACCACCGCGGCCACCATCGACGCGTCGAGCACGGCGCAGTCGGGGGTGGACCGGAAGCGCCCCGCGTCGGCGAAGACACCGAGCGTGAACGCCACGCCCAATCCCGTCGCTCCGATCACGGCGACCACCGCAAGGACGATCAGGGCAATTCGCCAGATCCGCTGCACTGCGCCATTCTAGGGGCGCGCCCGCCAGGTGCACGTGCGAGCATCTTGTGCGCAGGTTGAAGTCCGGCTTAAGCCCATGGCCCTTGGCCAGCGGGTTCTGATACCACCAATGGCAGTGGAACCACATGAGACAAGATCAACCATGACCGCCTCTCGGCAACAACGCCCGGCTGGCAGCCTCGCCGCCCCGGCGGCACGACCCGTCGAGCACAACAGCGCCGGACGGTTCCTGCTGCGCACCCTCTTCTGGGGTGGCTTCGCGCTCGCGCTGCTGCCGTGGTGGCTGGGCACGAAGGCCGGCACGATCGACACCACCGCCGAGATCTTCCAGTCGGCCGGCCGGGTCACCGGCCTGATCGCGGGCTACCTGCTGCTGGTGCAGGTCATCCTCATGAGCCGGGTCGCGGTCCTCGAGCGCTGGATCGGCGCCCGGCACCTGGGCCTGTGGCACCGCGAGCTCGGCGGCTCGGTGCTGATCACGATCCTCGCGCACGCGTCGCTGATCACGGTCGGCTACGCCTACGCGGACCGGGTCGGCTTCGTCAGCGAGATCGGCACGATCCTCGCCGAGTACGAGGACATGGTCACCGCCTTCCTGGCGGCGGGCATGCTGGTGTGCATCGGCCTGCTGAGCATCCGCGGGCTGCGCCGGGCCCTGCCCTACGAGCTGTGGTACTTCCTGCACCTGACCGCCTACCTGGCGCTGCTGCTCGGCTTCGCGCACCAGTTCTCCAACGGGCAGGAGCTCTTCAAGCCGGGCCTCGGGCGGACGCTGTGGATCGGCTTCTACGCCGTCATGATCTGCGCGGTCGTGTGGGGCCGGATCGTGGCGCCGCTGACGCTGAACCTGCGGCACCGCCTGAGGGTGGCGGACGTGGTCGCCGAGGGCCCCGACATGGTGTCGATCTACATCACCGGCAACCGGCTGCACGACCTGGACGCGCAGGCCGGCCAGTTCTTCCGGTGGCGGTTCCTCTCGCGGGGGCTGTGGTGGCAGGCACACCCCTTCTCGCTGTCCGCCGCGCCCAACGGCCGCTGGCTGCGGCTCACCGTGAAAACGGTCGGCAGCCACACCAGCGCGCTGCGCGACCTGCGGCCGGACGTGCGGATCTTCGTCGAGGGCCCGTGGGGCGACTTCACCGCGAGCCGCCGGGTCAAGTCGCGGACGGTGCTCATCGCGGCCGGCAGCGGCATCGGGCCGATCCGGGCGCTGCTCGAGGAGCTGCCCCCCGGCGCCGTGCTCATCTACCGCGCGTCGGCCGTGCACGACCTGCACCTGCGCGACGAGCTGGAGCACCTCGCGGAGCTGCGGCACGCCACCCTGTGGTTCGTGGTCGGCGACCGGCGCGACCCCGGCCCGCGGCGCCTGTTCACCCCGACCGGCATGCGCGAGCTGGTGCCCGACATCGCTGAACGCGACATCTACCTGTGCGGGCCGGACGGGCTGGTCACGCAGTCCCTGCAGGTGCTGCGGCGGCTGCGGGTGCCGCGGCGGCAGATCCACCTCGACCCCTTCGAGTTCTAGAGCCGTGCTCCCGTTCCTGAGAGTTGGTCCCTCGTGAGACGCGCGATGATCGCCCTGATCGGCACCGCGGCGGGCACCGTCCTGCTGGTGAGTGCCAAGGCCGGCTTCAGCAGCCCGACCGACCGGCCGCTGAACCCGCAGGCCGCCGGTGCGACCGGGCCCGTGCCGAGCGGCTCCGTGCCGCCACCGTCCGGCGGCCCGGCCCCGGCCGGGACGATGCCACCGGGCAACGGTGGGGCGACCACCACGACAACCACCGCGGCACCCCCAGCGGGCGGCGCCACGAAGACGACGAGCGCGCCGAAGCCGACCACCGCGGCACCGAAGCCGCCGCGCACCACCATGAAGGACGGCACCTTCGGCGGCAGCAGCGTCTACGTCGAATACGGAAACGTCGAAGTGTCGATCGTCGTGTCCGGCGGCAAGATCACCGACGTCAAGGTCCTGGACTCGCCGAGCGACCACTCGCGGTCCGTGCAGATCAACAAGACGGCGCTGCCGAAGCTCAGGTCCGAGGCGCTGTCGGCGCAGAGCGCGAACATCGACACGGTCTCCGGGGCCACCTACACCAGCTCGGGCTACAAGCTGTCCCTGCAGGCGGCGATCGACCGCGCGTTCCAGGCGTGACCCGTGCTGGTGCGGGTCGAGCACGTGATGGGGATGGCGGTCAGCCTCGACCTCGCCGATCCCCTGCCGGTGCCGGAGCTGGAACGCCTCGCCGACGAGGTCTTCGACTGGCTCCGGCTGGTCGACACGACCTTCAGCACCTACCAGGCCGACAGTGAGATCAGCCGGCTCGGCCGCGGCGAGCTGCGGCGGGAGGACTGCTCGCCGATGGTGGGCGAGGTCCTCGACCGGTGCGCGTCGCTGTGGGACGAGACCCGGGGCTACTTCGACATCATGGCCGGTGGCCGGCTCGACCCGTCGGGCTACGTCAAGGGTTGGGCGGTGCAGCGCGCCTGTGACCGGCTGCAGCTGCTCGGCTCCTCGAACCACTGCCTGAACGCCGGCGGCGACATCTTCGTCCGGGGCGCGGCGCCGGGGCGCTCGGCGTGGCGGGTCGGGGTGCGGCATCCGTGGGAGGCGCTGTCGCTCGCGTGGGTCCTGGAGGTCACCGACATGGCGGTGGCCACGTCTGGCACGTATGAGCGTGGTCTGCACGTCTACGATCCCTTCACCGGTGAGCCCGCTGCCGCCCTGCGCTCGGTGACCGTCGTCGGGCCGGAGCTCGGCACGGCGGACGCCTACGCCACGGCGGCCCTGGCGATGGGCGAGGCGGGCATCGACTGGCTGGCCCAGCTGCCCGGCCACGAGTGCGCGGTCGTCACCGAGGACGGTAGGGCGATGCGGTCCGACGGTCTGCCTGTGGTCACGGACGACTGACGCAGCGTCTCCACCTACGGGCGGACAGGCCGGCGTCGTGACGGCGGGTCGCAGATCTCGACCGGGTGCTCGCAGGTCAGCACCGAACCTTGAAGCGGGCGACCTCCAACTTGTGGTCACCGACCGCGCGGCCCCAGACCTCAACCACGCGCTCGCGGGTCGACGCAGCGCTCTCGACGGCAGGCTCCAGTGGCCACCGGCCGCGCAGGCCCTGATCTCGACCAGGCGCTCGCGGGTCGACGCAGCGCTCTCGACGGCAGGCTCCAGTGGCCACCGGCCGCGCAGGCCCTGATCTCAACCAGGC
>NZ_JBHSIU010000007.1:0-53686 GCF_042653625.1 Dactylosporangium cerinum | reverse complement strand
GTGGCGTGCTCGACCAGGCTGGCGACGCGGTCAGCGAGCATCTGCATGAACTCGATCAGGTCGAACCCGCCCACGAGGGTGTCGGCCACCTCGACAAAGATCGTCGCCAGGCGTTGTTCGGATACGGTCGTCATGACAACTTCCCGGCCTTCCTGGTGAGGCTCGGGCCACGATGTCCGCGGCCACCTCGCTCAACGGCCGTCAGTGGCTCTGGCGTAGGCCCGGATCCGCACCAGCGCCTCGGCGAGGGGACCGCCCAACTGGACCATCACCATGCCCTGGGCCCAGAACCTGAGTGCGGTGCTCGAACGCCTTGTCCAGCTCATCCAGGCCGCAGGACTCGAACGCTCGTCCGATTCCTCCGACTCATCCATGCCGGTGGCTCGTCCCTGGTCATCCAGCAATATCACTCCCAGTAACGCTACCCGCACGCGATCAGTACGACAACGACGGCGACCCGCCCGCGGCCGCCTCGCGATGCTTCGCCAGCGGGTCGAACCCGCCGATCGTGAGTGTGGCGACGCCGGCCGCGGTCGTACGGGTGTCGTAGGTTCCCGTCGAACGCCTCGGTGGACTCGGCAGCTCGTCAGGCACGCCCGGCGAGACGTCAGGCATCAGTGGTAGTGGCGCGCATCCGGTGGAAGGTCGTCGGCGGCGAGGATGCCGATGGTGCGCGCGGCCCGGACGGCGTCGCGCCGGGAGTGCACCGCCAGCTTGCGGTAGATCGACGCGACATGCGTCTTCACGGTGTTGCGGGACAAGTGCAGCTCGACCGCGATCTCACCGATGGTGCGATAGCTGGCCAGCTGCCGCAGGACCGAGACCTCGCCGCGGCTCAACAGATCTTGGGACCGACGGGCGGCGGCGCCGGCTGGCGCGGTGCGGCCCGGCACCGCGCCGACCGGCTCGGCGAAGACTGCCGTGCCGAGCTGGTGGAAGGTCGAGGCGAGCAGACGGCGATTGGCGTGGAACGGATGCTGGATCTGCTGCCGGTCGGCAAGGGCGACCGCCTGTTGCAGGAGATCCACCGCCTGCCTGGTCGCGCCGGTTGTGTGCGACTGGTGTGCCAGCAGCAGACGCAGTTCGATCTGGTGGAACAACGACGTCCGCGGTTCGTGCAGGACCGGCCGCAGCAAACCGTCGATGCGATCCTGCGGCCGCAGGGCGATGGCGAGTTTCGCTTCGGTGATCGCCGCCGCCGGGGTGCTGACATAGCCGGCGTCGAGTCGCCAGCGCCGTTCGGCGTCCAGGACCCGGCCGGTGGCGATGAGCAGCTCGACCCGCAGCACCCGAGCGGCCCACCGTGGCACCAGCAGCGCCTCGTCGCGGTCCAGGATCAGCTGCTCGACCTGCTCCAGCGCGTCGGCGTACCGGTGCTGTTGCTGCAGTAGCAGCGCCGCCTGCAGGCGTTGCGCAGCGACCAGCGCGGGCACCGACTGCCACAGCTGGACCGCGAGCGTGTCGAGATGCTGGACCGCTGCATCGTGGCCGCCACGTTGCACGGCCACCTCGGCCAGGACGAGACGCGCCCAGCCGTCGTCATGGGCGCCGACGCGGCCGTGCGCGCAGACGGTCCGGCCGAGGTCCTGGGCATGGCGCACGGCGCTGTCCAGCCGACCGGCCATCCGGGCGATGACCGCCCGCAACCGCAGCGCCGTCGTCCGGTGCAGCGGCTGTCCCCCGGTAGCCGGCGTGAACGACGTCAGCGCCGCCTGCGCCTGCACGAAGTCACCGTGCCGCAAGGCCTGCCAGATGGGCACCGCGGCGGTCTGGATCGGGTCGACCAGCGGTATGCCGTCCGGGTGGATCGCGGGCGACGCCGCGGCGGATTGCAGCGATCCGGAGCCCGCTGCACCGGTCATCGCCCGCCGGTGCCGGGGCGCGGACGATCGCGACGGGGCGGTGGCATCGCCGCCGCGGTGCACGGCGAAGGCATGGGCGAGTGGTGCATCGGCGGACAGCGACGCCCATGGGCGCGGCGCCGCGGCGATGACCGCGACCTGCGGCGACGCCTCGCGGATTTCCTCGCCGTGCCGGGTCGCCACGGCCACGGCCGATAATCGGTCGGCGCCGGCCAACGCGTGCCGCAGAGCTTCGGCAGGCTGTCCGTGCTCGGCGTACCACTCAGAAGCGGCGCCGTGCAGCCGGCGTGCGTGGGCCGGGTCGTCCTCGACCAGCGCGGTGTACAGGGCGCTGCGCCAGAGCCGGTGGTACCGGAACCAGGGCGACGTCGGGTCGAGACGGGTGGCGAACATGTTGTTGCGGGCGAGGCCGGCCAGGACCGCCGCACCGTCGGCCCTGCCGGTCAGCGCGTCGAACAGGCCCGCGCGGACCGACTCGACGACGCAGGAGTCGCGTACCGCCTGCCGCAGTTCGGCCGGTTGCCGGCCCAGCACGTCCTGCAGGATGTACTCCGACAGGCCCGCGCCGGTGTGTAGCACCTGTTTCAGCACACGTTCCGGCTCGTGCGGTGCCCCGCTCAGCGCCGCCGCCCCGACCACCAGCCCGGCCGCCCACCCGCCGGTGACCGCGAACAGGTGCCTGCTGACAGCCGTGGGCAGGTCGAGTCCCCGATTGGCGCAGAGCGCGGCCGTCTCCGCCGCGGTGAACGCCAGCTCATGCCAGCCCACCGCGCTGTGTTGCGACGATCCAGGTTGCTGCAGGTTGTCGTCCGGCGGGGCGAGTCTGCCCAGCAGGACGATGTGCAGGCGGTCGTCACCGGCGGCGAGCCGCCGCACCTGGGACAGGAATCCGGCGCCGATCACCGCCTCTGTGCCGTCCAGCACCACGACCACCGACCCCGCACCCCGGGACGGGATGCGATCGTGGAGCGCCTGGGCAAGCCCGGTGACACGGTCCTCCCCCGATGGCCACCACGAAGGCGCGCGCCGCGGCGTGCGCCACCACCGCGTCACACCGGCATCGAGATCCACGTACACCGCGCTGCGCTGCTCGTCGAACATCTCGATCCAGTCCACGACGAGCGCGGTCTTGCCCGTGCCGGCCGGTGCGTAGATCGTCGATATTCGCGAGGCATCAGGCACGGCCAACGTGTCGTGCAGCCGGGACCTCCGCAGGTGGCGTGGTGTCGTCCCTGCTGTTGCGATCGACGGGCCGCCGGCGCCGACCGCTCGCGGAGAAACGTAGCCGATCACCAGGGACCTCCGGGGGAATCGAATCCAGGCACAGATTCGCCACCGGGGTCCGGGGTGACACCTGACCATAACTCGACCTCGCCCTGGCGCTCCAGCACAACCGGCAGCGAACAATGCGGTTCCCGCCCGCGCGATCACAGCATCTGTGCTGGATGCCGCTGTATTACGCCAGTTTCTGACAGGCAAATCCGGCGCGTGTGACGAGGGGTCACTGAGAACTGTCACTCGACAGTGTGCACTCGGACCCCTCGCGGTCGACGTCGCCGGGCGGCCGGTCGAGATCGCCGCCGCCCGGTCCCCGGACAAGTGGGCGGCGAGGGTCAATCCCAGGCGTCGAGGTTGATGAAGCGGGCGAAGCCGCGCCACGAGTTCGGGCCCATCACGCCGTCGATCGGGCCGGTGTAGCCGTATCCCGAAGCGAGCCGCTGTACGGCGCGCCAGGTGTTGATGCCGGGCGCGCCGTCGATGGGTCCGGTGTAGCCGTAGCCGCGCATCGCGCGTTGCAGGGCGGCGTAGGTGTTGGTGCCGGGGACGCCGTCGATCGGACCGGTGTAGCCGTTGGTCAGGCGCAGCCAGTTCTGCATCCGCTGGTAGAAGACCGTGCCGGGGATGCCGTCGGACTCGGTGCTGGTCTTGGGCAGTCCGCCGGGGGCGGGCGGCTGGTGCTGGGCGATGTATTCGAGCGGGTTGATCCGTACTCCGCTGGGATCGATCATGTGCCAGTGGCAGTGCGGGCCGGTGGACGATCCCGAGCCCGGCGCCCCGACCGCGCCGCCGGAGCGGCCGACGATGCCGCCCCGGCCGACCGAGGCGCCGTTGCCCAGCAGGAACGCCGACAGGTGCATGTACTGGCTGCGGTAGCCAGCGCGTGGGTGCGTCGGTCGACCAGTACGGCGTCCTCGCCGGGCATGAACAGTTTGACGATCACCCGCCGCGGGTCAGGGGTCAGCGCCAGATCGCTCCGCGTCGCCAGTGCCGCCTCGCTCACGATCGGGACCCAGTGGCCCGCGCCGCGTGGCCGTGACCCGCGGCTGCGGCGGTGATGAGTGCGGCCGCGAGCGTCTCGTACTGCGCGGCGACGCCGGTGATGCTGCCGGCCGACCAGGTGTGTGCCACGCCGACGCCGGGACGCGGGTCGTCGCCGACGGCGGTGACCCGGACGAGCCTGCCCTTCCTGCCGGCAGTGGTTCGGTGCGCGGCGATGACGCCATGAAAGAAGGCCAGCCCGCAGCGGGTCGGCGGATGTGTGCTGAGCAGCCCATACGTGGCAGCCATAGCCGTACGTCCGATCATCGCCGGTGTCAACGGAAACAGAATCGGGCCGACGATGCATGCATGCGGCTTGTGGGAGCGGCGACCTCAACAGGAACGCGCCAATCGACGGCAGGCGATGAGCCACCCGGGTCCGGAGCGGCGCCCTAACCCTACGCCCGTTTCACGGCGATGCAGAGATGAAGAAACTCCGTCTGGATCAAACGTCTAAACACTACTAAACGCGGCGTTTCGCATAGTGACTGTGAGCGCGCTCGTGGCGTTGGCTGTCGCGTTCTGCCGGGCAGGCGAACCCGAACGAGCGCTCAGCGACAGCGTGATCGTGTCACTCCGGCCCCACTGACTGCTGACCGTCATGGCAAACTGTCGTCGTTGCCCTGGGGCCGATCCGCGGACACGGGCATTCGCGACGCCGGGCCGCGTGGGACTGCGCACCGCCCAGACGCCCGCGAAGGGCGGCAACCCGCCGCCCGGTCGCCGATCCAGGGTGTGCTCAGACCTCCGGCGTCGCGTTAGCTTCGATCCGTCGACGAACGTGACCACCACGCCGGGCTGCTGGGACACATTCGCGCTGGCATAGCTCTGCACTCCGGCGATCTCCCCCCGGCCACAGGTAAGAACCTGCAGCAGCAACTCTCCGACCCGGTCGAGTTGCTCCACCGTCGCTGTTCCCGGCTTCGCGCGGGGCGCGTTCTCCAATCGGGCGATATTCACCTGCAGACCCTGGTCGAGCTCGGCGTCGACAAGAACACCACCGTCGTGTTCCCCGCTCCGCTGATGAGCACGATCGGCGAACTCGGGTCATTTCTGGCCCGCGATGCCACCGCCGCGGCAGCATCGCCGCCAGCGGCAAACGACCCGGACCCGTCCCTGACGCCGCCCGCACCGAACGGGCGGCCGACGGTATTCGCGACCGACTAAAGGCTCAGCCGACGAGTGGCACCTTGGCCAGGCATCGTGTACAGGATCGCGGACCGGGAACCGGCCGCTCTCGCCGAGCTGTACCGGCTTCAGGTCCGCCCGATCTTTGGGCACGTCCGCGCCAGGATCGACGACATCGACGCCGCTGCGACGATCACCCGGGCGGCCTTCGTCGAGATGTGGAGACTCGCACCCGCACGGAGACAACTGTACGACGCGCGCAGCTGGCTGCTGAGGATCGCAGATCGGCGCATTGGCGAGCACCTCCGGTCACAAGCATGGCCTGCCACGCTCGGCGCTGGCTATGACGAGCACATGCGCCTCGAGTCGGACGCACTGATCCGCCTTGGCCCGTCGGACGATTCCGACAGGCGCGGTGATTCCGCAGTCGGCTGCTCCCGCGTGGTCCTGCCGCGCGACGGACGGGTCGGGTGATCAGCGATGTAGGTGTGGCGACGGCGGCTACTGTCGTTTGCCACGGTGAGCAGCACCGCGGCGTCCCCGAGGGCTTGGAGGGTGTGGCGGGCGTCCGGGACGGTCAGCAGATCTCCGGTGGTGCCGTCCCACGACGTGTCACCGGCGGCGAGACGGACCCGTCCGTGCAGGACGTGGATGGTGGCCTCCCCGGGATTTTCGTGTTCACTGAGGGTCTGGCCGGCGATCAGCGCGATGACGGTCTGGCGGAGTTGGTGCTCGTGGCCGCCGTAGACGGTGGAGCTGCTGCGGCCGCTGGAGGCGGCATGTGCCCGTTCGAGCTGCTGACGTACCAGGGTCGTCAAGGACGTTTGCTGCATGTTGGCGTCCGTTCAGGTTGGTGCCGCACGATGGCGGCGGCGGTGGCCGAAGAATGTGCGTGTGCCCTGAGGGTGCGGCGGTGTGGCTCTCCGATCAGTCGGTGTGCAGGGTTGAGGACCGGGGTGATGCCGGCCTGCTGGCAGGCGGCGATGGTGGCGGCGGCGGTGGCGCGGGGCGGGTCGAGGATCGCGACCAGGCCGAGTAGGCGCAGTCCGTGTTCGCGGGCGCCGGTGTCCTCGGGCAGGGTGCGCCGGTCGACCTGGGCGACGGCGAGGACCCGGTATCCCGCGCCGGCCAGTTCATCGGCGCGTACCGCGGCCCGGTGCAGCAGGTCGGCGTCGTCAGTCAGGTAGGGCGGGTGCAGCAGCGCCTCGGGCGCGCCTTTGCAGACGATCCGGACGGCACCGGACGGGAGGCGGTGGGCGGTGGTCATGCGTTTGCGGTCGCTGTCGAACGGGACCTCGGCTTGCCGGGGGAGCTCGTCCTGGAGCGCGGCCCGGTCGATGCCGAGCTTGGTGGCCGCGGTGAGCAGCGCGACCTCGGTGGGGTCGCCGACGGGCAGCCAGCTGGCGGTGTCACCGTCCGGTGGGCGGAGGGCGGCGTCGTTGCACAGCGCGACCGCGGTGAGCAGGTCCACCAGGTCGGGCACCTCAGCCGGGCCGACGGTGCGGCCGTCGCGGTTGACGTCGCCGTCGGGGCTGTAGCCGGCCCCGGTGACGAGGGCGTCGCCGTGCGGGGTCCAGAGCTGCCGGACGACCATGGTGCCTTCGGTGAGGGTGCCGGTCTTGTCGGTGGCCAGGACGGTCACCGACCCGAGGGTCTCCACGGCGGGAAGACGGCGGATCAGGGCGTTGCGGGCGGTCATCCGCCGGGCGCCGAGGGCCAGGCTCAGGGTGACGACGGCCGGGAGAGACTCGGGGACGGCGGCGACGAAGAGGCTGATCGCGGTGACGATCATGAGTTCGACGGGCTGTCCCCGGAACAGGCCGAGGGAGAGGACGACGGTGCACAGCACCAGCGCGACCCCGGCCAGGATCCGTCCCACGCCGGCCAGCCGCCGTTGCAGCGGAGTGAGCCCGGACTCGGTGACCAGCATCGCGGCGATGCGACCCATCGCACTGGCCGGGCCGGTGGCGGTCACGACCGCCCGTCCGCGGCCGCGGACGACGACGGTGCCCGCGGACACCACCCCGTCGGCGGCGTCCGGGTGCGCCGGTGTGCGTTTGTCGACCGGTGCGGACTCGCCGGTCAGTGCGGCTTCGTCGACGAGCAGCGTCGCCGCCTGCACGATCCGGGCGTCGGCGGGCACGATGTCGCCCTCGGCGAGGACGAGCAGGTCACCGACAACGAGGTCCGCGGCCGGGACCTCCCGCTGGGTGCCGTCGCGGACGACCCGGGCGTCGGGTGCGGTCAGCTCGGACAGGGCGGTGATCGCCCGTTCGGCTTTGACCTCCTGGATGACGCCGACGGTGGTGTTGACGACGATGACGAAGAGGATGACACCGGCGTCGGTGAAGTCGCGGGTGGCGAGCGTGAACACCGCCGCGGCGAGCAGGACCAGCACCAGCGGGTCCCGTAGCTGGGTGAGGACGCGCCGCCACAGTGGGGTGGTGGGCCGCTGGGGCAGGATGTTGCCGCCGTCGCGGGCCAGCCGCGCCGCAGCCTCCGGAGACGACAGCCCCCGGTGCAGTTCCTTCGGTGGTGCGAGGTCGCTGGTCATGTCGCCTCCTCGAAGGTGGTGATCCGGCGGGACGTCGGCTACGACTGTTCGATGATCTGGTCGGCGGGCAGGCGCGGGGCGTACGGCGGGCCGGCGTCGGCCGGGTCGATCGTGCCGAGTCGCAGCACCAGGTAGGGGTAGCCGGTGCTGGCGAGGATGACCCGCATGGCCTGGCGGGTGCTGACGACCTCGATCGGGGCGCTGTGCGGCAGCACGGAGACGCCGTGTTCGGTGGCGGTGAGCCATCCGGCGGACAGGGCTTCTCCGGCGCGGAGCCAGTCGGATGGTTCGTCGGTGCGGCCGTGGAGCATGACGTACACCGCGGCCTTGTCGTGCCCTGCGTTGAGCCCCAGGTCGCCGTCGTGGCCGAAGTCGCGGCTGGGCACGGTGGTCCGGGTCGCGCGGTCGGGGATGGCGGCGTCGGGGATGCCGGTGCCCGCGGGTCGGGTGCCGCCGGTCCAGTAGGCGAGTTCCTCCAGCCAGCTCTTGTCGTCGGCTTCGCTGCGTTGGGCGTGGTCGGCTGCGCTGGCCAGTTCGAGGACCTGTCCGGGGGTCAGGGTGTGCAGCCAGGTGTCCTCGGCCTCGACGGCCGTCGTGACCTGCCAGCCCTGCGCGGCCAGTGCCATGCGGGCGTGGTGCAGGGCGACGCCGCAGCTCAGCGTGGCGAGCCGGGCCTCGGGGTCGGTCACGGCGAGGACGCGGCTGCGGTCGGTGAACAGATCCAGAAGATGGCCGGTGATGCGCCATCGCCATGGTTGGGTGTTGTGGATCGACGGTGCGTAGCCGGCGGTGGTGGCGGCCTCGGTGAGGGCGTGGCCGATGGCGAGGGCATCGGTCGGGTGCGTCAGGGCGTCGTTCGACATGATGGTGCTCCTCATACGCTGGGCCAGGTCCATTCGCGGACCTCGGGCAGGTCTTCGCCGGTGCTGCGGACGTAGGTGCGGTGCTCGGCGCGTTTGTCGACCATCTGCTGGCGCAGGACGGCGGCGCGGCGGGCGAGGCCGGGGACCCGGTCGATGACGTCGATGACGAGGTGGAAGCGGTCCATGTCGTTGAGCACCAGCATGTCGAACGGGGTCGTGGTGGTGCCCTCCTCCTTGAACCCGCGCACGTGCAGGTTCGGGTGCCCGGCGCGGCGTTAGGTGAGGCGGTGGATCAGCCAGGGGTAGCCGTGGTAGGCGAAGATGACCGGCCGGTCGGTGGTGAAGATGGCGTCGAACTCGGCGTCGGGCAGCCCGTGCGGATGCTCCACGACGGGCTGCAGTCACATCAGATCGACCACGTTGACGACGCGGACCTTCAGGTCGGGCAGGTGCCGGCGCAGCAGGTCGGTGGCGGCGAGGACCTCGAGGGTGGGGACGTCGCCGGCGGCGGCGAGGACGACGTGGGGGTCGCCGGCGTCGTTTCCGGCCCAGTCCCAGATGCCGAGGCCGCGGGCGCAGTGCAGGGCGGCGTCGTCCATGTCGAGCCAGGTGGGCGCGGGTTGCTTCCCGGCGACGATGACGTTGACGTAGTTGCGGCTGCGCAGGCAGTGGTCGGCGACGGACAGCAGGGTGTTGGCGTCTGGCGGGAGGTACACCCGCACCACTTCGGCCTTCTTGTTCATGACGTGATCGATGAACCCGGGGTCCTGATGCGAGGCGCCGTTGTGGTCCTGCCGCCACACGTGCGAGGTCAACAGATAGTTCAGCGACGGGACCGGTTTGCGCCAGTCCAGGTGCCGGATGGTGCGCAGCCATTTCGCGTGCTGGTTGACCATCGAGTCGACGATGTGCACGAACGCCTCATAGCAGGAGAACAGGCCGTGCCGGCCGGTCAGCAGGTACCCCTCCAGCCAGCCCTGGCAGGTGTGCTCGGACAGGATCTCCATCACCCGGCCGTGCGGGCCCAGGTGCTGGCCGCGGTCGGGCAGTTCCACGAACTCGGTGACGGCGGTGTGGCGCCGCTGCTTGTTGAAGATGGCGTCGGAGATCGCTCTTGGCACCGTGTGGTCCTTCTCGCCGGAGATGATCAGCATCGGGCCGCGGGCGGGGTTGGTGCTGTTCACCTTCGCCTCGGTCCACGGGTTGAGGTTCGCGGCTGCCGCCTGGAAGATCGGTGCGCCGGAGGCGGGCACGACGAACGTCTCATACAGCTCCTTTGCCTCCACCTCGTCGACCGCGTTGGTGAACGCGTAGTGGAACTGCTCGAAGGTGAGCGGGACGGCGCGATGCCGGTTTGCGGGGTTCCCAGGGCTGGGCTCGCGGCGCGCAGCGCAGAGATCGGCAGTGGCAGCACAGCCCGGAACGGGGCGGAGTCGATCGCGACGGTGGCTGCAGCGAGGCCCTGGCCGGCGATGATCTGGGCGAGCAGGCCGCCGAAGGAATGCCCGATCACGATCGGTTTCTTGTCCAGTTTGCCGATGATGGTCGTGTAGTGCTCGACGACCTGACCAACGGTCTTGCGAGGCTGCGGGTGACATCGGTGATCAGGAATGATCGGAGGCGCAGGAGGCGCAGGAGGCGGACGCGGCCGTGTTGCCGCGCACTCCCGGTCGTGTTGCTGACGCACGCTTGCCGGGTAACGAAGACCTCACGCTATGAGCACGTCCGCCGATAACGGACTGTCACACCAGCGGATACCGGGCGGCGCTGTTGACCCTACGCCCATGGTTCGAGCCGCGCGGATTCACAGCGGGCCACTCATCGTCGATACGACCCGTACCCGTCTCGGGCGGTTGGCCCTCCCGGTCAGGCGTCGCGGCGTTGGATGCTGAAGTGTGCGGCTGCCAGGAGGGTCGCGACGAATGCGAACATGATGCCGAACCCGGCCCACGGCGACAGTGCGTGCAGGCCCGGGACCACGTTGGCGATCTGTTGGCCAGCCTGGGTGGGCCAGAACTTGAGGACCGGCCGTTCGATCGACGTGGGCAGCGCTGCTGCGAGGCCGGGCAGGACGTAGAGCAGGGCGACCAAGACCGTGATGGCGGCCGCGGCATGGCGGAGCAGGACGCCGAGGGCGAGCCCCAGCAGGCCGATGACCATCCCGTAGAGGCCGCAGCCGACGACGGCGCGCAGCACGTCCGGCTGGTCGAGGGCGGCGGTCGGTGCGTGGCCGGACATCAGTGCCTGTCCGATGAAGAATGAGACCATCGCGGTGGTCTCGGCGGCGCCGAAGGCCAGGCCGGCGACGACGACGGCTTTGGCGGCGAGGAACCTCCCGCGGCGGGGGACCACGGTCAGGGCGCCGCGGATCGCGCCGGTCGCGTACTCCGACGTGATGATGAGGACACCGAGGACGCCGATCGCGAGTTGCGCGATGACCAGGCTGGCGCCGCTGACCGAGGTCGGGTCCCACATTGCGCGGACGGCCGGCGTGCCGTCGGCGTACTGGCGGCCGGCGAACCCACTGATCAGCGCGCCGAGACTGAGCCCGATGGCGACCCCGGCGAGCAGCGTCCATCCTGTGCTCGGGACGGTCCGGGCCTTGGTCCACTCCGATCGCAGGACATCGGTGTATCGGGCGGTCCGGTGCCGAGGCGCGGCGGTGGTGGTCATGCCGGCACGCTCGATCGGTAGTCGACGCTGTCGTGGGTCATTTCCATGAATGCGTCCTCCAGGGAGGCGTGCTGGGTGGCCAGTTCGTGCAGGGTGAAGCCATATGCGGCGGCGAGTTCGCCGATCGCGCGGCTGTCCAGGCCGGTGACCTCGATGCTGTCGTCGATGCTGGGCCGGACCGTCGCGCCGACCTTGGTCAGGACGGTGGTCAGGTCCTCGAGGCGGGCGCTGCGGACCAGGACGGTGTGCCGGGTGCTCGACTCGACGAACTCGGTGACCCCCTCGTCGCGCAGGAGCCTGCCCTGGCCGATGACGATCAGGTGGTCGGCGGTGAGGGCCATCTCGCTCATCAGGTGGCTGGACACGAACACGGTGCGGCCCTCGGCGGCGAGTTCACGCATCAGCTGCCGGATCCACACGATGCCTTCAGGGTCCAGGCCGTTGACGGGTTCGTCGAACATGAGGACCGGAGGGTCGCCGAGCAGCGCCGCGGCGATCCCGAGCCGCTGGCACATGCCGAGGGAGAAGCCGCCGACCCGCCGCCCGCCGACCGCGTCCAGGCCGACGAGGCCGAGCACCTCTGTCGCGCGGGCGGCAGGGATGCCGTTGCTCTGCGCCAGGCTGAGCAGGTGGTGGTAGGCGGAACGGCCGGGGTGGATGGCCTTGGCGTCGATCAACGCGCCGACCTCGCGCATCGGGGCGGGCAGGTCGCGGTAGCGTCGTCCGCCGACGGTGACGTCGCCGCCGCTGGGGCGGTCGAGGCCGAGGATCATCCGCATGGTGGTCGTCTTGCCGGCCCCGTTGGGGCCGATGAATCCGGTGACCAGACCCGGCCGGACATCGAAGCTCAGGTCGTGCACCGCGGTCGTGGCCCCGTAACGCTTGGTGAGATGCCGGGCCTCGATCTTCTGGCCTGCGGCTGAAAGCTGTGCCGATCCTTGCGACATCTTGTCACGGTCCCCTGGTGGCGATTGGGTGGTGTGCGGCGACGGGTGACAGCGAGCGCAGCTCCGCTGCGATCTGTCGAGTCCAGTCGTCGATCGCGTCCCAGTCCCGGAAGTCGCCGTCCGGCACGCGCAGCGCCAGCACCATCGCCTTCTCCGCGAAGCCGAGCCGGCGCCGGTCCAGACGGCCGGCGAACACGCGATGTCCACGGGCGTTCGTGGCCGCGACGATGCCGCGCACGTCGACCGGATCCTCATCCGGCTTGGGCGGGTCACCGATCGGACCGCTGGAGAACAACCACACTGACCGCGGTGGTCGGGCGGCGATCCGTACCGCAGCCATGCGCGCCTCCTGCATCCAATGTCCCATGTAGACCGCGCTGCCCAGGACGACGGTGTCGTAGGAGGTCGCGTCTGCGGTCTCAGCCGCTGGGCGGACGTCGACGACAGCACCATCCGGCAGCGCTGTGCGTAGCACCGCGGCGATGCGGCCGGCGATCTCCCGGTGGACCCATGCTTGCTCGCGGCACTGACCAGAACTCTCACGACGCTCTCCACTTCCATGTTCGGGCCGCCAGGCATCAGGCGGTGACCGGCAGTTGTGCCGGCGATCGGGTCGCCTCGGCGGCTATCGTGGCCAGCGCGGCCCGCATGATGTAGGCGGCGAACGGACGTACCAGCCACCAGTAGCGGGCGAACCTGCGCCGCGATGCGGGATCGGTGGTGGCGGTGCGGCATTCGTAGGTGAGCAGTGTGCCCGCGCCGCGGTGCAGGAACGTGAAGTTGCAGGCGATCTTGCCCCAGCCCGGCTCGGCGAACGCGGCGAAGTCGGCCTCCGGCACATCCCGCCACTCGATGTTGAGCTGCCAGAACTTGCCGACCGCTCCGAACGCGAGCTCGCTGCCGGCACGTTCACCCAGTGACAGCCAGCCCGGCAGGCCGACGCCCTGGGCCAGGTGGAGTTGGGGCAACGGTGGTGTGGGGCGGTGACGCACCCGGTCCGGCACGGCCCGCACCCACATCGCGGCGGTCATCAGGGGCGCGCGGACGGTCATGAAGTCCATGGCCCGGGTCACCGCGAACACCGTCGCAGGGTCGGCGTCGACGATGACGTGTTCGGCGACGACGACGTCGTACGCGGGGAGCTGCTCATCGATCAACATTGCGGAACACATGGCTGGTACCTCCGACCTCATTCGACTGCGTGCCGTCTCCGCGCACCAGGGCCGTTGGACCTCTGTCGCCGGGCGGGTCGTGGGCGCGTTCGAGGCTGGGCGAATGCCCGGCCGGTGGGTGCCGTTCGGCCCGGGTGCCCTTGTCAGGTCCGGTGCCATCGTGAAGCCATGGACGGCAAACTCAAGGAGGACGCCATGACCTGTCGGGTCGCCATCAACGGATTCGGCCGGATCGGCCGGGACTTCGTCCGCTGTCTCGTGGACCGGGACATGCTGGGCAAGGACCTGACCGTGGTCGCGGTCAACGACCTTTGGGACGCGCCGACGTTGGCGCATCTGCTGGAGTACGACTCGACCTACGGGCGGCTGCGTGCGACGGTCGAGGTCGACCAGGCCGGCACCGCGATGATCGTCGACGGTCATCGGATCGAGCTGTTGCGGCAGCGGGACCCGGCGCTGCTGCCCTGGGCTGAGCTCGGGGTGGACCTGGTCATCGAGTCGACCGGCCGGTTCCGCACCCGCGACGACGCGGCGATGCATCTCAAGGCCGGCGCGGGCAAGGTGCTCATCTCCTCGCCGGGCAAGGACGTCGACGCCACCGTCGTGATGGGTGTCAACACCGCGGTCTACGACCCGCTCCGCCATGACGTGGTGTCGGCGGCGTCGTGCACGACGAACTGCGTCGCGCCGATGGTGCAGATACTGCACGAGTCGTTCGGACTGGAGCAGGGCTTCCTGACCACCGTGCACGCGTACACGAACGATCAGGTGCTGCTGGACACGCCGCACAAGGACCTGCGGCGTGGCCGCTCGGCGGCGGTGAACATCATCCCGACCAGCACCGGCGCGGCCAAGGCTGTCGGTCTGGTCCTGCCGGAGCTGGCCGGCCGACTGGGTGGCGTGGCGCTGCGGGTACCTGTGGAGAACGGCTCCCTCACCGACCTGACCTGCCGGCTGTCCACGTCGGTGACCGTCGAGCAGGTGAACGCCGCGTTCGCCGCCGCAGCTGATGGACCGCTCAAGGGCGTGCTGCGGTACAGCGAGGCGCCGCTGGTGTCCCGTGACGTGATCGGCGACCCGGCGTCGTGTGTGTTCGACGCCGGTCTGACTGAGGCCGACGGCACCCTCGTGAAGGTCCTCGGCTGGTACGACAACGAGTGGGGCTACACCAACCGCCTCGTCGACCTCGCCCAGCTGTTCGCTGCGGCACGCGACTGAGCGGCGGCCCGCCCAGCGGGTACCGCAGGGAAGGAAAGCCCGATGATTCCTACCGACGCACTGACGCATCCCACTGACGCCGCCGCGGTGACGCACGCGCTGGTCGAAGCGGCCGCCGCGGCGGGGCACGCCCCGTCGATCCACAACACCCAACCATGGCGTTGGCGGCTCGCCGGCAACACCCTGGACCTGTACCTCGAGCGCAGCCGCGTCCTGGACGTCACCGATCCGGACACCCGGCTCGCGACGCTGAGCTGCGGCGCCGCGCTGCACCATGCCCGGGTCAGCCTGGCCGCGCAGGGCTGGCACGTCGAGGTGGCCCGCATGCCCGACCCGGAGGATCCCGACCACCTCGCACGCCTCAGCCCGGCCGGGCGCGTGCCGGTCGAGCTGCCGTCGCTCCGCCGTCTGCAGACGGTCCGGCTGCGGCGCACTGACCGCCGTCCGGTGACCGGCGAGCCCGTCGCCACGGCGGACCTGCAGGCCGTCGCGGCGGACGTCGAGGCTGAGGACACCTGGCTGCACGTCCTGACCTCCGACCAGGTCCTGGACCTCGCCGGCGCCGCCGACCACGCTCAACGCACCGAGGTCGGTGAGACCGCCTGGCAGACGGAGCTCGCGTACTGGACCGGCGGCACCCGACCGGCCGGCACAGGCATCCCCGACGCCGCCATTCCCGACCGGACCATCCGGACCACCGTCCCTGGCCGGAACTTCGGGCACCCTGGTGCTCTGCCGATCAGCTCGGGACAGGACCGGGCCGCGATCTTCGCCATGTTGTACGGCCGTACCGACGAACTGGTCAGTTGGCTGCGCGCCGGCGAGGCCCTGTCCGCGGGGTGGCTGACCGCCACCGAGCTCGGCGTCTCGCTGCTGCCGTTCAGTGCCCCGATCGAGGTGATCAGCACCCGCCAGGCCATGCGGGTCATCATCGCCAGCACCGGATACCCGTACCTCGTCGTGCGGCTCGGCCACTTCAACGCGACCGAGGCCGGACCACCGCACGCCCCGCGGCTGCCGACCGACCAGATCATCGACCGGGCGTAGGTCATGAAACCCATGGCCGACCGAGGACCGGCGGCGAGCGTGCTGCTGTACTGGCTGCCGCTCGGCGCCGGCGGCCGTTCGGTCCGCTTCAACGGCCGGATGTTCGAGGCAGTTGTGGCGCGCAACGAACATCGGGCGGTCCGGGACCTGTACCACTCGGCGCTGGAGGTACACCTCGGCGACGACCGGTTCGTGGTGGAGATGACCCCCGCCTGGAGCACCCCGGCCGCCGATCGCGGTGTCGTGCTGGAAGGCCCCGTCGGCACCAGGTGGCTCGGCCGCTTCGCAGCGTTCCGGTACGAGATCCGCCGCTGGCACATGGGCGTCATCCCCGACATCGCCGACGCCGTCGGCGGCCCCCGGCAGGTCAGTCGCAACCCAGTACGGGCCCGGCGGCTGCTGGAACTCGTGCCGGCAGTGCCAGCCGTGACGTGGGGCCGCGACGAACTGCGTACCGGCGACATGTGGAACTCCAACTCGCTGACCGCCTGGCTGCTGGCCCGCAGCGATCACCACACGGACGACCTCGGCCCACCCGCCAGCGGCCGCGCCCCCGGATGGCACGCCGGACTGATCGTCGCAGCGCGTGAGCAGCACCTGCGCGAGACCACCGGCCCGGGTGCCACCACCGTGCCGGCCTGAAGACAGACGTATCCCGCCCGATGCGCACCCGCAGGAAACGGGCGGGTGCGCGGCTGGCGGACGACCGGGCATGCTGCGTGGTGCATCAGGTGTTGTCCGACGGAGCCGCCGTGGCCACGGTTGCCGACGACCATCAGTTGCGCGGTCTTCGACACTCCGATGAGCACCTCGGCCGCGTGTCCCCGCACCAGCAGCGCCTCGACCTTGACCGACGGGTACTTGCCGGACCAGCCGGCCAACGCGGCGTGCAGGGCGGCGCTCTTCTGCCTCGATCACGTCCGGGGGGATCACGACCGGGCTGTGGTCGATGCGGCCGGGCGGGGTGGATGGGGCGTAGGTGCGGATGACGACGAGCTCGGTGCCACGGGCGACGGCGGCTTCGAACGCCAGCCCGAGTGCCTGATTGGTCGAGTCGGAGCCGTCGACGCCGACCACGACCGGTCCGTCGGTGGCGTCGGTCCTGCCCCGCACGACCGCGACCGGCCCGTGGGCGTGGGTGCTGACCTGCTGGCTGACCGAGCCCAGCAGCAGGTCGGTGAACCCGCCGCCGCCCTGGTTGCCGACGACGAGCAGTCTGGCCTGATCGCTCAGGTACAGCAGCGTCTGGGCCGGCGCGCCGCGGATCGCCGTGCCGACGGCGTCCAAGCCTGGCGTCATCGTGCGTAGGTCCCGCACCATGTCGGCCACGAGCCGATCGGCGTGCTGCTCCGCTTCGTCTGCCAGCGGCGGGGCCACCCCTTCGTACATCGCACCCGGCCAGGCGAACTCGTACACGTACACCAGGTGCAGCGCGGTGGAGGTACGGTTCGCCCCCGCGGCGGCCCACCTGACCGCGTCACAGCACGGGATGCCGTGCAACGCCGTGCGTGGCGTCACCCGCCCCGGACGGCCAGGTCGATGAGCACCCTCGGGTCATGCGTGGACGGTTCCACCTTCGGGTAGCGCTGCCGGTAGATCCGTTCTGCCGCCGTCCGGTCAGGGTCTCCGGGGAGCACGAGTCGGCCGGTGCCCGCCAGGGTGCGTGCACCGGTGCTGACCTGGACCGGATGCGGGTCAGTGAAGTTACGCCACCAGGGCTTGCCGGCGGAGCGGCCGACGTACACCGCCACCTGGTCCCCGTCGCGGTTGGGCTCCGGCGCCGGTCCCAGGTTGTACAGCGTCTGCAGGTACCGGAACGAGGTGCGGTGATCGACGCCGGCGTGTGCGCGTCGACGTCGTACACACCCCGGGCCCGCTCCTCGACGAACATCGTCGACAGCCGGGTCCACAACGCCGTCGTGCGCGGGGTCGGACCGTCGAGGAAGGTGCCGTCACCGGTGTGGACGGACATTGCCGCGGATGAAGTCGGCGACGTCGATCCGGTCCCGCCAGCCCTCGCCCCGCAGATCACGCCACGCCGGCAGGTCGGTGGTGACAGGCACGCTGGTCGTCGTCATGGCGATGCTCCTTCTACGGCGGGGCGGCGGGTGCGACAGGGAACGAGGCGGCGGATGTTCCCGCCGCCTCGTGGTGCCTGTGGTGTCATCGCAGCCAGGGAGCCTTGCGGACCAGCGCGGTCCCGCTCCACCAGGTGCCGAGGCCGAGCGTGTTGCCGGCGCCGATCAGGGCGAGGCCGATCAGGGTGCCGGCGAAGATGAGGTGATCGTCCATGACCGGGTTGTTGGCCGGCGGCAGGACGGCGGTCCACATCAGCACCAGGAGCAGCGTGCCGGCGATGGCGGCGGCGCGCATGCCGATGCCGAGGATCAGGGCGACGCCGATGCCGAGCAGCGCGGCCATGAACAGCCAGTCGGCCGCTGCGGCGCCGGCCATGCCGTTGTAGAAGGCCTTGAAGGGTCCGGCGGCGGCCTTGCCGAGGAATCCGGTGGTCGGGCTGCCGCCGTCGATCCAGGCGTTCTTGGCGAGGGTCTCGTGGCCCAGGCCGAACAGCTTGTCCAGGAACGCCCAGAGGAAGACCCAACCGAGGGCGATCCGGACGCCGCCGAAGACATACCGGGCAGCGGTCGCGGAGGTGGTCGCGGTGGCGTCGGCCGTGACACTGCCGCCGCGGGTGGCGGCGATGCGGGTGCGGGGTGCGAGGGTGGCCATGGTGACGCACGTTCCCTTCAGGAACTTCTAAGTGTGTCGATGTGTTGACGTGTTCAGTTTCGCCGGTTTCCGGGGCGCGGGTCAGAGGCGCAAGCCCTCCGTCGGGGGAGCCGTTGGTCCTGCTCCCGCCAGGGTCATCCGGCGTGGACGATCAGCACCGCGCCGGTGGCGTGGTGCAGCACCTGTTGCGTGACGGAGCCGAGCCGCAACGCGTCGAACCCGTCCCGCCCCCGTGCGCCGAGGACCACCATGATCGCGTCCTGCCCGGCGGCCAGCAGCACCGCGGCGGCGTTGCCGCGTTCGGTCCGGAGGTCGACCGCGACGTCGGGGAACTTCGCCGCCCAGGGTTCGACGTCGGCGGCGAGGTGCTGCTCCTCGGCGGCCTGGATCTGGGCGAGGTCCGGGGTGCGGCCGTGCCGGTGGTGCGGCGCCTGCCAGGCGCGCATGACGGTGAGGGGCGTCCGCCGGAGTGTGGCCTCGAGGAATGCGTGTTCCAGGGCGTGCGCCGCGGGTACGGAACCGTCGGCGCCGACCACGATCCTGCCGTGCTGGGGCAGCGCCGCCGCGGGTGCCGCCCACCGGTCGGCGTGGTGCACGACCAGTACCGGGCATCGGGCGTGGCCGCTGAGCTGAGCGCCGACGGATCCGATGCGCAGCGCGCTGAATCCGCCCTGCCCGCGGCTGCCGACCACGATGAGTGCCGCGTGCCGGGATCGTTCGATGAGTGCCGCCGTGGGGTTGCACTGCCACGTGGCGGTGGTGACCTTGATGCCGGGCTGCCACATCCTGACCTCGACCGCGGCCTCGACGGCCACGTCCCGCCGCGGGTCGTCCGGGACGTCGTATGGCTGCGGCGTGCCTGCCACGTGGACGATCTCCAACGGTGTTCCTCGGAGTTTCGCCTCGTGGGCGGCCCAGCGGGCGGCGCCGAGACTCGCTGCCGATCCGTCGATGCCGACCACAGTCGGCAGCTGGCTGATGATTATGATGCCTCCCGGTGAGCGATGATGTACCACCTGCAGCGTCGCCGTGGCGGTCGGGTCACCGACAGAGGCTTTCGGCCCGGGTCGCTGGGCCGCCCACGAGGCGGTCGACGGGCTGCGATCAGGTGGGCTCGTCGTGCGCCGGCAGGCGTACGCTGAACGTGTCGCCCGGGACCCCGGTGGCGCCGCAGCGAGCCTTCGCCGTGGACATCGACGGGTCGGAGTCGCAACGTGGGTCTGCAGACAGCGTTTCGTGAGCGGCCGGTGCGGTGATGGCGGCACGCAAGCGGTTGTCACCGCTGCTGCAGGCTGTCGTCGGGATCAGCGAGGATCTCGATCTGCGCAGCACGTTGTCCCGGATCGTGGTCTCGGCGTGCCAGGTGGCGGACGCCCGCTACGGCGCGCTCGGTGTCATCGGACCGGACCGGACCCTGGTCGAGTTCATCACCGACGGGCTGACCGTCGCCGAACATCACGACATCGGTGACCTGCCGACCGGCCGCGGCGTGCTCGGCCTGCTCACCGACGAGCCGGAGCCGGTCCGGTTGGACGACATCAGTCACCATCCCCGGTCGTTCGGGTTCCCGCCCGGCCATCCGGTCATGCGCAGCTTCCTCGGCGTACCCGTGCGCATCCGTGACCAGGTGTACGGCAACCTGTACCTCGCCGAGAAACGCGGCGCGGACCGGTTCAGCGACGCCGACGAGGAGATCGTGGTGGCGCTCGCGGCCGCTGCCGGGATCGCGATCGACAACGCGCGCCTGTACGCGGCGGCCGGGCGCCGGCAACGGTGGATGGAGGCGACCGCCGAGATCACCAACACGCTCGTCGGGCACGTCGACCGGACCGACGTGCTGCGACTCGTCGCCGAACACGCCCGCCACGTCGCCGACGCCGCACTGGTCGCGATCCTGCTGTACGAGGAGACGACCGACGAACTGCACGTCAACGTCACAGCCCCGGCCTCGCCGGCGCTCGACGATGCATTGATCCCCCTCACCGGCACCCCGTTCCAGGCGATGATCGCCGACGGCGGCCACGTCCTCGTCGACGACCTCGACGCCGCCGCACCATGGCCCGTCGCCGTGCCGAAGGGCCCGGCGCTGCTGGCGCCACTGGCGATGACCGGCACGGTGCAGGGCATGCTCGTCGTCGCCCTTGCAGCCGGCAACGTCGGCTTCGACGGCGACACCGACGTGAACATGATCCTCACGTTCGCGGCGCAGGCCGCGCTCGCGCTGGAACGCGCCCGGGCCCAGGAGGAACGCGAGCAGCTGATGGTTGTGGCGGACCGGGAACGCATTGCCCGCGACCTGCACGACGTGGTGATCCAACGCCTGTTCGCGACCGGTCTCGGTCTGCAGGCGCTGACTCGCCGGACGCAGCGCGACGATGTCCGGGAACGCCTTGACCAGGCGATCGACGAGCTCGATACGACCATCCACGACATCCGGACGGCGATCTTCGCGTTGCACACCCCGCCCACCGACTCGCTTCGCGTGGCGTTGACGGCGGCCGTCGACGACGCGGCGCAGATGCTGGGCTTCCGCCCGCACCTGGCGGTCGTCGGCCCGATTGACCTGGCGGTCGCCGACAGCCTGCGCGCCGATCTGCTCGCCGTCCTCGGCGAGGCCCTGTCCAACGTGGCCAGACATGCCGGCGCGCACACGGTCGCGGTGGCCGTCGTGATCGAATCCGGTCGGCTCACGTTGCGGGTCGCGGACGACGGTGTCGGGGTGACCGGATCTCGCCCGGCCGGGCGCGTCGGCAACGGCCTGGCGAACCTGCACCGCCGGGCCGAGTGCCACGGCGGCAGCTGCACCGTCACACCTGCCACACCCCACGGCACAGTGGTGACCTGGTCCGTGCCGCTCGCCAACTGAGGATGCGTGGCCGTCCCGCACCGGAAGGCAGAAGGTCCCGCCCGCTCAGGGCGGACCGGCCCTGTTCCGACACGCCCGCCACCGGTGATGCTGATCGGTGACAGGAGGTGCGTGATGACCAGCACCGAGGCAACGATCGTGGTCGGCGTCGAAGGCACCGCCAGGTCCGGGGCCGGCGATGCCGCTGCCGTCGAGCTGGGTGCGTGGGAGGCAGCCCGCCACCACGTCGGCCTCCACCTCGTCCACGGCCACCAGGCCGCCCCGCGATGGCTCCAGGCCCGCACGACGACGGATGACGACACACCGGAACGCACCCGCGCCATGCTCGGCCGGATCATCGATCGCGCCACCATCGCCCACCCCGACATCGTGATCACCGGCGCCGTGAACGACGGCGGCCTGGCGAGCGCGATCACGGCCGCGTCGGCAGGCTCAGGTCTCGCCATCGTGACGGCCGACTCCAGGGTCCGCTACGGCGGGCTGCTGGCCGGCCTGGTCAGCATCCAGGTCGTCACACACGCCCGGACATCCGTGCTCGTCGTGTCGCCGCCCACCCCCCGCGGGCCTCCAGCGATCATGGCTCGGGTTGTCGTCGTCGGTGTCGACGGCTCATCCGGGTCGGCGGACGCGGTGGCGTTCGCGTTCGACGAGGCCCGCGCGCGAGGCGCACGCCTGGAGGCGGTCTACGTCTGGGAATTGCCGGCGCCCGGCAACGGCACCAGACCCGGTCCGCTCCAGGCCGCTGCCGACCGTATGCTCCACGAGGCGACCGCACCCTGGCAGGACAAGTATCCGGATGTTGCGGTCGTCCATGACACTGTCCGTGGTGACAATCCCGTCCGCGCGCTCAACGACGCGGCGGACGGGGCCGACCTGATCGTCGTCGGGCGCCGCGGCAACGGCGGCTTTGACGGTCTGCTCCTCGGCTCGGTCAGCGACGGCCTGGTGCGGTATTCGCGGCGCACCGTCGCGGTCATCCGCCGCGACGCCGCCATGCAGTGACCGGTCAGCGGCCGGTGTCGCGGAGCAGGTTGGTGGCCAGGACCGCAGCCTGCGTCCGCCGCTCCAGCCCCAGCTTGGTCAAGACGCTGGACACGTAATTCTTGACCGTCTTGTCGGCGAGGTGCATCTCCTGCGCGATCTCGCGGTTCGTCAAGCCCTGCGCCACGAACTGCAGAATCCGGCGCTCCTGATCCGTCAACGATTTGAGCTCGTCGGGCGCATCGGCGCCGTCGCGGATCCGGGCCAGGACCCGCGCGGTGACGGCCGGGTCGAGCAGCGACTGCCCGGCCGCGACCCGCCGCACCGCATCGATGAGGTCGGTGCCGCGGATCTGCTTGAGGATGTACCCCGACGCGCCGGCCATGATCGCCGCGAAGAGTGCCGCGTCGTCGTCGTACGAGGTCAGAATGAGGCCACAGATCGACGGGTCGACGGCCCGCACGTCCCGGCAGACGTCGATGCCGTTGCCGTCGGGCAGCCGGGCGTCGAGGACCGCCACATCCGGCCGCAACGCGGGGATGCGGTGCACGGCCTCGACCGCTGACCCGGACTCACCGACGATCTCGATGTCACCGTCCTGGCAGAGCAGCTCACGAATGCCCCGCCGGACAACCTCATGATCGTCGAGCAGGAAGACACGGATCATGTGTCCAGTTGTACTCCTGAACGGCCCTGCTGAGCAGGGTCCAACGGCCCCTCCGGCCCGGGACCGGCAGACGTGCCGGCACGACGCAACGGGGTCCTTTGCCCCTGCCTCCCCGCCGCTGGACAGCGCACGCTCGAGGTACATCCAAGAAGTCCGACGTGCAGGAGATTGCCATGATTCATCAGACTGATGACACCACCCGCCGGATCGTCGTCGGCGTCGACGGCTCCCACGGCTCCAAAGTGGCACTGCAATGGGCGATGGTCCAAGCGAACCTGACCGGCGCGACCGTCGAAGCCGTCGCCACCTGGCAGGAACCGGCGCTCTATGGCTACAGCTACGGCTGGGCACCCGCCACGTACGAGGGCGACAGCATCGCCACGATCACGGCGAAGGTCCTCGACGCCACGATCGCCGAGGTGTCCGCGACGATGGAACAGCCCGCCACGGTCCTGCCGCGGGTCGTCGAGGGCCACGCGGCGCAGGTGCTGCCGGCGACCGCGACCGGCGCACAGCTGCTCGTGGTCGGCAGCCGCGGACACGGCACCTTCGCCGGGATCATGCTCGGTTCCGTCAGCCAGCACTGCGTGCAGCACGCGCCGTGCCCGGTCGTCGTCGTACCGCAGCCATGAAAGCGCTGGTATACCACGGCCCGGGCGTGAAGGCCTGGGAGGACGTCGACCGGCCAACGCTGGTCGCCGACACCGACGCCGTCGTCCAGGTCGACACGACCACGATCTGCGGCACCGACCTGCACATCCTCAAAGGCGACGTGCCCGCGATGGTGGACGGACGCGTCATCGGTCACGAAGCGGTCGGCACCGTCGTGGAGACTGGCACCGCGGTCAAGAACGTCCACCTCGGCGACCGGGTCCTGGTGTCCTGCATCAGCGCGTGCGGCACCTGCCGGTTCTGCCGCGAAAGCCGCTTCGGGCAGTGCGTCGGCGGCGGGGGCTGGATCCTCGGCAACGAGATCGACGGCACCCAGGCCGAGTACGTCCGCGTCCCGTTCGCGGACACCTCCACCTACCCCGTACCGGCCGGCGTCAGCGACGAAGAACTCCTCATGCTCGCCGACATCCTGCCCACCGGCTACGAGGTCGGCGTCCTCAACGGACAGGTCCGACCCGGCGACGTCGTCGCCGTGGTCGGCGCCGGCCCGATCGGCCTGTCCGCGATCACCGGCGCCCGGCTGTTCAGCCCGAGCCTCGTCATCGCGATCGACCTGGCGACCTCACGCCTGGAGGCGGCCAAGCACTTCGGTGCCGACGTCGTCATCAACAACGGTGAACAGGACCCGATCGCCGCCGTGCGGGAACTGACCGGCGGACTCGGCGCAGACGTCGCCATCGAAGCCGTCGGCGTGCCGGCCACCTTCGAACTCGCCGCCGACCTGGTACGACCGGTCGGGCACATCGCCAACATCGGCGTGCACGGCAAGCCCGTCACGCTTCACTTGGAACGCCTGTGGGCGCGCGACGTGACGATCACGACCGGGCTGGTCGACACCTTCTCGACGCCGACACTGCTGCGACTGCTCACCAGCAAACAGATCGACGCACAACGGTTCGTGACCCACCGCTTCGGGTTCGACGACTTCCTGCACGCCTACGACGTCTTCGCCAACGCCGGCGACACCGGCGCACTCAAGGTCGTCCTCAGCCGAACCGGCTGACCGCAGCCTTCAACAAAGGAACCCCATGCCATATGTATGGATCGTCATCGCCGTCGTCATCCTCGCGCTCATGGTCTTCACGCTCGCCGTGCGCGTGGTCAAGCAGTACGAGCAGGGTGTGCTCTTCCGGCTCGGCAAGGTCATCGGCGTCAAGCAGGCGGGCCTGACCGTCATCATCCCGTTCGTCGACGTGCTGCACCGGGTGAGCCTGCGCATCGTCACCATGCCCATCCAGTCACAGGGCATCATCACCAGGGACAACGTCAGCGTCGACGTTTCCGCCGTCGCCTATTTCCGGGTCGTCGACGCGGTCAAGTCGGTCGTGGCCATCGAGAACGTCGGCGCCGCCATCAACCAGATCGCGCAGACCACCCTGCGGAAGGTCGTCGGCCAGCACACCCTGGACGAGACCCTGTCCGAGACCGACCGGATCAACGTCAACATCAAGGAGATCCTGGACCGGGCGACCGAGGAGTGGGGCGTCGTCGTCACGCTGGTCGAGCTCAAGGACATCCAGCTGCCCGACAGCATGAAGCGGGCGATGGCCCGCCAGGCCGAGGCCGAGCGGGAGAAGCGCGCAAAGATCATCGCCGCCGAAGGCGAAGCCCTCGCCGCCGACGCCCTCGGCACCGCGGCCGACATCATGATGGCCCACCCGCTCGCCCTGCAACTGCGCAATCTGCAGACTCTGGTCGAGCTCGGCGTCGACAAGAACACCACCGTCGTGTTCCCCGCTCCGCTGATGAGCACGATCGGCGAACTCGGTTCCTTCCTCGCCCGCGAGGCCACAGCCGCGGCGGCGCCGTCAATGGTCAGCGACCGTGACCCGTCCGCGAAGCTGCCAGAAACCAACGGGAGGCCGACCGTATTCGCAACGAACTAGAGGCTCAGGCGACACCTCGGCCAGGCAGTCCGATCTGGTGCGGCGCTTGCTGGCCGGGTCGGGCCGGGCTGCGCCGCCCGCTTCGACGGCGCGTCGGGCAGGTGCTGGCGGCAGTGAGGCTGCGGTCGGCGGGCCGTCGGCCGGGCAGCCGGGCCAGCGACTCGGTCCGATGAGCAGTTCCGTCGGCAGGGCGTGCGGCTGCCGTGGTCGCCGACGCCGGTGAGGCGTAGCCGGAGACCGTACCCGGTTTCGCGGCGCAACGAGATGAGGTCCGGCCGCGGGCCGGCTCGCACGAGTATGAGGATGCGGTTGTTCGGCCGATCCGGGTGGAGCGCTCACCGGCCGGTCCGTTGGCCGGCGCGGATCGGCCACCGGGGTCTCGAGCGGCAATGTCGATGCTACGCCCCCGCACGTGAACGGACCCGGTCCCGAACCGCGATGCTGCCGGCGGCAAGACCAGCCGGTCAATCCGGTCGCCGGGTTCCTCAGCGCTCATCGCCGGTGCTCGGGGAATGCGCCAGCAACGCGCACAACTCCGTCTCGATCTGCCGATCGAACGTCGCGAGCAGGTTCAGCTGCTGGCCTTCCGTCATGGGTAGGGCCATTCGGGCGACCCAACGGTCCCCAGCCCGCCGGGCGGCGATGGCGCGGATCCAGGCGAGGGCGTCGGTCTCCTGCGCATTGAGGCGCCCCGCCAGCCGCCAGACCTCGACAAATGTGGCGTCCGCGACGGCGGTGACATCGGTTGGGACGAGCGGCACCATGGCCAGTTGTGCCGCCAAGCGCGGGCGCAGTCGTGCATGCAGGCTGGCGAATGCGATCCGGTCGGCCTGCGCGATCCGGTCCAGGAGGGATGCCAGCTCGCCCCTGCTGGAGTGGTTCGCATGTCGCAGCTTCAGGCGAGATGCTCGGGACACCACCATGACCACTCCTTCGTTTCGAGGCGCGGATGCCTCGTCACCAGGGTCTGGAGTGGTTGCCGTGTGTGAATTTCACCTTACTCGATCGGTTTGGTCAGCGCATCACTTCGACCAAGCCGCCACCAGAGGGGAATCTCTGCTTGCCGTCGTCGATCGGGACGTGATCCCGATCGGCTTCGTCGACGTCTTCAGGCGCCACCGGCACTGTCGGATGTGATCGATGCGTGTCGGCGCTTTCGGCTGTGCCATGGTCCAGCAGTCGGTGTACCTCGGCCGGGATGGTCCGGCCGGGGAGGTGCGTCACGGGCAACCGCAAGGCTTCGGCGGCTGTGTCGGGTCCGAACGCTGCGTCCAGGTTCAGGATCTGCAGGACCCGGCGGACCTGTCGCCCCGCGCCGATCAGGTCCAGGCGGCTGCCGGCGGCATGTCGCGCGCCGACCAGCGCTGTCAGGCCGGCGCAGGAGAAGAAGGTGACGTCGGTCAGGTCGAGTTCGAGGCGACTCGAATCGTCGCCGATAGCCCTTGCGAGTGCCTCTTGGAGGGCGGGTGCGGTGGAGTCGTCGATTTCGCCGGCAACCGTCACCCGCCGTACCTTCGATGTGCCACGGCCGGTGACGGTGGTGATCGCTATGGGGCTCACAGGCCCGACCGTGGTGCGGTCAGTTGTCGGTGGTCGCGCTGGAACGTGAAGCGGTCGAGGCGGATGGCGGCATAGCCGAGGGTGGCGGCCGCTCCGACGATGAGCAGGTCGGTGATCTGGACCGGTTGGGTGCCGAGCAGGTCGCGCAGCGGTGGCAGGAACACGGCGGCGAGTTGCAGCAGCAACGCGCTGCCGACGGCGGCGAGGAGCATCGGGTTGCTCCAGGTGCCGGGCCGGGCGCGGGAGCCGACGGCGACGGCGAGTTGGGTGGCGCCGAGGGCGAGGAAGACCAGGGTCTGCCAGGGCCGGTCGGTGGTGTGGGCCCAGACGCCGACGCCGAGGGTGACGGCGGCGATGACCGTGCCGACGCGGGCGATGCGTTGCCACAGGCCGGCGCCGAGGACGGTCTCGGTCGGAGGTCGTGGTGGCTGTCGCATGGCGTCGGGGTCGCCGGGTTCGCTGCCGAGGGCGAGGCCGGGCAGGCCATGGGTGAGCAGGTTGATCCACAGGATCTGCGCGGGCAGAAGCGGCAGGGCCAGCCCGAGGAACGGCCCGACGAGCATGACGGCGATCTCGGCGGTGCCGCCGGCAAGGGCGTAGAGCAGGAAGCGGCGGATGTTGGCGTAGACGCGGCGGCCTTCTTCGGCGGCGGCGACGACGGTGCCGAGTTCGTCGTCGGCGAGGACGAGGTCGGCGGCCTGCCGGGCGACCTCGGTGCCGCGTTTGCCCATGGCGACGCCGATGTCGGCGGTGTGCAGGGCGGGGCCGTCGTTGACGCCGTCGCCGGTCATCGCGACGACCGCGCCCGTTCCACGCAGAGCGTTGACGATGGTGACCTTCTGTTGCGGGGTGGCGCGGGCAAAGACCCGTACCCCGCGTTCGGCGGGTGGTGCGGGGTCGTCGGTGCGGCAGTCGTGGACCGGGTCGCCGGTAGCGATGATGCCGAGGTCGGTGGCGATCGCGGCGGCGGTGGCCGGGTGGTCGCCGGTGATGAGGACCGGGGTGATGCCGGCCCGTTGGCAGGCGGCGATGGTGGCGGCCGCGGTGGCGCGGGGCGGGTCGAGGATCGCGACCAGGCCGAGTAGGTGCAACCCGCGTTCGGGGTCGTCGGGCAGGGCGGTCCGGTCGACCTGGGCGACGGCGAGGACCCGGAGTCCGGCGCCGGCCAGTTCGTCGGCCCGTGCCGCGGCCCGGCGCAGCAGGTCGGCATCGTCGGTCAGCAGCGGCGGGTGCAGCAGTGCTTCGGGTGCGCCCTTGCAGATGACACGGATGGCACCGGACGGCAGGCGGTGGGCGGTGGTCATGCGTTTGCGGTCGCTGTCGAACGGGACCTCGGCGTGGCGCGGCAGCTGCTCGCGTAGTGCGGTCCGATCGATGCCCAGTTTGGCCGCCGCCGTGATGAGTGCGACTTCGGTGGGGTCGCCGACGGGCAGCCAGTCCGGGGCCTCGTCGTCGGGTGGCCGCAGCGAGGCGTCGTTGCACAGGACCGTTGCCTCGAGCAGCCGCACCAGATCGGGTGCGTCGGTGGCGGTGACCGGGTGTTCGTCGCGGCGGATGTCGCCGTCCGGTGCGTAGCCGGTCCCGCTGACGAGGGCGTCGCCGTGTGGGGTCCAGAGGCGCCGGACGACCATGGTGCCTTCGGTGAGGGTGCCGGTCTTGTCGGTGGCCAGGACGGTGACTGAACCGAGGGTCTCCACGGCGGGAAGCCGGCGGATGAGGGCGTTGCGGGCGGTCATCCGGCGGGCGCCGAGGGCCAGGCTGAGAGTGACGACGGCGGGGAGGGACTCGGGGACGGCGGCGACGACCAGGCTGATCGCGGTGACGATCATGAGTTCGAGGGGTTGCCCGCGGACCAGCCCGAGAGCGAGGACCACAGTGCACAGCACCAGTGCTACGCCGGCGAGGATCCGTCCCACGCCGGCGAGGCGCTGCTGCAGCGGGGTGAGCCCGGTTTCGGTGATGAGCATGGCGGCGATGCGGCCCATCGCGCTGGCCGGACCGGTGGCGGTCACGACCGCCCGTCCACGGCCGCGGACGACGACAGTACCCGCGGACACCACGACGTCCGCAGCGTCCGGGCGTCCCGGGCCCGTAGGTTGGCGCTTGTCGGCCGGTGCGGACTCGCCGGTCAGGGCGGCCTCGTCGACGAGGAGGGCGGCCGCTTCCACGATGCTGGCGTCGGCGGGCACGATGTCGCCTTCGGCGAGGACGAGCAGGTCACCGACGACGAGGTCGGCGGCCGGGACCTCACGTTGGGTGCCGTCGCGGACGACCCGGGCGTCGGGTGCGGTCAGCTCGGACAGGGCGGTGATCGCCCGTTCGGCTTTGACCTCCTGGATGACGCCGACGGTGGTGTTGACGACGATGACGAAGAGGATGACGCCGGCGTCGGTGAAGTCGCTCGTGGCGAGCGTGAACACCGCCGCGGCGAGCAGGACCAGGACCAGCGGGTCCCGCAGTTGGGTGAGAACCCGCCGCCACAGCGGGGTGGTGGGCCGCTGCGGCAGGATGTTGCCGCCGTCGCGGGCCAGCCGGGTCGCAGCCTCCTGCGACGACAGTCCCCGGTGCAGTTCCTTCGGCGGTGCGAGGTCGCTGGTCATGGTGTCTGCGTCGGCTCCGGCTGTTCGATGATCTGGTCGGCGGGCAGGCGCGGGGCGTACGGCGGGCCGGCGTCGGCCGGGTCGATCGTGCCGAGCCGCAGCAGCAGGTACGGATAGCCGGTGCTGGAGAGGACGACCCGCATGGCCTGGCGGGTGCTGACGACCTCGATCGGGGCGCTGTGCGGCAGCACGGACACGCCGTGTTCGGTGGCGGTGAGCCACCCGGCGGACAGGGCCTCTCCGGCGCGGAGCCAGTCGCTGGGTTCGTCGGTGCGGCCGTGGAGCATGACGTACACCGCTGCCTTGTCATGTTCGGCGCTGATCGGCAGGTCGCCGTGGTGGCCGAAGTCGCGGCCGGGCACGGTGGTGCGGGCGGCCCGGTCGGGGATGGCGGCGTCGGGGATGCCGGTGCCCCCTGGTCGGGTGCCGCCGGTCCAGTAGGCGAGTTCGTCCAGCCAACTGGTGTCGTCGGTTTCGGTGCGTTGGGCGTGGTCGGCGGCGCTGGCCAGTTCGAGGACCTGACCAGGGGTCAACGTGTGCAGCCAGGTGTCCTCGGCTTCGACGGCGGCGGCGATGGCCTGCAGCTCCTGCGGTCCGACCGGTGCACCGGTGATGGGACGGCGGTCGGTGTGTCGCAGCGGGATCGTCCGCAGGTGCAACGCGGCCGGCAGGTCGACCGGGGCGCGGCCGTCGACGTGCAGCCGGGCGAGGTGGTCGGGGTCGGTGGGTTTCGGCAGCCGCGTGATGGTGACCTGCCAGCCCTGCGCGGCCAGTGCCATGCGGGCGTGGTGCAGGGCGACGCCGCAGCTCAGCGTGGCGAGCCGGGCGTCAGGGTCGGTCACGGCGAGGACGCGGCTGCGGTCGGTGAACAGATCCAGAAGATGGCCGGTGATGCGCCACCGCCATGGCTGGGTGTTATGGATCGACGGTGCGTAGCCGGCGATGGTGGCCGCCTCGGTGAGGGCGTGGCCGATGGCCAGGCCGTCGGTCGGATGGGTCAGGGCGTCGTTCGACATGACGGTGCTCCTCATACGGTCGGCCAGATCCATTCGCGGACCTCGGGCAGGTCTTCGCCGGTGCTGCGGACGTAGGTGCGGTGCTCGGCGCGTTTGTCGACCATCCGCTGGCGCAGGACGGCGGCGCGGCGGGCGAGGCCCGGAACCCGGTCGATGACGTCCATCACCAGGTGGAAGCGGTCCATGTCGTTGAGCACCAGCATGTCGAACGGGGTCGTGGTGGTGCCCTCCTCCTTGAACCCGCGCACGTGCAGGTTCGGGTGCCCGGCCCGGCGGTACGTGAGGCGGTGGATCAGCCAGGGGTAGCCGTGGTAGGCGAAGATGACCGGCCGGTCGGTGGTGAAGATGGCGTCGAACTCGGCGTCGGGCAGCCCGTGCGGGTGCTCGACGACGGGCTGCAGCCGCATCAGGTCCACGACGTTGACGACCCGGACCTTCAGGTCGGGCAGGTGCCGGCGCAGCAGATCGGTGGCGGCGAGGACCTCCAGCGTCGGCACGTCGCCGGCGGCGGCGAGGACGACGTCGGGGTCGCCGGCGTCGTTTCCGGCCCAGTCCCAGATGCCGAGGCCGCGGGCGCAGTGCAGGGCGGCGTCGTCCATGTCCAGCCACGTCGGTGCGGGTTGCTTCCCGGCGACGATGACGTTGACGTAGTTGCGGCTGCGCAGGCAGTGGTCGGCCACCGAGAGCAGGGTGTTGGCATCCGGCGGCAGGTACACCCGCACGACCTCGGCCTTCTTGTTCATGACGTGGTCGATGAACCCGGGGTCCTGGTGCGAGGCGCCGTTGTGGTCCTGCCGCCACACGTGCGAGGTCAGCAGGTAGTTCAGCGACGGGACCGGTTTGCGCCAGTCCAGGTGCCGGATCGTCCGGAGCCATTTCGCGTGCTGGTTGACCATCGAGTCGACGATGTGCACGAACGCCTCGTAACAGGAGAACAGGCCGTGCCGGCCGGTCAGCAGGTAGCCCTCCAGCCAGCCCTGGCAGGTGTGCTCGGACAGGATCTCCATCACCCGGCCGTGCGGGCCCAGGTGCTGGTCCACCGGGTCGATGCCCGCCTGCCACGCCTTGTCGGTGACCTCCAGGACGGCGCCGAGCCGATTGGACTCCGTCTCGTCCGGTCCGACGACACGGAAGTTGCTGTGCGCGTCGTTGGCGGTCATCACGTCGCGGAGCCAGCCGCCCAGCACCCGGGTCGCCTCGGCCGTTTCACCGGCCTTGACGCCGTAGCCGCGGAAGTCGGGCAGTTCCAGCTCGTGCGGGGACCGGCCGCCGTTGGTGTGCGGGTTCGCCGACATCCGCAGGTCGCCCCGTGGCAGCCAGTCCACGACGGCCGCGGCGGGAGCGCCGTTGCGGTCGAAGAGCTCCTCCGGCCGGTACGACCGCATCCACTCCTCCAGCAGGGCGAGGTGCCCGGCGTCGTCGCGGGCGGCGGACAGCGGCACCTGGTGGGCCCGCCACGTGCCCTCCACCGGCAGGCCGTCGACCTCCTTCGGGCCGGTCCAGCCCTTCGGCGTCCGCAGCACGATCATCGGCCACCGCGGCCGGCCGGTGACCCCGTCGAACCGGGCGGCGTACTGGATCGCGGCGATCTCGTCAAACACCACGTCCATCGTCGCGGCGAGCAACTGGTGCACAGTCGCGGGATCGTCGCCCTGCACGAAGTACGGCTTGTGCCCATAGCCGGTCAACAGCGCGGTCAGTTCGTCGTCGCCGATTCGGGCCAACACCGTCGGGTTGGCGATCTTGTACCCGTTGAGGTGCAGGATCGGCAGGACCGCGCCGTCACCGACCGGGTCGAGGAACTTGTTCGAATGCCACGACGCGGCGAGCGGCCCCGTCTCGGCCTCACCGTCACCGATCACACAGGCGACAACCAGGTCAGGGTTGTCCAGCGCGGCGCCATATGCGTGGGACAGGGAGTAGCCGAGCTCGCCGCCCTCATGGATCGAGCCGGGGGTCTCCGGCGCGACATGGCTGGGGATGCCGCCGGGGAACGAGAACTGGGTGAACAGCCGGCCCATGCCCATCACGTCGGCAGAGATCCGCGGATACGTCTCGGAGTAGGTGCCTTCCAGCCACGCGTTGGCGACCAGTCCGGGTCCGCCGTGCCCGGGACCGGTGACGTAGATGAGGTCCTGACCACGGGCCGCGATGATTCGCGACAGGTGGGCGTACAGCAGGTTCAGGCCCGGGGTGGTGCCCCAGTGCCCGAGCAACCGCGGCTTGACCTGCTCCGGGGCGAGGGGCTCGCGCAGTAGAGGATTGCCCATCAGATAGATCTGTCCGACCGAAAGGTAGTTCGCCGCCCGCCAGTACGCATCGATCCGGGCCGTCTCGTCGGCGCTCAGGGTTTGTCCGTCAACGACGTGCATAGGGTGGTCCTTCCACAGCTGGTGTGTCGGCCGAGGCGAGGAGACCGACCCGGAGTTGGGCGAAGGCCTGCCGCAACAGCCTCGAGACGTGGACCTGCGAGATGCCGATCTCAGCGGCGATACGCTCCTGGGTCATCTCGTCGCAGAACCGCATGGTGACGATGCGCCGCTCCCGCGGCGGCAGTGCCGCGACGAGCGAGGCCAATGCCAGGTGGTCGTCGATGCTGGTGTTGTTCGGGTCGACCGCGCCGATCAGGTCCATGCGTGCGGCGGTGGTATGGCCGACAACGGGCTCGTTGAGCGACGGCAGCCGGTACACCTGCGCTGCGGCTACCGCGGCGAGGAGCACGTCGACGCTGACACGGAGATGATCAGCGAGTTCGACGGAGGTCGGTGGCCGACCAAGGAGTTGGGTGAGGTGGCTGCTGGCGGCCGGGATGCTCAGGAGCAGTTCCTGGGTGGAGCGTGGTACCCGCATGCTCCAGGCGGCGTCCCGGAAATGTCGTTTGAGCGCGCCGATGGTTGCGGACGGTGACGCGGTGGTCGAGGCCGGCGCGGCGAGCATGGTCATGGTCCCACGCCCCCTCAGGGGACAGCCGCAGATCACGGCAGGGGCGACACCTCTGTTGAAGCGCCGGACGTCACAGGTACGGAAACCGCGAGGTCCAGGCGGAGGAAGAGCCGGGTCAGCACGAGGCTGCTGGGCATGGGGGGTGCGCGACCGCGTCCCTCCGTCAACTCTACGCTGATCCACGGCGTCCTCGAGGAGCACGACACGACCGGCTTCGCCGACCCGACGTCATCGCCGTCGCACGGGCCTGTCCCGGGCAGTCAGGCAGCGGCGGTCGTTCGGGTCGGTGTCATCGCTGCGATGAGAGCGGCGAGGATGACGGTGGCGAACCCGATGCGAGTGTCGCTGGCGCCGTAGGGCAGCCACAGGACGCCGTCGTGGACGATGCCGCCGCAGGAGTAGACGACGTTGGGCACGTAGCCGTCGCGTTCGGTCTCGTCGGGCGCGAGGAGCGGGCCGATGAGCTCGGCGATGACGTGCTCGGGGTGGTGCAGGTCGAGCAGCAGCGCGCCGATGCCGTACTGCCGCATCGGCCCGACGCCGTGGGTGAGCACGAGCCAGCCGGCGGCGGTCTCGATCGGCGACCCGCAGTTGCCGACCTGGATGAGTTCCCAGCCGCGGTGCGGCCCGCGCAGTGGCACCGGCGCGGTCCATCGGCTTTCCGCGTCGAGGGTGATGAGGCCGATGGTCTCGCCGTCGCAGCGGCTCAGCGCGAGACGTCGCCCGTCGACGGGGCGTGGGAAGAGCGCGATGCCTTTGTTCCGGGCTCCCGGGCCGCGCATGGGCGTCATGGTGAAGCGGCGAAGATCGATGCTGCTGAGCATGCGTGCGGCGATGTGCCTGCCGTCGTAGCCGGTGTACGTGGCCTGGTAGACGGGTTCGGCGTCCGGTTCGCGGAATCTGACGAAACGGGCGTCCTCCATGCCGTTACTCTCCGTGGGCGTGCCCGGCCAGAGCACCCGCTGCTCCAGCCGGGTGTCGGTGGGAAAGGCGGTCGCGTAGCTGGCTGCGTTGGTCCGGCGGAGCTGCTCGAGGGTGCGTTGTGCAGCGGTCCGCGAGTGCAGGGCGGACGGCAGGCGCCCGATCGCCCGTTCCAGCGCGGCCTCGTCGAAGAGGGCCGGCAGCGTGTCGAGGACGCTGGCGGAGATCTCGTTGTCCCCACCGGCGTCGGTCATGCCCGCGGCGAGCAGGTCGCGCCGGTGGTCCGCGGTGGTGCGCTGGCCGACCACGAGGGGGCCGGAGCGGTCGGAGACGGCCAGGTGGCCGGCGGGCCCAATCACCGCGGTGGCGAAACCGAGGGAGGACAGGTGCCCCTCGCCGATCTGCCGGAGGCTGACTGCTATCCGCAGCTGGCCGTCCTGTAGCGCTGACTGGTCCGGGTGTTCGATTGCTGACGGGTTGCACAGCGCGGCGGCCTCCACGGCGTACTCGTGGGAGAAGTAGGCGCCGACGAGCAGCCGCCCCGCTGGCGACAGGTCGTCGGCGCGGGAGACGCGGTGCCGGACCATGTCGTAGTGCTGGCGGAAGGTGCCCTCCAGGTCGCTGTGCCGCAGGTTGAACTGTATGAGCGTCTGCTTCAGCAGTAGGTCCGCCTCATCGTCACCGAGGCCTGCGATGCGATCGACCAGCGCGTGGGTACGCTGCCGTACCAGTACGGCGTCCTCACCGGGCATGAACAGTTTGACGACGACTCGCCGCGGGTCCGGGGCCAGCGTCAGGTGATGCCGCGACGCCAGCAGCGCGTCGCTCACGACCGGGCCTCGGCGGGCCGCGCCGCACGGCGGTCGTCGATGGCTGCCGCGGCGATGAGCCCGGCCGCCAGCGCCTCGTATCGTGCGGCGACCGCGGGCCAGTGCATGGCTGCCGTGCGGGGGCGGGACAGCCGGGCAGCCAGGACGGGATCGGTGATGATCCGCCGGATGGCGGTCGCCAGCGCGGCGGGGTTCTGGTGCGGCACGAGCAGCCCGCGTCCGTCGCTGAGCAGCTCAACGGCGTGGGGGAAGGCGGTGGCGACGACCGGGACGCCGGCGGCGACCGCCTCGGTGAGCACACCGGACGTGACCTGCTCGAGCGAGTCGTACGGCAGCGCCACCACATCCGCCGACCGGATGAGCGTGCGCAGCGCGTCCTCGTCGTGGTAGCGCGGCTGGTAGTCCACGGCGTGCGCGATGCCGAGTTGGGCGCCGAGACGGTGCAGACCGTTCCGGTAGGCGTCGCCGTCACGCGTGAGGACCTTCGGGTGGGTCTGCCCGGCGACGGTGAAGCGCAGCGGTGGGTCGAGGTCCTGCAGCAGCGCGACGGCCCGCAGCGCCCACTCAACGCCCTTGCCGGGACCGAGCAGCCCCCAGGTGAGCAGGTGCGACCCCGACGGGCGTCGGGCGGGGACGTCGGTGTGCCCGGCGGTACCGTGCGGGATGACCTCGACCTTGCCGGGGTCGACAGCGTAACCGTGCAGGAGCCGGCTGCGGGCGGTGTCGGTCATGAGGACGACCGCGCTCGCAGTGGCGGCGATGGCCTCCAACAGCGCCTGCTGTCCTGGCGTCGGAGTGCTCAGAACGGTGTGCAGGACCACGATGCTTGGCACGGTGAGGCGGCGCAGCAACGGCAGGACGTCGCCGCCGTCAGGTCCGGGATAGATGCCGTACTCATGCTGCACGACTGCGACGTCGAAGGCGTTGAGCGCTGCCGCGGCGTCCAGCCACCCGGTGGCAACCCCCGCCGGCCAGGTGTGCACCACGCCTGGGGCGGGACGCTGGTCGTCGTCGTTGGCGGTGACCCGGACGATGCCGCCGGACCGACCGCCGGCGGCCGTCAGATGTGCAGCCAGGGCGGCGTTGAAGGTGGCCAACCCGCAGCGAGTGGGCGGATGGGTGCTGAGAAGCCCATATCGCACTGCCATCACAGAACTTCCGATCGTTGCCGGATATGACGAGCCAACAGCATCGGGACCGACGACGATCCATACGCTCGGTGGCGAGAGATGACCGCGACAGTGGGACGCATCGATCCACTAGGGTGGTCAGCCACCGAGGTCTGGAGCAGCTCTCGCACCATACGCCGGTTCGTGGCGTCGCGAACGGTGCGCGGTTGGCGTCGATGCAGACGTGCCGTGAAGTCGCCGCCGATCCCAGTCACCGAAGGGCCCGGCGGCAGTGGTGGCATCGTTCGGCAGCTGGTACATGAGCAGGACGACAATGTCAGCGACGGCTAGGCCCTGAAGCTCCCCGGGCAGCGATATCCGATGGGCGGTTCAGGACGAGGACTCCTTGAGGAGCCGAGTCAGCTGGTGGTCGTCCAGCGCGGTCCACGCCGATGCGTTGGAGTCGGCAAGATCGCCGCACGCGCAGCAGGGCAGTGCCGGGGTCGAAGCTGGGGCCAGCGACCGGCCCTCGCCCGGTCCGACATCCGTGCCCTGCGGGTGCTGAGTGAGATAGCGGAAGAAAAGGATGGCATATACAACACCTGCGAGGATGACCATGACGATCATGTCGGCTCCAGACGAAGGTCCATGTTGCGTCTGGGCGGAGCGTGCAGCGGGGATGCGCTGGCAATCCGGCCCGGGCGATCCAAGCATCGACGGCGGCGGACGGCAAGCCACCAGGGTCCGGAGCGACAACACCACCCTACGCGCCCGCCGGCCACACGGCCTCCGCTGCGGTTCGCATCGTTGACCTGCTGGTCGCGCAGCGCCTCCACGCCGACAGTGGATCCACGGTGCGGTGATCGCCGCCTGCGGGTCGAGCCTGCCGTCCACGCTGTTGGGGCAGTTCGGTGCGCGGTTACGAAGCCCGCCTGTCCAGGCGGGCTCAGTCAGCCGGTTTTGCGACCATCCGCGGCGGTGCCACCGCCGCGGTACGGACGAGGTCCGCATCTGGTACGCGCGCCCGGGCCGCGACTACACCCGGGGATTCAGCGCGGGCGAGTGGATCGATCGCCGTACGAGACGTTCGACAAGGATCCCGACGAAGTTGCGCACGCGGGCCGCGTCGAACTGACGATAGAAGCCGCGGACCCGGCGGTTGAGGTCCACGATCGAGATCTGATCCCGCGTGTACCGCCACTGAAGACGTTCGACGATCTCGCTGATCTGCGTGTTTTGCGCCTGCGCGATCGCGGCGGCTTCGACCGGCGCGAGGTCGAGGAGCGTCGAATCCGGCCGGGTCGGCTGGACGGAGGACTGCTGAGCGATCTGTGGTGCCATCGTTTCACTGCCTCTGGATTGGATTCAAGCGTCGCACAGCGACCGGCCCGGGCTCCGCGAGTGGGTCATGAACATCGCAAGTCGCCGGCAACGAGGTTGCAGGCGCCCTGAACGTTTCAGCTCGTCGCACCCGCCGGCAGCCCAAACTGGACCGGCGCAGCGGTGATCGCCGGCCTCGGACTGGCGGGTGCGGTTGTAGGGGCGTTCTCCTGCACCGGCGTGATCTGGTAGCCGCGTGACGCGGGAGTGGGTTCGGTGTGCGTCGTGCGGGTGTCACGTCCGGAACTGCGGTGCGCAGGCGTACTATTTGCTCGACCTGCCGCCGAGGATCAGTTGCGTTCGATCCAATCCCTGTCTTGCGCTGCACGTCTGTCGCGGCCGCACGAACCTTTGAGGTGTCGGAGGCGGCTCATGATCACATCTTCGGTGTGCAGATATCCGGATCAGGCAACGTCGTGAGCGCCGATCGCAGGTTGCGTCTGTGGGGTCTCGCTACGGCGTATGCGGACAGCGGACCGGTGACGGTCGGACATGTGTGCGCCGCGGCAAATTCTGCCACCGTCACGGACGGTGCTGCCATCGCCGTGGCGCTGACCGCCACTCCACGCGAGACCATCTACAGCAGCGACCGGACCGCCTCGGAGATCGAGGAGCTGAGCCTGACCCTCGGCGAGGGTCCTTGCGTCGACGCGCTCGCCGGCGGCCTGGTCCTCGTCCCCGACCTCGGTACCGCCCAGAGCTCGGCGCGGTGGCCTGCTTTCGCGCCGGCCGCCGTAGCGGCGGGTGCGCAGGCGATCTTCGCGCTGCCGCTGCAGGTCGGCGCGATCCGGCTCGGTGTTCTAGATCTCTACCGCACCGGACCCGGTGAGCTGGATCATGAGCAGGGGCTTGACGCGCTGATGCTGGCGGACACGGCATGCGCGCTCCTGCTCGATGCTGGGTCACCGTCCTCGGCGCGCATCCCCGAACCGGCCAGCCTTCAGCACCCGGAAGTACACCAGGCCACGGGCATGATCAGCGTGCAACTGGGACTGTCGGCGGCGCTTGCCCTTGTCCGCCTGCGGGCCTACGCATACGTCCACAACCGGCGTCTACGGGACGTCTCGCGCGACGTGGTCACCCGGCGTCTACGATTCAACCCCGAGAGCTCTAGCAGCAACGGTCAATCCGAAGGTGACTGAGGCGGTGCCGGATGTGCGCTGTTAGGTCCGTCCCACGACGCAAGCGACCGGCAGGGCGCGCGGCATGATGTTTGACCAGGGGGCTTTGAGATGGCTGAGGCCGCGTTAGCCGATGTGCTCGTCGAGATGGCGGACACGCTGGTCGACGACTTCGACGTGATCGACTTCCTGCACGTGCTGACCGAGCGGTGCGTCCAGCTGTTGGGCGTCTCGGCCGCTGGGATCCTGCTCACCGATCAACGGGAGACCCTACAGCTCGTGGCGGCGTCCTCGGAGCGGACCAGGCTGCTGGAGCTGTTCCAGTTGCAGACCGACCAGGGTCCCTGCGTCGACTGCTTCACCACGGGACTGCCGGTGTCGGTGAGCGACCTGCGTTCCGCTGGGCGCTGGCCCCAATTCACGGCCGCGGCCGCGGAGGTCGGCTTCATCTCCGTCCATGCCCTGCCGATGCGTCTGCGCACTGAGGTTATCGGGGCGTTGAACTTCTTCGGCGTCGAAGCCGGGGCGTTGGATGAGGACAAGCTCCGTGCGGGCAAGGCCCTCGCTGACGTCGCCACGATCGGGCTGCTGCAGCAGCGCGCGATTCGCAGCCGTGACACCCTGACGGATCAGCTGCAGAACGCGCTGAACAGCAGGGTCCTGATCGAACAGGCGAAAGGCATCCTTGCCGAACGTCTGCAGCTGGATCTCGACCAGGCTTTCGCCCTGCTTCGCCGTGCGGCCCGCACCCGCAACCGCCGCCTCTCCGAGCTCGCGCAATCGGTCGTCGACGGCACCGAGAACCTCCCGGTCACTCGAGGTGGGGTGTAGGTACGCCGTGCACCCGCCGATGGCCACGACGGGGGCGCAGGCTGTCGCCGAGCCCCTCCCGGCGTAGCTCGGCACGCCTGGGTAGGGTCATTCGTGCGACGTCGATGTCATCGATGACGGCAGTCCCGCTGTCCGGCCCGATCAGTGCGGCGGGGCGACCGCGAAGAGGCTGGACTTGCCCGAACCTGACGGCCGGTGATGCCCACGACGGTTCCTCTCTACGCCCAGAGTTGACGCGTTTGACCGCTGACCCGGCTGTCGCCGTCCGCGAAGGGGACAGCGACTATGTTGCGCTTGCGCGTCCGCAGGCCTCGCAGGTCACGGCATTAGCCGGCTGAGATCCCTTCAGGCGACAGAGCTCTACCCTTGCCGATCCGATCGGCGCTCGCCCACGGGGATCCTGGCGTCGAAAGCGCGTAGGGTGAGGTTGTCGCTCTGGACCCCGGTGGCTGTCCACCGCCGCCCTCGCTGCGCTGTTCACGAGCCGAAGCCGACTGATCATCCTGCAGCTGCTGGGCGCCAGCACCATCCCTCATCAGGGTCATAGTCGGTCGACGCCGGGCCACGTGGCTGCCGTAACTGCGCGCCGTACATCCGGGTAGCGCACCGATCCATCAGATCTTCCGCCTCGGGCGCGCTACGACATCGAGCGTACCGATACACACACCTCGAGAAGGTCCACCATGAACGATCAGACCGGGGCACCCGAGCGGCGCATCGTCGTCGGTGTCGACGGCTCGATTCATTCCAAGATGGCGCTGCGCTGGGCGATCACCCAGGCCCGGCGGACCGCCGCGACAGTCGAGGCGGTCAGCGCCTGGCAGGAACCCGTGCTGATCGGCTACTCATACGGCGGGTCGCCCCTGCCGCATGAGAGCGACAGCATCCTCGCCGAAACGGTCGCCGACGTTACCGGGAAGTCGGATGCGCCCGTCGAGATCCGCGCCCGGGTCGCGCGAGGTCACCCGGTCCAGGTCCTGTTGGAAGCGGCCAGCGGCGCGCAGATGCTGGTCCTCGGTAGTCGTGGACACGGCACGTTCGCCGGGATGCTGCTCGGGTCGGTCAGCCAGCACTGCGTGTAGCACGCACCTTGCCCCGTCGTGGTGGTGCCGCAGGACCCCGCCTGGTCCCACCAGTAAGCCGCAGGCGTCGGTTCAGCAGCAGCAAAAAGGAGCACCGCATGGTCGTATTCCCTCATGCCGTTGAGGCCGTACCACGGGTCGACGTCGATCAGCCCGACCCGGATCGTGCGGCCGACGCCGGTGAGTCGGTCGATGAACGCCGGCCGCTCGTCGATCTGTTCGGCGACCTGCGCACGTCACGGTCCGGTCTGTCGGAACGGGAGGCCGCGCGGCGACTTGTCGTCTACGGGCCGAACACGTTGTCCCGCCGTACCGGCCGGCGCTGGCCGCGGGAACTGCTCGGCCAGTTCACCCAACCGCTTGCGATCCTGCTCGCGCTTGCGGCGGTCCTGGCCTGGTTCGGTGGGTCCCCGGCCCTCGCCGTCGCGGTCGTCGCCGTCATCCTGCTCAACGCCGGGTTCGCGTTCGTCCAGGAGATGCAGGCCGAACGCGCGGTCGAAGCCCTCGCCGCGTTCCTCCCGTCGACCACCAGCGTGCTCCGCGACGGCGTCCGGTCCGAGATCGCCGCCCGGGACCTGGTGCCCGGCGACATCCTGATCATCGCCGAGGGCGACCGGGTTTGCGCCGACGCACGGATCATCGACGGATCGCTCGTGCTGGACCTGTCCGCACTGACCGGCGAGTCAATGCCGGCCACCCGATCAGCAGGGCCCGCCGATGCGGGCACCTCGCTGTTGGAGGCCCCCGATCTGGTGTTCTGCGGCACCACCTGCACCGGTGGTGAAGCGAGCACCGTGGTCACCCGCACCGGCATGCACACCGAACTCGGCCGTATCGCCGCCCTGTCCCAGCGGGTGTCCACCGAACGCAGCCCCCTGGAACAGCAGGTGCGCCGCGCGACCTGGATCATCGCGGTCGTCGCGGTCATCGTCGGGGTGCTGTTCCTGCCCGTCGGGGTGTGGGCCGGGCTGGGCTGGGCCGCGGCGATCAGCTTCTCCATCGGCCTGATCGTCGCCAACGTGCCCGAGGGTCTGCTGCCGACCATCACGCTGGCGCTCGCCGCGGGCGTGCGGGACCTCGCCCGCCGCGGCGCGGTGGTCAAACGGCTCTCCGCGGTGGAGACGCTCGGCTCGACGACGGTGATCTGCACCGACAAGACCGGCACCCTCACCGAGAACCGGATGCGGGTCACCCAGCTGTGGCTGCCCGGGGCGGAGTACGACACCACGACCACCACCACTGTCGACGACACCCGCGCCAAGGCGCTCGCTGCTACTGCGGCGGCGTGCACCACCGCGCAGCCGCCGACCGAGGCGCAAACAGCCGGATCCGGTGACCCGACCGAGCTGGCATTACTGCGCCTCGCAGAGGAACTCCACGTCGCCGTCACGCCGGCCGGTCGCGACGCGGCCCGCCGCGCCGTCTTCCACTTCGACGCCCACCTCAAACGCATGTCGACCGTGGACGAGGACGCCGGGACGCTGGTCATCCGCACGAAAGGTGCCCTGGAGACTGTCCTGCCCTGCTGCGACCAGGTACTGGACCCGCAGGGGCGGCTCCAGCCGCTGGACGACGGCATCCGCCTGGACCTCCAGCACACCCTGGACCGGTACGCCGCCCGCGGTCTGCGGGTGCTCGCCGTCGCCGCCCGCACCCTGGACCACGGTCAGCACGTCCCTACCGACCGGCAGCAGGCCGAGTCCGGGCTCACCCTGCTAGGACTGGTCGCGATGGTCGACCCGCCCCGCGCGGGCGTCGCCGCCGCTGTCGCCGCCGCGCACCGCGCCGGCATCCGCATCCACGTCATCACCGGCGACTACGGGCCCACCGCCGCGGAGATCGCCCGACAGGTCGGCCTCGGCCACGAGGGCCGCAGGATCGTCGCCGGCGACGAACTCGACCGGCTCACCGACAGTGAACTCGACACGATCCTCGCCGGCGGCGACGAGATCGTCTTCGCGCGGGTGTCCCCGGAGGCGAAGCTGCGCATCTGCGAGGCACTGCGGGCCCAGGGCGAGACCGTGGCGATGACCGGCGACGGCGTCAACGACGCCCCGGCACTGCGGCACGCCGACATCGGCGTGGCCATGGGCCGCTCCGGCACCGACGTCGCGCGCGAAGCCGCCACCATGGTCCTCACCGACGACAACTTCGCCACCATCGTCGTCGCCGTCGACGCCGGCCGCCGGGTCTTCGCCAACGTCCGCAAGTTCGTGCTGTACATCTTCGCCCACGCCGTTCCGGAGGTCGTGCCATTCCTGATCTTCGCGCTGTCCGGCGGGGCGATCCCGTTGCCGCTGACGGTGCTGCAGATCCTCGCCATCGACCTGGGCACCGAGACCCTGCCCGCCCTGGCGCTGGGCCGCGAACCCGCCGAGCCCGGGCTGATGGACCGCCCACCGCGCCCCCGTGCCGCGGGCGTCATCGACCGGGCCCTGCTGGTCCGCGCCTGGCTCCTGCTCGGCGGGGTCTCCGCGGTACTGGTCATGGGCGGCTACCTGTTCACGCTGTGGCGGGCCGGCTGGCACCCCGGCGACCCGACCGGCGCCGGCACGCCACTACACCACGCCTACCTGCAGGCCACCACGATCACGTTCGCCGGCATCGTCGCCTGCCAGATCGGCACCGCGTTCGCCGCCCGCACCGACCGCGCGTCGCTGTTCACGATCGGGCTGTTCACCAACCGGTTCCTGCTGTGGGGGATCGCGTTCGAGCTGGTCTTCACCGCCGCGGTCATCTACACCCCGCCGCTGCAGGACATCTTCGGCACCGCCGCGGTCAGCCCCGCCCAGCTGGCGATCATCGCCCCGTTCCCGGTCGTCGTGTGGGGCGTGGACGAACTGGTCCGCTGGGCCCGCCGGCGGGCGGTGTGAGCATGCCACCTGCCTCCACCGCGCGGGCCCGGTTCCGCCCGAGGTGGACCGCACACCGGACCGGCGACGTGCCGGTCCGGCTGGCGCGGCGCTGGAGCCGGCTGGCATCGGCCGCCGCCGGTCTCGCCGCGGCGGGCAGCATCGCCGGGCTCCTCGCCGGGCACCGGATCTACGGCAGGGAGACCACCGTCCTGGCCGACGCGGCGGCGGCGCAGGACGTGGTGAACCTGGCCCTGGTCGCGCCGCTGCTCGTCGTGCTCGGGGCCGCCGCGGTCCGCGGGTCGCTGCGCGCCTACCTCACGTGGCTGGGCTGCCTGGCCTTCACCGTCTACAACTACGCCATTTACGCGTTCTCGGTGCAGTTCGGCCCGCTGTTCCTGCTCTGGACCGCGGTCCTCGGACTGGCGACGTTCGCGCTCATCGGCGGCGTGGCGACGTTGAACGTCGCGGCGGTCGAGGGACGTTACGCCGGGCGGGCAATGCCGTTGACGGCGTGGCTGCTCATCGGCGTTGCCACCCTGTTCGCAGCGATCTGGCTCAGCGAGATCATCCCCGACCTGGCAGCGGGCGGCTCATCGCGCAGCGCGACCGACTGGAACGTACCGACGAACCCGGTGCACGTACTCGACCTGGCGTTCTTCCTGCCCGCCGTCGCCGTCAGCGGGGTGCTGCTGCTGCGCCGCCATCCGCTCGGCTACGCCACCGCCGCCGGACAGCTGGTGTTCCTGGCGCTGACCTGCCTACCGATCCTGGTCACGCCAGTGGTCGCCGCCCTGCGCGGCCACGACCCTGCGTGGGCCGTCGTGATGCCGGTGGGCCTTGTGTTCGCCACGACGACCACCGTCCTGACGCGGACACTGCGAGGCCTGACCGGGGGCCGCTCAGTGAGCCGGAACCCACGAACGCGCAACAGCACGGGCGTCGTCGCCGGACGTTGACGCGGCGCAGCCGGGAAATGATCGGCCCAGACACCGTCGCGATCGTCTGGTGCTCAACCAGTCGGAGCACCCAGCCCAACCGTGACCACAAGACGCGCCAGCCGGACAGGACAGGACACGCAACCAGGGGCGACGGTGCCCGCTTCGCTCGCCATCGGGCGAGATACCAGCCGCAGAGGATGGCGTCATGGAGCACACCGCCATATCACCGAGCCGCACCCCGGATGGACGAGTGCTGTCGGAGTCCCTGCCTGCGATCAGCGTGGCTCGAAATGACGCAGGTGAACGGGGATCGCCCCCGGCGCGGAAGATATGTGGTTGCGGCCGCCAGAGGTTGTCCACCGTACGAAATGTCGTGGGGTCCTCGTAGCATGGTGTATCACTCAGGTGAGCTGATCGTGAGGTGCTGGTGGACTTCGATGACGTTGACGTGTTGCAGCGCAATCACGCCGCGTGGAAGCTGCTCCGCGCCGAGCACGCGCCGCTGATTCTGGCGTTTCTCGGGAAGGTCTTCGTCGACGAGAACGCCCGATCGGTGTCCGCGGTCGAGTTGGCTGCGCGTCTCGACGATGAGCTGCTCGACCTCAACGAGCGCGGGGAGGAGCCGCGGTTTCCGCGGCCGGGCAAGGCGTATCTGGACGACTGGGCCCGTGCCGACGCCGGTTGGCTGCGCAAGTACTACCCGACCGGCTCCGACGAGGCGCATTTCGATGCGACACCGGCGGTGGAGAAGGCACTGGCGTGGGTCCGGTCGCTGCAGGCCCGGTCGTTCGTGGGTACCGAGTCGCGGCTCAACATCGTTTTTGAGCTGCTGCGGCAGATGGCATTCGGTGCGGAGACAGACCCGGACGTCCGGCTGGCCGAGCTGTACCGGCGTCGCGCCGAGATCGACGGTGAGATCGCCCGGATCCGGGACGGGGAGTTGCCGCTGCTGGACGACACGGCACAGCGCGACCGGTATCAGCAGTTCACCGCCACCGCCCGCGACCTGCTGGCGGACTTCCGTGAGGTCGAGGCGAACTTCCGGGCGCTGGACCGCGAGCTGCGGGAGCGCGTCGCGCTGTGGAGCGGGTCGAAGGGCGCGTACCTCGACGAGGTGCTCGGCGACCGCAGCACCATTGCCGACTCCGACCAGGGCCGCAGCTTCCACGCGTTCTACGATTTCCTGCTGTCACACGCACGGCAGGCAGAGTTCACGACCCTGCTGGACCGGGTGCAGGCGCTGCCCGGGATCGGCGGCCCGGACCCGCGGATGCGCAGGATCCACTACGACTGGCTCGACGCGGCCGAGCGGACCCAGGCGACGGTCCGGCTGTTGTCCGAGCAGCTGCGCCGGTTCCTCGACGACCAGGTGTGGCTGGAGAACCGGCGGGTGATGGACCTGCTGCGCAGCATCGAAACCCACGCCCTAAGTCTTCGCCGGCATCCCGACGCTCACCTGACGATGGAGATCGATGCCGTCGCCCCGACGGTTGCCCTGCCGATGGAGCGTCCGCTGTACCGGCCACGGTCGAAGGCCGCGCTGGACAGCTCCGCGTCGGTCGAGGCCGCTGCGGAGGTCGTCGACTTCTCGGTCCTGTTCGAGCAGGTCCATGTCGACCCGGAGCCCCTCCGGGAGGAGGTCCGCGCGATGCTGCGGGACCGTTCGCAGGTTGAACTCGTGGAGGTGGTGTCCCGTCGGCCGCTCCGGCAAGGGCTCGCCGAGCTGGTGACCTACCTGTCGCTGACGGATCCCGCCTTCGATGTCGTATTCGACGAACGTCAGCCCGCCGAGGTCCACTGGCAGGATCCCGACGGTGTGGGGAAACGGGTGACCATGCCCCGAATCATTTACGCCCGAGTGACGGCATCGAGGGCAGCCGCATGAACGGTCGCGGCGCAGCCGAGTCCCAGCCGGACCTGTCCGTTGCGGTCACGCACCTCTTGAAGGGTGTCGTCTATCGCGACACTCATGAGGTGCCGTGGCGGCATCTGCTGCAGCTGCAGTCGCAGGTGCGGGACTACGTCGCGGTCATGGGACTCGTCGTGTTCATCGACGAGGCGGAGGGCTATGCCTGCCTGCGCGGAAGACCCGACGACGAAGCCGTCGACGAGGTTGCGGTGCCACGGCTGGTCGCCCGCAGACAGCTGTCGCTGCACGTGAGCGTGCTGCTGGCGCTGCTGCGTAAGCGGCTCGCTGAGTTCGACGCGAACTCGAGCGAGACCCGCATGGTGCTGACCCGGCAGCAGATCATCGACATGCTGACGGTGTTCCTGCCGGACACCGGCACCGACGCCCGGCTCATCGACCAGATCGACGCCCATATCGCCAAGGCCGTGGACCTGGGATTCCTCCGGCGCGTCAACGACGGCGACGGCAGCTACGAGGTGCGCCGCATCCTGAAAGCGTTCGTCGACGCGCAGTGGCTGGCGGAGCTGGACGCGCGGCTGGGGGAGTACGCGGCGGAGTTCGCCGGCCGGGACGGGAAGGGCACCGCGTGACGGAGGATCTGACGCTCGACGATGTGGTCCACGGTGGCCCCGGGTACCGGCTGCACCGGCTGGAGGTCCGCAACTGGGGCACGTTCGACCAGCGGGTCTGGATGCTGACCCTGGCCGGCGCCAGCGGCCTACTCACCGGAGACATCGGCTCAGGAAAGTCCACCCTGGTCGACGCGGTGACGACACTGCTGCTTCCGGCGAACAAGATCTCCTACAACAAGGCCGCCGGCGCAGAAACCCGCGAACGCAGCCTCCGCTCCTACGTCCTTGGCCACCACAAGTCCGAACGCAACGAGCTGACTGGGGTCTCGCGACCGGTAGCGCTGCGGCGGGGCAGCTGCTACTCGGTCATCCTCGGAGTGTTCGGCAACACCGACCTCGACACGCAGGTGACCGTCGCCCAGGTGTTCTGGCTGCATGAGGGCAACCCGGGACAGCCGGAGCGCCTGTTCGTCGTCGCCGACGGCCGCCTCGGCGTCGACACCGACTTCGTGGACTTCGGCACCGAGATCAGCCACCTGCGCCGCCGGCTACGGCAGACAGGCGCGAAGGTCTATGACCACTTCCCCGAGTACGGCAAGGACTACCGACGACGGCTCGGCATCAGCTCCGACCAGGCGATGGACCTGTTCCATCAGACCGTCTCCATGAAAGCAGTCGAGAACCTCAACGCCTTCGTCCGCAGCCACATGCTCGAACCCTTCGACGCGGACACCTGGATCAAGCAACTCATCGACCACTTCGACGACCTCACCACCGCCCATCAGGCGGTGCAGGTCGCGCGGGAGCAGCTCGCCGCCCTGGCACCGATGATCGAACTCTGCGACGAGCACGACCGGATGGGTGTGCGCATCGCGGATCTGAACCTGCAGCGGGCCGCACTGCCGTACTTCTGCGCGCACGGTACCGCCGCCCTGCTGAAAACCCGGATCGAGCAGCACCAGACAACCCTCACCGACCTCGGCACGCAGCTGTCGACAATCGGCCAACAGCTCGAAGACCTGCGGCAACAGGCGAAAAGACTGGAGCTGGAACGAGCGGGTCACGGCGGTGACCGCATCGGCGCGATCGAGCGCGAACTGGTCGACGCCCGCCGGACCCAGGACCGGCGAAAAGAGCGCGCCGACCGGTTCAACCGCCAACTGACCGCGGCCGGCCTCGCGCCGGTCGCATCCGCGGAGCAGTTCGGCCCCCGCCTCAAGGAGATCGACCGTGAGGCAGATCGCAGCGCGGAACGCCGGGCCGACCTCCAACGCCAGTTCGCGGAGGCGATGAACCGCGTCAAAGAACTCCATGACCGGCTCGAAGAGCTCAACGCCGAACTGCTCAGCCTGCGGCAACGACGCAACAACATTCCCCGCCGGATGCTCGAACTCCGCGAATGGATGTGCGGCGAACTCCGCCTCCCCGAATCGACGCTGCCGTTCGCCGGCGAACTGATCCAGGTCCGCGACGACGAATCGGACTGGGAAGGCGCAGCGGAACGCGTCCTGCACAGCTTCGGTCTGTCCATGCTCGTGTCGCAGGCGCACTATCCGGCGGTCGCCGCCTGGATCGACAACCACCATCTGCGGACCCGGCTGGTGTACTACCGGGTTCCGGACCGCGTCGCCGGCACCCGCCCGCCCGACCATCGCGGACACGACATCCTCGCCGCCAAGCTCGATGTCCGGGACGGTCCGTTCCAGCCATGGCTGACGGCCGAACTGAGCCGCCGGGCCGGATACGCGTGCGTCGAGACGATGGCCGAGTTCCAACAGGCCGACCGCGCCTTGACCAGGTCCGGCCAGATCAAGGACTCCGGGGGACGGCACGAGAAGGACGACCGGACCCGCATCGACGACCGCAGTTCCTACGTCCTCGGCTGGAGCAACGAGCAGAAGATCGCCGCGCTCCTCGCCACAGCATCGACCCTGACAGCGGAGCACGGCACGGCGACGACCGGGAGCAAAGCCCTGGAAGGCAAACTCCAAGCAGCGGCCGACCGTGACGCCGTGCTCGCCAAACTCGGCGAGCTCACCGATTTCGCGGATCTCGACTGGGAACAAGCAGCTCGGCAGGTGGCAGACCTCGAGAACGAACGACGCCAGATCGAGTCGTCGTCAGGTGAGCTCCAGCGACTTACGAAGGCGCTGCAGGACGCCGAAAGCGAAATCAAGACGCGCGAAACTCAGCAGGCCACTGCTCAGAAGGAGCACGGACGCGTCAGCGGACTCCTGGAGGTCGCCCAGCTCGCCGAACAACAGACAGCGGCGCGGCTCGCCGAACCCGAAGCCGAAAATGCGCAGCACCAGTTCACACGCCTCGCAGCCGACATCGGCTCGCTACCGGCGACGCCCGAGGCGTACGAACAACTGCAGGCCGAGGCGCAAAGCCGCCTCACCCGCGCCGTCGAGACGGCGACCCGCAGTCAGCACCAGGCAGCATCCCGAGCCGTCGCCCACATGGTCAACTTCGGGCGCAGCTACCCGCACCTCACCACCGAGATGGACGACTCCGTCCACGCGGCGGGGGAGTACCGCCGACTGCGCGCCCAACTCGTCGAGGACGACCTGCCGCGCTTCGAGGCCGACTTCAAGCTCTACCTCAACACGAACACGATCCGCGACATCGCCACCTTCCACTCCCAGCTCACCAAACAGAGCGAGATGATCAAAGAGCGGATCGAGATCATCAACCAGTCGCTCGTCAGCATCGACTACAACACCGGCCGATACATCCGGCTCGAAGGCGACCGCAACCCCAGCACCGACATGCGCGACTTCATCGCCGACATGCGGGCCTGCACCGACAGCGCACTTTCCGGCGACGACGCCGACCAGTACTCCGAGCAGAAGTTCCTCCAGGTGCAACGCCTGGTCGAACGGTTCAAGGGCCGCGAAGGGCACACCGAGGCCGACAAACAGTGGGCCAGGCGGGTGACCGACGTCCGGAACTGGTTCGTCTTCGCGGCCTCTGAACGCTGGCGCAACGACGACACCGAACACGAGACCTACTCCGACTCCGGCGGCAAGTCCGGCGGCCAGAAGGAGAAACTCGCCTACACGATCCTCGCCGCCTCCCTCGCGTACCAGTTCAAGCTCGACCACGACCCGGGACCGTCGCGGACCTTCCGGTTCGTCGTCATCGACGAGGCGTTCGGCCGCGGCTCGGAGGAGTCCGCCCGGTTCGCGCTCCGGCTGTTCCAGAGCCTCGGCCTGCAACTGCTGATCGTCACCCCGCTCCAGAAGATCCACGTGATCGAGCCGTTCGTCGCCGCCGTCGGCTACGTCGACAACCCCGGCGGCAGCTACTCACGACTGCAAACCCTGACCATCGACGAATATCGGGCCCGACGGCAGCTCCACGTCCACCAACGCGGCGCCGTCGAGATCGGTGCACACTGACATGCCCGGCCGGACGCCCGCACGCGAACCATGGACCACGCCGACCGACGTCACCGACGTGCTCCGCCGCCGCTGGGACCGCGGCGACTTTCTCGCCGCCTCCGCCGCCGGCGCCGACTGGCAACCGGTCGCCGTCCCGATCCGGGCACCGACAGCGCGCGAGATCGCCGCCGCATTCGCCGCTGCGCAGGCCTGGGCCGAACGATGGCGCGCCGCCGACCCACGACTGTTCCGCCTCGAACACCGGCCGGTCGGCGGCCGGCACGTCGGCACCAACACCCTGCCGTGCCGGGCCTGGATCGACACACCCCGGCAGCTGTGGCAGATCCTCGGTGTCACACGGCAGGCACAGTGCTTCGACGAACTCATCGAACTCACCCGGCGGCGAGCGCCGGCGCTGGTCGACTACCTGGCCGCGCAGCCGATGAAGGTCCTGCACCACGAACAGCACTGGGCCGCGCTCCTCGACACGGTTCTGTGGATCGAGGCCAACACCGGCGCCGACGTGTACCTGCGCCAGGTCGACGTACCCGGCGTCGACACCAAGTTCATCGAACAGCACCGCAGCATCCTGGCGAGCCTGCTGGACCGGCAACTGCCCGAACACCGCATCGTCGCCGAGGTCCCAGCGAGCGACTTCGCCGGGCGATATCGGTTCCGCAAGAAGCCCGCCTACGCCCGGGTCCGACGCCTGGACCCGTCTGTCAACCTTGCCGGACCATACAGCGACATCGCGATCCGGGTCGACGAACTCACCGCGACGCCTCTGCAAGCCTCGACGGTCTACGTCGTGGAGAACGAGGTGACCTACCTCGCCCTCCCGTCCGCGCCCGACGCGGTCGTCATCTTCGGCGGCGGCTATGCCCTCTCCACGCTGGAGCCGCTGCACTGGCTCACAGAACGGCAGCTGATCTACTGGGGTGACATCGACACCCACGGCTTCGCCATCCTCAGCAGGCTCCGGCAACTGTTTCCTTCGACCCGTTCCATGCTCATGGACCGCACCACCCTGCTGGCGCACGAAACCCAGTGGGTGCGCGAGCCGACGCCGGTCTCCGCGCATCTCCCGGCGCTCGACGACCACGAAGCGAGCCTGTACCGCGACCTCGTAGAGGACGCCCTCGGCCCATCGGTACGCCTGGAGCAGGAACGGATCCGGTTCTCCGCCGTCCGAACGGCGATGAGCAACGCCCTCCCGCCGACCCTCTTGTCCACCCAAGGTTGAGTCGTTCGATTGGGTGTGGCTTGGTGTCCCGCCGGTAGTTGTGCCTGCCGGCGGGTTGCCGCTATTGCTGCCGGTGGGAGTGTTGGGCGAGTGGGTGGTTGCCGTAGCCGGCTTGTTGGAAGGCCCAACAGACGTCGGCGACGGTGATGTTGATGTAGGTTCCGGTGCTGCCGGGGAGTTGGTGGCCGGCGAACGCGGCGGCGAGGGCGTAGCTGCCGGTGCGGTGTTCGACGCGGGTGATGGTGGTGTGCCGGAACCAGTGTGTGGTGACGGCGAGGGCGGCAAACCAGTCGAGTTCGCGGCCGAGGCGGTTCCAGAGTGTGTCGAGGCGGCGGCGGGTCCAGGCGTACAGCGGGCAGTTGGGGTCAGCGAGTGCGTTCGTGACGGTGGCAGAGATTGGTTGTTCGCGGTGTTTGGTGTGTTTCTCGTTGAGGATGACGGTCTGGCGTGCTGTATGGACCGATGTTGGGGTGAGGTCGAGCAGGCCTTCCCGGCGGCACGCGGTTTCGAGGAGGAACCGCAACAGGAGGGTCTCGTGGTCGGCGGCGACGTCGAAGATGTCGTTGAGTTGTTCGTTGGTCAGGGGTGCACGTCGGGTGGGGTGGCGGCGAGGTTTGGCGATGACGGTGGCGGGGTTGCCGGTGATGATGTCGTTTTGCATGGCGACGGTGAAGAGTTTGCGGACGGCGGCGATGGCGTGTTCTTTGGCGCTGCGACCGTCGATCGAGGACCGTCGGCGTTGCGCGATGGTCTGAGCCCAGGCCGCGAAGTCGTTGATGTGGGTGGCGCGGACGTTGGCGAGGTCGTCGTCGCCGTGGCGTTGAGCGAACAGTTCGAGGTAGTGCCGGTACAGGGTGGCGGTGCTGACAGTGCAGGTACTCAGGGTCAGCGGGATCCATCCGGCGACGGTGGTCGGCAGCGGCTGCCATCGCATGAGGTCATCGACGTACGGACCCACCGTTTGCGTGCGACGTCACTCCGGCGAGGACTGGTTAGGTGCGAACGTCGGGCTACCGCGTTAAGAAGACGGCCGATCGTCGACGTCTTGAACGCGCGTGTGAGCTGCGCGCTGATGTTGAACAGACCGTCGATTGGCAGATAGGTAACGTCGCTGCGTTCCGGGCCAACTCTTTGGCTGCTGGCGGTGGTGTCAGAACTTTTTCGCTTGAACACCGCAGGGAGTCGTAGCTGCTACGGCTGGGTGTTCAAGCGTGTACCCGAACACACTAGAGTCGGACATTTTGTACCAGAACGGTGTCGAAGGTCCGATCGCAACCAAACCCCCACGATTGTCGGGCCATCCACGACGATTCGACTGGCATAGGCACCTTCCGCTTCGGCGTGAGCCAACGTTGACGCACGACGGCGGTGCGCTTGCCGAAAACCTTGTCCGTGCAGTTCATGCGGCGTGTTGGTACTCGTGGAGGATGCCGCCGAGGCGGTCGTGTCTTCGGATGTCGAGGTGGCGGATCTTGTCCGGGTCGGCGATCGGCGGCGGCAATGGACGCGACGGTCGCGCGTTCGCGATGCCTTGGTGCGGGCGGTGGCCGTTGTAGTGCACCTCGAACTCGCGCAGGGCGTGCAATAGATGTCGCTGGTTCCAGATGAGAGTCCGGTCCAGCAGTTCACGGCGGCAGGTCTGCACCCACCGTTCCATGATTGAGTTCATTCTCGGCGTCCGGACACCGCTGAGCACCACGGTGATGCCCGCATCGGCGAGGATCGCGTCGACCAGTTTCGGGCACTTGCCGTCCCGGTCGCGGATCAGCAACCGCGCCCGGCATCCGGTGTCCTCGAGATCCATG
>NZ_JBHSIU010000006.1:0-5719 GCF_042653625.1 Dactylosporangium cerinum | reverse complement strand
ACAGCGGGAACCGCGCTGAACACCGCCGGCCACTGCACCGCCACGCCGGCGGTGAACGCCTGCGCCATCGACAGCAGCAGCCGCTGCACATCCGACTCATCCCGGCGCAGCGAACCCAACACCGTCCCCTCAGCGGGCACAGCCAACACCGCGTCGAAACTCTCCTGAATCCCACCGGTCAGCACCTGATGCGGACTCACCTCCAGGAACACCCGACACCCCTCCGCCAACAACACCCCCACCGTGTCCCCGAACTCCACCGTCTGCCGCAAATTCCGATACCAGTACCCCGCATCCAACCCCGCGGTGTCCAACACACCTCCGGTCACCGTGGAGTAGAACGGCACACCGCCCGAAACCGGCGCCACATCAGCCAGCATCTCCAGCAACAGTTCCTGGATTGACTCGATCTGCGGGGAATGCGAGGCGTAATCCACCGGGATACTGCGGGTCCTGACCCCGTCGGCCTGGCAGACCGCCACGAACTCCTCCAGCTCCTCCGGCCGACCGGAAACCACCACCGACGCCGGACCGTTCACCGCCGCCAGCGACAAAGCCCCGGCCCACCGCTCCAACCGCGCCAGCACCTGCTCCTTCGACAACCCGACCGCCACCATGCCACCACCCCCAGCCAACCCAGCCAGGGCCCGGCTCCGCAACGCCACCACCTTCGCCGCGTCCGCCAACGACAACCCACCCGCGACAAACGCCGCCGCGATCTCCCCCTGCGAGTGCCCCACCACCGCCGCGGGCACCACCCCAGCCGCACGCCACACCTGCGCCAACGACACCATCACCGCGAACAACGCCGGCTGCACCACATCCACCCGATCCAGCCCCGGCGCCCCGGGCGCTCCCCGCAGCACCTCAGACAGCGACCAGTCCACAAACGGCGCCAATGCCTTCTCACACTCCGCCATCCACGCCGCGAACACCGGAGAGGAATCCAACAACTCCACACCCATCCCAGCCCACTGGGAACCCTGACCAGGAAACACAAACACGCACTTCGCAGGACCCGAAACAACACCACCGACCGTGTTGGGCCCGGCCTCACCCCGCGCCAGAGCACCCAACCCGTCCAGGAACCCCTCCCGATCCCCAGCCACCACCACCGCCCGATGCTCAAACACCGCCCGCGAACCCGCCAGCGAGAACCCCACATCACTCAACCCGAAACCGGACCCGGCCCCGCCGATCAGAGCCCGCAACCGCTCGGCCTGACCAGCCAACGCCGCAGCGCTACGACCCGACAACACCCACGGCACCACCGGCAACGACCCGGCCAACACCGGCAACGATTCGCCCGAAACCAAATCGGGTTCTTGATCCGCCTTGTTGGGAGCCTGTTCCAGGATCATGTGGGCGTTGGTCCCGCTGACCCCGAACGAGGACACCCCAGCCCGACGCGGCCGCCCTGATTCCGGCCACGACCGGGCCTCGGTCAACAGCTCTACCGCACCGGAGGACCAGTCCACGTGCGGGGTGGGCTCGTCGACATGCAACGTCTGCGGCAGGACGCCGGCCTGCATCGCCATGACCATCTTGATCACGCCAGCCACCCCGGCCGTGGCCTGGGTATGACCGATGTTCGACTTCAACGACCCCAGATACAACGGCTCCCGATCGTCGCGCTCCTGCCCGTACACCTCCAGCAGCGCCTGCGCCTCGATCGGGTCACCCAACATCGTCCCGGTGCCATGGGCTTCGACCGCGTCCACGTCAGTGGGTGAGAGGCGCGCGTTCGCCAACGCCTGCCGGATCACCCGCTGCTGCGACGGACCGTTCGGCGCGGTCAACCCGTTGCTCGCACCGTCCTGATTCACGGCACTGCCCCGGATGACTGCGAGCACCTGGTGGCCGTTGCGTCGGGCGTCGGAGAGACGTTCCAACAGCAGCAACCCGACACCCTCGCTCCACCCCGTACCATCCGCGGCCCCAGCGAAAGACTTGCAGCGCCCATCCGCAGCCAACCCCCGCTGCCGACTGAACTCCACAAACACCACCGGCGACGCCAGCACGGTCACACCGCCGGCCAACGCGAGCGAGCTTTCGCCCTGCCGCAGCGACTGACACGCCAGATGCAACGCCACCAACGACGACGAACACGCCGTGTCCACCGTGACCGCCGGCCCTTCCAACCCGAAGGTGTACGCCAAACGACCCGATGCCACGCTCGCGGTGCTACCGGTGAGCCGGAGACCCTCAAGACTCTGTCCAAGGTTCAGCAGCAGCTCGGTATATCCCTGGCTGATGTGGCCCACGAATACGCCGGTGTCCGTGCCCTTGACCGACCCGGGATCGATACCTGCTCGTTCGAACGTCTCCCACGCGGCCTCGAGCAACAGCCGCTGCTGCGGATCCATGGCCAACGCCTCACGCGGACTGATCCGGAAGAACCCCGCATCAAAATCCGCGGCGTCGTACAGGAACCCGCCGTCCCGCACGTAGCTGGTCCCCGGCCGATCCGGATCTGGGTCGAACAGGCCTTCCACATCCCAGCCCCGGTCAGTCGGCCACTCCGAGATCCCGTCACCGCCGGACGCGACCAGATCCCACAGTTCCTCCGGGGAACGCACGCCCCCCGGCAGTCGACAGGCCATGCTCACGATCGCGATCGGCTCGTCCACCGACACCGACACCGGCGCCACCGCCACACTCGCCGCCCCGGCGGTCCCCGCGACCTGCCCGGTCAGGAACGCCGCCAACGCAGCAGGGTTCGGATGGTCAAACACCAACGTGGCCGGCAACCGCAACCCGGTCACAGCCCCCAACCGGTTACGAAGCTCCACCGCAGTCAATGAATCGAACCCGGCCTCGGTGAACGCCCGGTCCGGGTCCACCGCCGCCGCGGTGGCATGGCCCAGCACCATGGCGATCTCACCGCGGACCACGTCTAGGACCACCGCCTGCCGTTCCGTCGCGGGTATCCCGGTCAGGCGCCGGGCCAGCATCGACTCGCCCGCAGACGCGGTGGCCTGCATCCGGCGAACCGGCCGCCGTACCAGCGCGCGCAGCAGTGCCGGGACCGGGCCCGCCCCGCGCAGAGTTTTGGTATCCAGCAGTGCCGGTACCAGGTGCGCCGGTGCGGACAGCCCGGCCAGCACCGCGGTGTCGAACAGTTCCAGGCCCTGTTGTGCACTCAACGTCCGGCCCGGATCAGAGTCGCCCCACGACCCCCACGCCAGCGACACCCCAGGCAACCCCGCCGCCCGACGAGCCTGCGCCAACCCGTCCAGGAACGCATTCGCCGCGGCATAGTTCCCCTGACCAGCAGACCCCAGCGTCCCCGCCACCGAAGAGAACAACACAAACGCCGACAGATCCATGTCCCGGGTCAGCTCGTGCAGGTGCCACGCCCCGTCAGCCTTCGGCCGCAGTACCGCATCGACCCGCTGCGGCGTCAGCGCCGACACCACCCCGTCGTCCAGCACCCCAGCCGCGTGCACCACCGCCGTCAACGGCCGATCCCCCGCCACGCCAGCCAGCAACGCCGCGACGGCATCCCGATCGGCGACGTCACACGCCACCACCCGCACCTGCGCGCCCAACCCGGACAGCTCCTCCTGCAGCTGCACCGCACCCGGAGCATCAAGACCACGGCGGCTGGTCAGCACCAGATGCCGCACCCCATGTCGGAGCACCAGATGCCGGGCCACCAACGCCCCCACACCGCCGGTCCCGCCGGTCACCAACACCATCCCGGAACCGAAACCAGCGCTGACATCCGTGTCAGGCCGGGGTACCAGTCCGGTCCGCACCAGCCGGGGAACGACGGCACCACCGTCACGGATCGCCAACTGCGGCTCATCCCCACCCAACAGCGCCGGCAACACCCGCCACGACGCCGGACGGCCATCCACATCCACCAACACGATCCGGTCAGGATGCTCCGACTGCGCCGCACGCACCAAACCCCACACCGACGCCAGCACCACATCAACACCATCACCAGCCCTCACGGCGACCGCGTCCCGGGTCAGGACCACCAACCGGGCCGCACCCCACCGGTCATCAGCCAGCCACGACTGCACCAACTCCAACACCCAACCCGTCACCGCCCGCACCCGCACACCGACCTCACCATCAGCAGACACCGGGATGTCAGCGGCCAACACCAGATCCGGCACCGGAGCGCCATCAACGACCGCCTGCCGCAACGCCGCCAAGTCTGGATACTGCTGCACCCCCGACCCGACCAACCCCGACCCGTCCGGACCGAGCACCGCCCACCGCGCCTCAGCCGACACTGCCGCAGCCCCGGCCGGGACCACCCAGTCGACCTCGAACAAACGGTCACCAAATACACCGGCGGCAGCAGGCAACTGCTCGGCGGTGACCGGACGGAGCACCAGCGATTCCACCATCGCCACCGGCATACCGGCCCCGTCAGCCACCTCCAGAGCGAGCCCGTCATCACCTGCCAGTGTCAACCGCACCCGCAGCATCCCGGCCCCGGCAGCGAACAACGACACCCCCGACCACGCAAACGGCAACCGCAAACCATCGTCGCCACCGAAGCCATCAGACTGCTCAACCTCGAGCAGACTCTTGAGCAGGCCAGCGCCGAGTAGTGCCGGATGCAGGGCCGCGTCCAGCAGGGCCGGATGCATCCCGAACAGGCCGGCCTCCTGCGCCGCCGGCTCCGGCAGGACAACCTCGGCGAACACCTCGCCGTCACGACGCCACACGGCCTGCAAACCCTGGAACACCGGCCCGTAGCCGAACCCGGTCTCAGCCAACCCCTCATACAAGCCGTCGATGTCCACCGCTACCGCGCCTTGTGGAGGCCAGACGGTCAGGTCAAACGAGGGCGCTGACATCGCCGCAGACAACACCCCAGTGGCGTGGCGGACCCAGACATCGCCGGTGTCTTCGCCGTTGTCGGGGCGGGAGTAGATGTTGACCGGTCGGCGACCTGACTCCTCCTGCGGTCCGCCGACCCACACCTGCACCTGGACCGCGCTGTCACCGGAGAGCACCAGTGGTGCGGTCAGCGTCAACTCCTCCAACACGCCACAATCGACGCGCTGCCCGGCACATGCCGCCAGTTCCACAAACCCGGTCCCAGGGAACAACACCGCACCAGCCATCACATGATCAGCCAGCCACGGATGCGTACGCACCGACAGCCTGCCGGTCCACAACACCCCCTCACCCTCAGCCAACGCCGTCACCGCACCCAACAACGGATGCCCAGCCGCCCCAAGACCCGCCGCCGTAACATCGCCGACAGACGACGCCGGCTGCAACCAGAACCGCTCCCGCTGGAAGGCGTATGTGGGCAGGTCGACCCGGCTGGTCCGGACCCCGGCAAACATTGCCGACCATTGGACAGCCACTCCAGCAGTGAACGCCTGAGCCAGCGCCAGCAGCAACGACTCAACCTCGGCACCTTCACGACGCAGCCCGGCCACGAACACCGACCGCTCTGCCGCTGTCTCGGGCAGGTTGTCCTGGACCATCGCGGTCAACGCCGCACCCGGACCCAACTCCACGAACACCCGCACACCCTGCTCATGCAAGCAGCGGACCCCATCACCGAACCGCACCGCCGCACGCACATGCCGCACCCAATACTCCGCCGTACACACCTCATCCCCAGCCAGCAACCCGGTCACATTCGACACCACCGGCACCGCCGGCGCATTGAACGACAACCCCCGCACCACCCGCTCGAACTCAGCCAGCATCGGCTCCATCAACACCGAATGAAACG
>NZ_JBHSIU010000005.1:0-224828 GCF_042653625.1 Dactylosporangium cerinum | reverse complement strand
CCGACCTTGTCCATCGCCTCGGCGATGATCTCGCCGACCGTGGAGTCACCGGCGGAGATCGACGCGGCCGCCGCGATCTGCTCCTTCGTCTCCACGTCCTTGGCGATCCCGGCCAGCTGCTCGATGACGGAGGCCACCGCCGCCTCGATGCCGCGCTTCAACGCGAGCGGGTTCGCACCCGCGGCGACGTTGCGCAGGCCCTCACGGACCAGCGCCTGGGCGAGGACGGTCGCGGTCGTCGTGCCGTCACCGGCGACGTCGTCCGTCTTCTTCGCGACCTCCTTGACCAGCTCGGCACCCAGCTTCTCGTAGGGATCCTGAAGCTCAATCTCCTTGGCGATGCTCACACCATCGTTGGTGATGGTGGGCGCACCCCACTTGGTGTCCAGGACGACGTTGCGGCCCCGCGGGCCGAGCGTCACCTTCACCGTGTCGGCGAGGGTGTTCATCCCTCGCTCAAGTCCGCGGCGGGCTTCTTCGCCGAAAGCGATCAACTTGGCCATCTGTGTCGTCCTCTGGATCGGTGTGCCAAAACGGGGCGGCACTGCTCGGACCGACCTGCGATGACCGTGGCGGAAACGGTCACAACCGAATGCGGCTGGCACTCGCATAGGTCGAGTGCTAACACCGGTGTAGCACCCACGGTGTTGGAACACAACCTCCGGCGCCGTTCGCGGGCGTCGAACAGGCGTATGGTGGGCGTGTCGCTCCCACTCGTTGGCGATCGGGTCCACGCTTGCCGGCCCGCCTTGATCGCCTTGATGGAAGCGGGCCACCGTGCTCACCACCGCCCAGCGTGCCACTGTCGTCCCACCCGGCCCGCCGTCCACACCCCGGCTGGAGCTCGCCGAGGAGCGCACCAACGTGTCCGTCCTCGACGGCGGCTGGTGGCCCCGGTCGACCGATCCGGTGGCCGAGCTGCCGGGGCTGGTCGTCGCGCTGACCGCCCGCTACGGACCGATCCATCGGCTGATGCTCAACGCCGACGCCTGGGACACCCGGGTGCGGCGGCTGGCGGTTCCCGACGGCGTCGTGCGGATCGGCTGGTTCGACACCCTGAATCCGGCGGTCGTGGTCGCCACCACCGGCCGTGGCGTCCAGATCGACCTGCTCGTCGTGCCACCCACGACCGGCGAGGCCGACGCCAAGGCGATGATGGCCGCCGCGGCGGACCCCGGCAACCGTCTCCGCGCGGCGGCCATCCTCAACCCGGCGTAGCTCCCTTCCTGTGCCGCGTGCGGGCCAGGTGCGGGCGGGGTAGCGTGGGCAGGGCCTCCCCAGACCCTGGTGACGCAGTGTTTCGCCGTCACGCCTCCCACGGTTGGGGATACCTCATGAGCACGTCTGTTCAGCCGACGCCGGGCAACCTCGGCAGTCAGTACGCCCAACTCTCCCGCCGCGTGAAGCAGGCCGGGCTGCTCGATCGCCGCGGCGGTTACTACGCGACCCGGATCGTGGCCGTCGGCGGCCTGCTGGTCGCCACCTGGACGGCGTTCGTGCTCATCGGGCAGTCCTGGTGGCAACTGCTCACCGCAGTGCTCCTGGCGGCGCTGTTCACGCAGGTGGGGTTCATCGGCCACGACGCCGGACACCGCCAGATCTTCCGATCCCGCCGCGCCAACGACCTCCTCGGCCTGTTTCACGCCAACCTCGCCATCGGGCTGAGCTACGGCTGGTGGATCGACAAGCACAACCGGCACCACGCCAACCCCAACACCGAGGGCGCCGACCCGGACATCGTCGTGGTGCCGCTGGCGTTCACCGCCGGTCAGGCCGGAGGGCTGCACGGACTGCGCGCGGCCGTCGTGCGCGTGCAGGGCTACCTGTTCCTGCCGCTGCTGACGCTCGAGGCGATGAGCCTGCACCTCAGCAGCGTCCAGGCCGTGTTCCGGGCGAAACTGCGCCGCCGCCCGACCGAGATCGCGCTGCTGGCGAGCCACGCCGTGCTGTACCTGGCGGCGGTCTTCGTCGTCCTCAGCCCGCTGCAGGGCCTGGTGTTCATCGCCGTGCACCAGGGCCTCTTCGGCGTCTACCTGGGCAGCGCCTTCGCCCCGAACCACAAGGGCATGCCGATCCTCGACGCCGACAACGACCTGGACTACCTGCGCCGCCAGGTGCTTACCTCCCGCAACGTCCGCGGCGGCTGGCTCATCGACACCGCGCTGGGCGGCCTGAACTACCAGATCGAGCACCACCTCTTCCCGAGCATGCCGCGCCCCAACCTGCGCCGCGCCCAGGTCCTCGTCCGCCGCTTCTGTGCCGAGAACGGCGTCGACTACTGCGAAACCAGCCTGTGGCGGTCCTGGCGCGAGGTGCTGCGCCACCTGGACGGCGTAGGCGCCACCCTCGCCCCATCCCGGCACTGATTGCCTGCTCGGAAGTCGCTTTTTGTTGTATGCCCCTGATCCCAGGAGCATCAATCCGGCGACGCCTGCACCCGAGGGTGTCTGCGGGCCTTCGCTCCGTGGGCGGGGTGGATCATTCCGGTGATCGAAGGTGTGTGCTGGTTGTGCGGGCGGCCCCTGCGCTCCCTCGATCATGGGGGTGAGATCAACCTGCGAACTGCGCGACCGGACCTACCGTCGAGCGTGGGATGCGTGGGGCCATGTCTGGACGCGTTCCATGCCGTCGCACCCATTGTCAACGCCGACCCGGCACGCCGCGGACGAGCGCCGGCTCCGCCTCGGCCGTCTCAGCGGCAGCGAGCCAAGCAGGTGCGGGTCGCGCTTCACCCACCTGTGTGGCCTGTCCGTTCAGGACATGCTTTGACCGCTTTGGGTGCCAGTGCGGTGCCACAAAAATGTTCGCCGGGTTCACTGCCGCCGGTCCTCCGTTGATCGACACGAACTTCGGGGTCGCCCCCAGCAGCCACACCTTCCTGCCGATCGTGGGTGCACGACGAAGCGCCGATCCGGGTACGTCGTGCGCGACCCGAACCGGTCAACGTTTCCGGGCAAGGCGCTAGTTCGCTTGGCGGTCCGGCTCTTCGGCCAGGTCGGCGGCGTCGAGCTTCAGCAGGCTGAGCAGGCCCGAGTTCTTCGCGGTGTCGATCTCGTCCGGCATCGTCCGGTCGACCCAGTCCGCCCGGTCGTTCTGCCCGCGGCTGCGCAGGACTTCGAGGATCTTGGATTTTGCGACGTTCATGGTTGCTCCCGAAATGGTGACTGCTGGACGGTGGTCATCAGTCAGCCGGAATTCACCATCGCTTGCCCATCGCGCGGACTTGCCCATCGAACGGGCAGCGCGCCAGCAGAACGAACGCGCCGACGGTGCGGCTAAAAGGGAACGTCGCCCGGGGTCGGGCGGTGCCTCCGACTCTACCGCCTGCTTGGCAACGAGGTCCCAGCCGGACAAACTGTGACAAATTCATACGAAGATGCAGATAGCGCCGCAGGCAACGCCAGGCGTCACGGCCGATTGCGCCCAGGCGTGGTGCTTGCCATCGACTGGTTGGTGGCGGCATGCGATTCCGGTGTCGTGTGGGACGGCGCGCCCGTGGTCTTCCCGTGGGCACGTTTGCCGGGCAACTGCCGCCGGAACACCATCCGCGACATCCGTCTGCCACCAAAGGTGGTCGGCGGAACGTGTGGGAAGGGCGGGGCCTGTGGGCGGCCGTTGTGCTCCCCGCGTTGGGTGAGGCGAGGTGGGCGGAGTTGTGCTCTGCGCTTTCCCGCGTTGGGTGAGGCGAGGTGCGTGGAGTTGTGCTCTGCGCTTTCCCGCGTTGGGTGAGGCGAGGTGCGTGGAGTTGTGCCTTGCGCTCTCCCACGAGGTGGGCGGAATCGTGCCCTCTGCTTTCCCGCGTTGGGTGAGGCAAGGTGCGCGGAGTCGTGCCCTGCGCTTTCCCGCGTTCGGTGAGGCGAGGTGCGCGGGAGTCGTGGGTGGGGTTGGTAATGAGGTTCGTGCCACCGCCCGAGGGCGCCTTTGCCGAGCCCGAGGCGCCATGGAACTCGAGGTGCGATCGAGCCCGAGGCGGGGTCGAAGCCGAGGCGCCGTCGACCCCGAGGCGCCGTCGAAGCCGTTGCCGTCGACGCGTTTGTGGCGGTGGTTACGGGGCGGGTAAGTGGCAGACGGCTTCGACGTTGTTGCCGTCGGGGTCGCGGAGGAAGGCGCCGAAGTAGTCCGGGTGGTATTCGGGGAAGAGCCGTGGGGCGTGGAGGACCTCGGCGCCGAATGCGACCCCTGCCTCGTGGAAGGCGATGACCGTCGCGCGGTCGGCGGCGGAGAATGCGACGTGCACTTCGCGCTGGACGACGTCGATGGTGACCGGGCCGAGCCAGAAGTCGGGCTTGGTGACGCCGTAACCGGCGACGCCGGGGAACTCCATCATGCGTTTCGCGCCGAGCGGTGCGAGGACCGCGTCGTAGAACGCCTTGCTGGCGGTCAGGTCGGCGACCTGGATCCCGAGGTGGTCAAGCATGCTTCCAGTCTATGGAGACGACCGACATTTTCTCCGGGATCGGCGGGGTCAGCCGATACGTTCGACCACGTTGCCGTCACCGTCGCGGATGAGGGTGGGGCGGACGTCGACGATGAGGCCGGGGGCCTCCGGCACGGGGGAGACGCCGGCCAAGGGGACGAGCACGCCGGTCAGGTGGTCCAGGGCCTCGTCCGTCAGAACGATCTTGAGTAGGACGGGGTCGCTGTTGGTACCCAGGCCGAAACTGCCGGACGAGAACTCGACGCTGCTGTCGGGGCCGTCGACGACCAGGGTCCGTCCGAAGCGGAGGCGACCACGCAGGATCGCGGCGATGCGCTCGACCGCGTGGGCGCCGACGATCAGGCGGTAGCCGTCGCCGTCCGGGAGCCAGGCGAACTCGGCGACGGCAAGGCTGGCGGTGGACGAACCGTCGCGGCGGCGGCCGGCGGCGACCTTCTCGGCGAAGGCGGGGATGTCGGTGAGCGACTTGCGGCGCAGGTCGGTGACGAACAGTGGGGCGTGCCCGGCGGCGAGGTTGAGCACCGCCTCCACGCTCCACGTCTGGGTGGCCGCGTATTCGTCCAGGGTCATGCCGAAGACCTGCAGGAACCGGACCTTGCCGAACGGGGCGTCGATGACACCCAGCTCCGGATCCTCGACGAAGGCGATGGCGCGGATCAGGGTTTGGTACTCCAACGCGATCGGCCCATTGAGATCCATCTGATGGTTGGGCGCGAAGCCGTTGCCGCTGCTGAAGTTGTAGCGGGCCAGGTTCTGCAGGAAGTTGGCGGCCCAGACCGGCGGCTGGGTCTCGCCCGGCTGGCGGCGCACCCGGAACGTGAACTCATATCCCCACCCGGACCACTCCGCATCCGGATTGGGGGCCGAATACAGCTCGCTCATGCCGTAACTGACGATGTGCCAGTGCGGCACCGGCGTTTCGCGGGCGTAGAAGCTGATGCCATCGAGTGGATCCGGGCCGCCGAGCGACCATTTCAGCAGCGTGGCGTAATGCTTGGGCTCGATGCCGGGGTACAGGCGGTCGAGTGCGGCGTCGATGGCGTCCCAGCCAGGTGCGTCGGAGGTCACCAGCCGACCTAACCATAGTTCAGAAATCCTTCAACCCTTGCTGCGATTAGGGTTGAGGCATGAGTCGTACCATCGCGACAAACACTGACGTGAGCCGCTCCGAGCTGGTCGAGTTCCTTTCGAGCCGGCACCGGGCGCTGGTCATCACCACCCGAGCCGACGGCCGCCCGCAGGCCTCACCCGTCACCAGCGGGGTCGACGCGCAGGGGCGGATCGTCATCTCGACATATCCGGAGCGCGCCAAGACTCGCAACGCCCGCCGCGACAGCCGCGTCTCGGTTGTCGTGCTCTCCGACGAGTGGAACGGTCCCTGGGTCCAGGTCGACGGGGTCGCCGAGGTGCTGGACCTGCCGGAGGCGTTGGAGCCGCTGGTCGAGTACTTCCGCTGCATCTCCGGCGAGCATCCCGACTGGGACGAGTACCGCGAAGCGATGCGCCAGCAGGGCAAGTCACTGCTGCGCGTCACGATCGAGTCGTGGGGTCCGATCGCCACGGGTGGGTTCCCGGCCCGGCTCGCGGACTGACCCCAAAGCGGCACGGCCGCCCGCCGCCCGCCGCGCCCCGACCGCGTGCGCGATGCATCGGTGCCGCCCTGCCCCGTGCCGTGCGCGACACATCGCGGCCGTGGTGTGGCGTGCCCGATGCATCGGGTGCCGTGCCGTGCCGTGGCGTCGCGTGGCGTGCGCGAGGCATCGAGGCCGTGCCGTGGCATGTGCGACCGTGCCGTGGCTACCCGGCGTGGCTGTCGACGGCGGTGAGGCCGTCGGCGAGGACGGACAAGGCGTCGTCCGGTCGGCGCATCGCGGTCAGCAGGTCGGCCAGGTCGAGGGAGAGCTGGGCGAGCTCGCGCCGGGGGCCGGTGCGGCGATGGATGGTGATCGCGGCGCGGAGGTGCTGCTCGGCCGCGTCGAGATCCCCGGCGTCCTGGCTGAGCAGCGCATGCACGCGATGAGCCCGTGCCCGCCGCACATCAACCGCCGATCCGCCGCCGTCGGGCCGATCGGTGCCGAGCGGGCGCCGACCAGGCTCGCCACTATGAAACCCGCCGGATGGCCCGGTCACGCCGGATGGCCCGGTCACGCCGGACAGCCCGTCAACGCTGGACGGCCCAGTCGCGTCGGACGGCCCAGTCGCGTCGGACGGCCCGTCAACGCCGGACGACCGGTCGGCTTCCGCCAGCAGTGCGCGCGCCGTCGCCGGGTCGCCCAGCGCGCGATGCACCTCCGCCAGATCGACCAGCGCGTCCAGCGCCGCCGGCCCCGTCGAACGCCGCCGCGCCGCGGTCAGGTCCGCCAGCGCACCAGCCAGGTCGCCCGCCGAAAGCCGCCTCCGGGCCCGGATCCGCTGCGCCCCGGCGATCTCATCCGCAAGCCAGGACTCCAGGCTCGCGCCACTCGCCGCAACAAGCGCTGCCCTCGCCTCGGGCAGATGGTTCGACGCGGCAAGGGTCCGGGCCGTCGCCAACTGCGCCTCGACCACGCCGGCCCCCGGTCCGGCCAGCGCCAGCGCGGTCTCCGCGGCCACGCCGGCATCCTCGCCCAGGTCCGACTGGCACAGCGCCAGCACGGCGTGGATCGCCAGCACCGACACAGGATCCGGCAGCCCGGCGCGGTGCAGCTCGTCGCGGAGGTCGGTCAGCAGGTACGCGGCGTACCCCGGGTCGCCCTGCAGTCGTGCGCACAGGGCGAGCCCCACGACTGCCGGCGTCCGCAGGTGGGCAAGGGTCGACGGGATGAGGCGTCGGGCCCGCTCGAAGTGGGCTGCGGCGTCGTCGGGAGTGGCGGTCTTCAGGGCTCGACGGCCCAGTACGACCTCAGCCGTGGCCCGACGAACCGGGGGCTCGGCAGGGTCGGCGGCGCGGTGCTCGTACCAGAGCGGCGGTTGTTGCTCTTCAATCAGCTGGATCTCGATGGACAGTGCGTCGCCAGGGTGGCGGCCGGTGGTGAGCTGCGTGACGTCGACCGACAGGCGGTTGGCGAAGTGAGCGAGGGCGTCGTTGGACGGGACGCGGTGACCGTTTTCGACGGATGAGACATAGGCGGCGGTGTAGTTGGGCTCGGCGAGGTCGCGTTGGGTCAGCCCTTTGCCGGTGCGCAGGGCCAGGATCCGCCCGCCGATACCGTCACTCATGGGGCGTCACCAACGGGCGGGCGGCGGCGAGGAGCCCCCGCCGGAAGCTCTCCGCCGCACCCTCGACGTTACCGGCAGCACGCCGCTGCTCGCCCAACAACCTGCTCGTCGTCACAAGTTCGGCGGTAAGACCTGACTCCGCGTAACGATCGGCGGCGCTGCTGAGGAGTTGATCGGCGATCGGGTCGCCGGGTGTGCGGGCGCCGGCGATCCGGCCGAGGATGCGGTCCGCCTCGGCCATGCACTCCTGGTGCCGGGTGCGGTGGCAGATGCCGGCCGCCTCGGTGGCGAGCCGCTCCGCCCCGTCCAGGTCGCCGTCGAGGCGGCGCGCCTCGGCCAGCTCGAGGGTGGCGCCGGCCAGGTCCTGCACCGCGCCCACCTCGCGCAGGATGGCCCGGGCCTGCTCGAACCGCGCGGCGGCCTCGGCGACCCGGCCGACGCGGCGCAGGACGTACCCGTGTGCCCACTGGCAGATGCCGATCTCCCGGGTGAGGCCAAGATCGGTGTAGATGGCGAGGGCCTCGCCGAGGAGCCGTTCGGTGTCGGCGAGGTCGTGATCGCGCCGCAGCTGGGCGACGGTGACGCTGAACTGCGCCAGCCACTCGCGATTGCGCACCCTCGGCAGCAGCGGCAGCGCCTCGCGTTCGAGCCGGCGGGCGCGCTCGCGCCAGTCCAGCTCCAGAAACGTGTACACCAGTGCGCTGGTCAACCGGATCTGCGCGTCGGGATCGGGGTCGGCGGCGGCGCGGACGCTGCGCAACTCGGTCTCGAGCAGCGTGATCGCCTCGCCGGTCGCGCCGGTGATCTGCAGGCAGTAGGCCTCGCGGGCGACCACCGCGGCGCGCAGGGTGACGTGCTGCGGCTCGAGCAGCGTTTTCGCGGTGGTGTACAGCTGGATCGCCGCACCCACGTCGCCCCTGTGCAGCTCGACGTCCCCGGCCAGGTGAACTGCCCGGCACCGCAGCTCGGGCAGCGCGTATCGGCGGGCCCGGCGCTCGACGTCATCGGCCTTGGCGGCCGCGTCGCCCGTCCTGCCGCGGGACAGCTCGCGGCGCGCCTCGGCGAGCACGTCCGTCAGCACGTCGGCCGCGTCCGCGGGGCGACCGTGGCGCAGGTCGTCGGCGTCGACCCCGAGTGTGCCCGCTATGTGGGCGAGCGTCTCGGCAGTCGGGACGCGGACGCCCGCCTCGATCGCGGCCAGGAACGCGCGGGTGTACCGCGGCTCGGCCAGCTCCCGTTGCGTCAGCCCGCGCTCCAGGCGCAGCCGCCTGATCCGCGCGCCGAGCGACTCGTCCTCCGTCACCGCGCCACCTTCCCACATCAACTGCGTATTGACAGCCGCCTGTACGAGTCCTAGCGTTCACGCAACAACGACGGTAACTGGAGTTAATCATCCAGTTGCGCACCCCCACAGTCTCCGGCATCGGGGTGCCGGGAGCCTCCCCGCCCCGATGCCGGCCACCACCCTCCGGGAAGGAACTGCGATGCGCAGAACTGCCCTGGTGCTGTCCGTCACCGTGACCGCCGCCCTGGTCACGACCGGCGTACTCACCCACAACGCCCTCGCCGGCACCAACACCGCCGCCGCGCCACCGCCCGGCGTGGCACCCGCCGTCTTCAGCGCCCTGCAACGCGACCTGCACCTCACCCCGGCACAGGCCCGCGACCGGCTGACTCTCGACAGCCGCGCCGCGACCACCCAGCAGGTGCTGCGCAAGACCCTCGGCGCCGGCTACGGCGGCACCTGGGTCACCACCGACGGCCGGTCGGTCGCCGTCGGCGTCACCGACCTCGTCCAGCAGCAGGCCGTGCGCAACCTCGGCGCCACCCCGGTCCTGGTCGGCCGCAGCGAGGCGCAGCTCAACGACGTCGTCGCCCGGCTCGACCGGCACTCCGCCGCCGCGCCGCGCACCGTCAAGGGTTGGTACGCCGACCTGCGCGCCAACACCGTCGTCGTCCTCGGATCCGCGGCGACGGACTTCCTGGCCGCGGCCGCCGTCGACCCGTCGGCCGTCCGGGTCGAGGCGACGAGCGAGGACCCGAAGCCGTACATCGACGTGGTCGGCGGCAACGCGTACTACATCGGCAGCGGCACCCGGTGCTCGATCGGGTTCTCCGTCGACGGCGGCTTCGTTTCCGCCGGCCACTGCGGCACCACCGGCGCCCGCACCACCCAGCCGAGCGGCACGTTCCGCGGGTCGAGCTTCCCCGGCAACGACTACTCGTGGGTGCAGGTCGACGCCGGCAACACCCCACGCGGCCTGGTGAACAACTACAGCGGCGGCACCGTCGCCGTGGCCGGCTCGACTGAGGCGGCCGTCGGCGCGTCCGTCTGCCGCTCCGGCTCCACGACGGGCTGGCGCTGCGGCACGATCCAGCAGAAGAACGCCTCCGTCACGTACTCCCAGGGCACGGTGACCGGCCTCGTGCGCTCCAACGCCTGCGCCGAACCCGGCGACTCCGGCGGTTCATGGCTGTCCGGCACCCAGGCGCAGGGTGTGACCTCCGGCGGCTCCGGCAACTGCACCTCCGGAGGCACGATGTACTACCAGCCCGTCAACGAGATCCTGCAGGCCTACGGACTGACCCTCATCACCTCGGGTGGCGGCCCGGGCCCCACCGCAACGGCCACGACGACCCCGCCGCAGGGCGGAACGTGGGCACCGAACACCGCATACGCGACCGGCGCGACCGTCACCTACGGCGGCCGGTCCTACCGCTGCCTGCAAGGACACACCTCGCAGGTCGGCTGGGAGCCGCCGAACGTCCCGGCTTTGTGGTCGTAGTTCGCTGGTCATAGTTCGCGGGAATGGGGAGGAGCGGGCCCGACAGCGTCGTCGGGCCCGCTCCGTGTTTCCGCTGTCCAGGATGGCGAGGGCGGCCCGACCCGATCGCGCTCCTGGGTGTTCTGGCTGGGGCGGGCTCGCCGGGGGCGGCCCGCCTGGTTGGTCCGTCGCCGCCAGCGGTTTCAGTGCTGTCAGGTGGTGACGGGCCACCGCAGGCCGTCGACCGTCGGCGTGTCGAGGTCCTTCAGCCTGGTCCGGACCTCGGCTGCCTTCGGGTGGGCCAGATGGTCGAGCGTCTCGACGGCGCGCTGCCACGCCTGCCGCGCCGCGTCCCACCGCCCGGCGGCGGCCCAGGTGTCGCCGAGCCGGATCGAGGTGTCGGCCTCGTTGAAGCGATCGCCCTGTTCCGCGTACCGCAGCAGCGCGTCCCGGTACCGCTCGATCGCCTGTTCGTGCTCGCCGAGCCGGTGGTGGATGTAGCCGAGGCTGTCGAGGGTCGCCGCGACCCCGGCCGCGTCGCCGAGCCCCCGCTGCAGCTCCAGTGCCTCCTCACAGCACTCCAGCGCCAGGTCGTGGTCGCCGAGCCGGGCGTGGTGCCAGCCGGCCGAGTTGAGCGCCCGCGCCTGGCCGACCGGGTCATCGGCCAGCCGGAACAGGTCCAACGCCCGCTCGTCGTGCGCAACGGCCTCCGCGAACCGGTCCTGCGTCTCCAGTAACCAGGCGAGGGCGTGCTGGCACCTGGCCGCCCCGGCGTGGTCCGCACGCTCGACGAACAGGTCGAACGCCACCTGAAGGTGCCGCCGCGCCTCGACGTGCCGTCCACTGCGGATGTATCCGCTCGACAGGCTGCGGTGCGCCAGCGCGAGAGCCGCCGTGTCACCCAGCCGCTCGGCGGCGCCGACCGCGGCCCGCTGCGTCGCGATCCAGTCGCCCCAGTGCCCGCCCCGATCGAGATGGTCGGCCATCGCCCAGGCCAGCCGCCACGCCTCCCGGTCGAACCCGCACGCGACCGCCACCTGCACCGATGCGATGAGCGCCCGCTGCTGCGCCGCGAACCACTCCGCAGCCGCCGCCTCGTCGGCCGGCTCGTCCAGAGAGGCGGACCCGCCGTCCACGGAGGTGTGCCCGTTCGCGGACGTGTGCCCGTCAACGGACGTGTGCCCGTCAACGGACGTGTGCCCGTCTGCGGACGTGTGCCCGCTCCCCACGGCGGTGCGCCTGTCAACGGAGGCGAACCCGATTCCCGCGGAGGCATGCCCCTCAACGGAGGCGGGCCGGCCGTCCACGTCGCCGAGGTCCGGCACGACCGCGTCGCGATCGCCGTGCGCCGGTGCCCGGTCCGTCCGCGCGGCAACTCGTCCGGGCTGGCCGGGCTCGCCTGCGTCGGCCTCGCCGGAACCGCTGAAGGACGCCGGCCGCGGCCGGGTGGTCTGCGGCATGGAGGCAAACGGCGTGGATGGGGGCGGCGTGAATAAAGGTGGCGTGGATGCAAGGGGCGTAGGCGGAAGCGGCGCGGAGGGAAGGGGCGCCGAGGCAAGCGGCGTGGACGGAGGCAGCGTAGACGGAAGGGGCGTGGACGGAGGCAGCGTGGAGGGAAGGGGCGTCGAGGCAAGCGGCGTAGACGGAAGGGGCGCGGGGGGAAGGGCCGCGGAGGCAGGAGGCGCGGGCGAGCGCGGTGTGGAAGGAAGCGGCGCGGGGGGAAGAGGCGCGGAGGCAGGAGGCGCGGGTGAACGCGGTGTGGAAGGAAGTGGCGCGGTGGGAAGAGGCGCGGAGGCAGGAGGCGCGGGTGAACGCGGTGTGGAAGGAAGTGGCGCGGTGGGATCGGGGGCGGGGTTGAGGCCGGCTGGGTGGCGGGACGGGTTGAGGATCATGGCGGCCGTGGTGGCGGCGCGGGTGTAGTGCTCGATGAGGCGGCGGCGGGCGGCGGCGCGCTCCTGGGCGGGCTCGTCGCGGTGGGCAAGGCCCGACGCGTAGGCGCACAGCAGATCGTGCATGCCGAAGCGGCCGGGACGGGGTTCGATGATGAGCTGGGCGCGGACCAGCTCGGCCAGCAGGGGACGTACGGCGGCGACGGGCAGGCCGGCGAGGGCCGCGGCGGCGGGGACGCCCAGCTCGGGGCTCGGGTGCAGGCCGCCGAGGCGGAACAGGCGTTGGGCCGGTGGGGTGAGGCGCTGATAGGACCAGGAGAAGACGGTCTCGACGTCGGCCTTCGGGTCGTCGGAGCGCAGGGCGTCGAGGCGGCCGTGGGCGCTGGACAGCTCGGCCGCTATCGCCGCGAGGCTGAAGTCGGGGTGCAGGGCGGCACGGGCGGCGACGACGGACAGGGCAAGGGGCAGGCGGGCGCAGGCGGCGATGATGCTGTCGACCGCCTCGGGCTCGCGGGCGGTGCGGGCGGCGCCGATGCGACCGGCGAGCAGAGTGCGGGCGTCGGCGGCGTCGAGCAGGTCGAGGGTCACGGGACGGGCGCCGTCGATCGTGACCAGGGCGGGCAGATCGATGCGGCTGGTGATCAGAACGAGGCTGCCACCGCCGCCGACAACGCCGCCACCGCCACTACCGCCGGCGTCGCCACTACCGCCGGCGTCGCCAGCGCGGCCATCGTCGTCACCAGCGCCGCCAGGGCCGGCGCCGCCGACCCCGGCGGGGAGCAGGGGGCGGACCTGCTCAGCGGTCGCGGCGTTGTCGAGCACGATCAGCATCTGCTTGTCGCGCAGCAGGCCGCGATACATCCCGGCGCGAGACTGCGGGTCGGCCGGCACCTGGGCGGGCGGGACCCCGAGCAGGCCGAGGGCGACGCTCAGCGCGTCAGCCGGAGCCACCGGGTGACGGCTGCTGGGCCCGAAGCCGCGCAGGTCCAGAAACAGCTGGCCGTCGGGGAAGAGCCCGGCGACCCGGTGCGCCCAGTGCACGGCGAGCGCGGTCTTGCCGACGCCCGCGGTGCCGGACAGCACGATCGGGCGCCGGCCGGCGGTCAGCCGGTCGAGCAGGGCCAGTTGCCAGGTCCGGCCGGCGAACGTCGCCAGATCGGCGGGCAGTTGCCGGGGCGCGACCCCGGGCCGGTCGCGGGTCCCCTGAACGGTGTGGTCCGCGGCGCGGTGCTCCTCGACCCGGTCGCGGGCCGAGGCCAGGGCGGCCTGCTCCGCCGGGGTGGCGCCGAGGAGCCGGACGAGGTCGTCGAAGCGGTCCGTCGGCGGCAGGACCCTTCCGGCCAGGTATTCGCCGATGATCCCGTGCGACCAGCCGGTGCGGGCGGCGAGCTGCCGGTAGGTCAGCGGGGGACGTCCGGTGGTGCGGGCCTGCCGGCGGCGCAGGTCGCGCAGGAGGTTCGCCAGCGCCGGCATGGTCGTCACCGTCGCGGGGCTGCCCTGCATGTCGTCCACTGCCGCGATCCTCGCCTACCGCTCGTCCCGCAAAACCTACCGTTCGACTTGCGAAATCAACCGCTCGTCTCGCAGCTCCCAGTGTCGCCGGTCATTGCAACCTGCGCACCTCGCGCGGCAGGCTGCGCATCCAGGCCCGCAGCAGGGGCGTGACGGTGCGGGTCAGCGGGCTCGCCGGCGCATCGTCGATCGGTGATGCCCCGGTGAGCGACAGGTGCTCGCCGGCGAAGACGAACGGGTCGATCAGCGGCGTCGGCCGGTGCCGGTCGTGGGCGTCGCTGCGCCCGAGCGCGTCCTCGACCAGGGCGCGGAAGTCGGCCGGCGGCACGTCCTCACGGACGGCGCGGATCGCCTCGTGCAGGTGGCGGCGGACGCCGAGTTGCTGCTCGTGGGCCGGGGAGCCGACGCCGACGAGGAATGTCAGGTAGGTGCGGATGAGCCTGCCGTCGGTGCGGTCCAGGTAGCACTCGACGGACTTGGTCCAGCCGGCGCGGGCGACGGAGAAGCCGAGCCCGACGTGGGTGCCGTCGGCGGCGACGAGGCGGTGGCAGCCGCCGGCGCGCAGCGGACCGGCCAGCTCCGGCGCCCAGACGGGCCGGTGGGCGCCGGCCGCGACCATCCGCTCGACGGTGGCGGCGGCCGCGGCGGCGACCCGGCCGCCCGCGACGCTGCCGAGGCCGAGCACGACCGCGGGAGCCATGGGCGTGACCGCCCGCTCGAAACTGGGGATCACGTCGGAGAGCAGGACCGCCTCGAGGGTGCCGCCGGCGGTGACGGCGGCCATCGGGTCGCCGATGGTCAGCGCGGCCATCGACACGAACGCCGCGCCGGCGAACTCGGCGTCGGTCGGGTCGTCGTCGGGGACGAGCGCTGCGGGGCCGCCGAGGATGCGCCGCAGGAGGGGGTCGACGTCACCGACGACCGCCGCGAACAGGCCCGGTGGGCCGGCCGCGGTCGAAGGAGCCCGCCGGTGCGGCGTGCGGCGGTGGACGGACTGCTGGCGATGTCTGCGTTTGTGGCTACGACCACGGCTCCCCGGACCCATGCCTGCAGTCTGCACCCACCCACCGACAAAAAATCGGATCACGCGCCCCGGAACGCCCGCCGATATGCGTGCGGACCAGTACCGATGATGCGTTTGAACCTGTCCCGGAATGCGGTCGGCGAGCCGAACCCGACCTGAGCGGCGATCCGTTCCACCGGGTCGGTGGTCGCTTCGAGGAGGTGCTGCGCCCTGCGGATCCGGGCCCGGTGCAGCCACTGCAACGGGGTCGTGCCGGTCTGGTCGCGGAAGCGCCGGTTGAGGGTGCGCACGCTCATGCCCGCCCGCGCGGCCAGCCGGTCCAGGGTGAGCTCGCGGGCCAGGTTGTCCTGCATCCAGCGCAGCAGCGGCTCGAGCTCGGCGCCCTGTGGCGTCGGCGGCTGGTCGCGCACGATGAACTGCGCCTGCCCGCCCTCCCGTTCCAGCGGCATCACCGACAGCCGGGCCGCGTCGGCCGCGATTGCGGAGCCGTGGTCGCGGCGGATCAGGTGCAGGCACAGATCCAGGCCGGCCGCCGCGCCCGCCGACGTGAGGATCTGGCCGTTGTCGATGTACAGCACGTCCGGATCGACCGTGACGGCCGGGTACGCCCGAGCCAGCTCAGCGGCGGCGACCCAGTGCGTGGTCGCCCGGAGCCCGTCGAGCAGGCCGGCCGCGGCGAGGATGAACGCCCCGGAGCAGATCGAGGCGATCCGGGTCCCCGCCGCGGCGGCCGAACGCAACGCGTCCACCACCTCGGGCCGGACCGCGGCAGAAGGGTCGGAGCAACCAGGCACGATGACCAGCGCCGCCGCCTGCATAACCGATAAATCGGATAAGTCGGTGAGCCGGAACCCACCCGCCGACACCGACCGCAACGGCGAGCACACCACGACCCGATACGCCGCGGCACCCGACGGCAGCCGCGTCCGCCCGAACACCTCCAGCGGCGTCGACAGGTCGAACGGAATCACCCCGTCGAGCGCCAGCACCGCGACCGTCCGCATGGCCAGAACCTACCGCCGACCCCCGAAACTGCCACGACGATGGCAGGAACCCGCGGTCAACTGGCCGGAACCGCCACCAACGATGCAAGCAGCGCAGCCAGGTCGTCCGGCCGGCTGAACATCGCCCAGTGCCCGGTGGGCAGCTCGTGGACGCGGTAGTCCCGCCGGTCGAGCCCGCTGAAGAACGGATGGCCCGCGTCGATCATCTGATGCACGACCGCGGCCGCGAACGTCGTGCACAGCAGGTCGGTCGGCGGCTGCGAGGCGCTGTCCAGCCGCAACGGCTGCCGGGCGCTGGCCAGCGGATGCGGGACCGCCCGCGCGAGGATCGAGTCCGTCAGGCCGTCGAGTCCGGCGAACTGCAGTGGGTCGTCGGCCGGGTCGAACGACGGCGGCGGGATGAACTCGCCGTCCACTGTGGCCGGTTCGCCCATGTCGGCCTGCGAGACGCCGTCGGGCAGCGGCCCGCTGTCCACATAGATCACCCGGGCGACCTGGCCGGGAATCCGGTCGGCCGCGCCACGAACGGGCAGCCCGCCATAGCTGTGCCCGACCAGTACCACATCCTGCGTATCGGCAACGGCGGATGTCACCTGCCCGATGTGGGTGTCGAGGGTCGCCTCGGCGGTCATGTCGAGGTCCAGTGCGGTCACGTCGTGGCCGGCCGCGCGCAGTCGCGTGGAGACCGCGTCCCACGCCCAACCACCGAGCCACATGCCCGGCACCAGGATGAAGTTCGTCATGCCACGACCGTAGAACCGAATCCGGGCCGATTCCGCCCTGATATAAAGAGCGAGTGGCGCAGTCCACCGAAAAGGTCCTCGCGATGCTGGAGCTGTTGCAGGCGCAGCCCGGCCTGACCGGCCCTGAGCTGGCCCGTCGCCTCGAGGTCGACGGTCGCACCGTCCGCAGATACGCGGGCACCCTCGTCGACCTGGGCGTGCCGGTCCAGGCGGACCGCGGCAGGTATGGCGGCTACCGGCTGCTGCCCGGCTACAAGCTGCCGCCGCTGATGTTCACCGACGACGAGGCCGTCGCCGTCGTGTTCGGCCTGCTCATCGCCGCCCGGCAGGGAGTGACGACGCCGCTGGCCCTCGCGAAGATCGAGCGGGTCCTGCCGGCGAAGCTCCGGGAGCGGGTCCAGGCGGTCCGCGAGACGCTCGGCTTCACCGCGCCCGCCCGCGACTCGACGCCGCCGCCGGCCGGCCACCTCCTCGCGCTCGGTGAGGCGACCCGCGCGCACCGCCGGATCCGGGTCACCTACCGGTCCTGGCGCGGCGACGACACCGAACGGGACTTCGACCCCTATGGCATGGTCGTCCACAACGGACGGTGGTACACCACCGGCCACGACCATCGCAGCGGTGAGGTCCGCACGCTGCGGCTGGACCGGATCCGTTCGATCAAGAGCCTGGAGGTGTACTTCCAGCCGCTCGCCGGATTCGACCCGGTCGCGCATGTGGTGGCCGGGCTGGCCGCGGTGCCGTACCAGCACGACGTCGAGGTGGTGCTGCACACCGGACTGGTCGAGGCGGCCCGGCGCATCCCGGCCACGGTCGGCACGCTCGCCGAGCATCCGGACGGCGTCCTGCTGGCCTGCCGTGCCGAGCACCTGGACGGGATGGCACAGATGCTGGCCGGCCTCGGCTGGGATTTCACCGTCCACCGCCCCGACGAACTGCGCCACGAGGTCGTGGCGCTGGCCCGCCGCCTGGAACGGGCCGTGTCAGTCGTGCGCCAGGGTCGTGCTGAGGACGACGGCCGCGACCAGTGAACCGACCATGATCCAGACCAGCCGCCAGGTCCATTTGTGGGCGAAGTTCAGCGTCCAGCCGGCGCCCTGGCGCTTCGGCACGAACAGCGCCGGATCGTCGGGGTTGACGTAGAAGTTGCCGCGCCACGCACGCGGGTCGGCGCTCATCCCGCGGGCGTTGCCGCCGTCACGACGCTTCGGTGCGGGGACCGCGACGATCGCGAGGGCGAGGACGGCGACCATGAAGGCGATCGCGAGAAGCTCGGCCAAGGCTGCGTGGTTCACCATTCGAGCGTGCCACCGCTTGTCACGGTTCGGAAGAGCAACGTGTCAGAAGGTATGACCGCTGCACGTCGTTGCCGGCGAGTTCGGCCGCCTGGCGGAAGGCCTCCCGGGCCTCCGGCTCGCGGCCGAGCCGCCGCAGCAGATCACCCCGCACGGTGTGAAAGACGTGGTAGCGGGCCAGATCAAGGGCGTCAACGAGCGCCAGCGCCGCGGCCGGTCCGGTCACCTCCGCGACGGCGACGGCACGGTTCAGCGCCACGACCGGCGTCGGTGACAGGTGCAGGAGCTGGTCGTACAACTGCAACACCTGCTGCCAATCGGTGCCGGGCCCGTCCGTGTGGACGGCGTTGATCGCCGCCTGCAGCTGATAGACGCCCGGGCGGTCGAGGGCCAGGCACTGCCTGACGAACAGATGGCCTTCAGCAACCAGGCGTCTGTCCCACCGGCTGCGGTCCTGGTCGCGCAGGAGGACGAGCTCGCCGCCGGGACCCGTCCGTGCGGGCCGGCGCGCCTCTGTGAGCAACATCAACGCGAGCAGGCCGGTGACCTCGGGCTCGTCCGGCATCAGCTCGTGCAGCAGCCGGCCGAGCCGGATCGCCTCCGCGCACAGGTCGTCGCGGATCAGCCGGTCGCCGGAGCTGGCCGCGTACCCCTCGTTGAAGATCAGGTAGATGACGGCGAGGACGGGCCGCAGCCGCTCGGGCAGCCGCTCCGCCGGCGGCACGCGGAACGGGATCCCGGCGTCGCGGATTTTCTGCTTCGCCCGGACGATCCGCTGGGCGACGGTCGACTCCGGGACCAGCAGTGCGTGCGCGATCTCCGGGGTGGTGAGCCCGCCGAGCAGCCGCAGGGTGAGGGGCACCTGCGCGGTCGTCGGCAGCGCCGGGTGGCAGGCGATGAAGATCAGGCGGAGGCGGTCGAGCGGCTCCGGGGTGTCACCGGCGTGCAGCAGGGCCGCCTCGCGGTGCCGGTCCTCGCGTTTCGCCTCGCGGCGCAGCCGGTCGACGGCCCGGTTGCGGGCGGTGGTGATGATCCAGCCGGCCGGGCTCGGCGGCGGGCCCGACTGCGCCCAGTGCTGGACCGCCGCGGCGAAGGCCTCCTGAACCGCCTCCTCGGCGAGGTCGAGGTCGCCGAGGAGGCGGACCAGGACGGCGACCGCTCGGCCGTACTGCTCCCGGAAGGCCTGCTCGACCGGGTCCGCCGTCACCGGAACGGCCGCACCTCGATCGGCAGGCGCGTGGCACGCATCGCCTTGCCGGCCCACTCGAGCGCCTCGTCGAGGTCCTCGACGGCGATCACGCAGAAGCCGCCGAGGTGCTCCTTGCCCTCGATGAACGGCCCGTCGCTCAGCAGCACGCCGTCGTCCTTCGGCCGCAGCACGGTGGCGGTGCCGGGCGGGAGCAGCCCACCCGAGAACACCCACACGCCGGCGTCGCGGAGACCCTGATCGAACGCGTCCACGTCGGCCTCGATCTCCGCCATCTCCTGCGGCGTCGGGGGCTCGCCCTCACTGGGTTCGATCACACTGAGCAGATACCGCCTCATGGTCACCTTTGTACCGCAGGGCCCACGTATTCTTTTCTGCGGCATCTTCACGGAAGGGGTTTCACGTGAGCAGCGAAACGCTGGAGTTCCAGGCCGAGACGCGGCAGCTCCTGCAATTGATGGTCCACTCGATCTACTCGAACAAGGACATCTTCCTGCGGGAACTGATCTCCAATGCATCGGATGCCCTGGACAAGCTCCGGCTCGAATCGCTCATCGACAAGGATCTTGTCGCGGACACCGACGACTTGCACATCACCCTCGCGGTCGACGCCGGGGAGCGGACGCTGACCGTCCGGGACAACGGGATCGGCATGTCCCGCGACGAGGTCATCCAGCTCATCGGCACGATCGCGAAGTCGGGCACGGCCGAGATGCTGCGCAAGCTGCGCGAGTCGAAGGACGCCGCCGCCAAACAGGAGCTGATCGGGCAGTTCGGCGTCGGGTTCTACTCGACGTTCATGGTCGCCGACAAGGTCACGCTGGTGACCCGGCGGGCCGGCCACACCGGCGGCACCCGCTGGGAGTCCACCGGCGAGGGCACCTACGAGATCGAGGAGGCCGACGACGCGCCGCAGGGCACCTCCGTCACGCTGCACCTCAAGCCCGAGGACACCGACGACCAGCTGCACGACTACGCCGCGGACCGCAAGATCCGCGAGATCGTCAAGCGCTACTCGGACTTCATCGCCTGGCCCATCCGCATGGAGGGCTCCGACGAGGCGCTGAACTCGATGAAGGCGCTCTGGGCCCGCCCCCGCAGCGAGGTCAGCGACGAGGAATACCACGAGTTCTACAAGCACGTCTCGCATGACTGGACCGACCCGCTCGAGACGATCCACATGAAGGCGGAGGGCACGTTCGAATACGAGGCCCTGCTGTTCATCCCGTCCCGGGCGCCGTTCGACCTCTTCAGCCGCGACGGCAAGCACGGCGTGCAGCTCTACGTGAAGCGCGTCTTCATCATGGACGACTGCGAGGCGCTGACCCCGCAGTACCTGCGGTTCGTGAAGGGCGTCGTCGACGCGCACGACCTGTCGCTCAACATCTCCCGCGAGATCCTGCAGCAGAACCGGCAGATCCAGGTCGTGCGGCGGCGCCTCGTGAAAAAGGTGCTGTCGACACTGACCGAGCTGCGTGAGAAGGACTCGGATCGATACGGGACCTTCTGGGCCGAGTTCGGCCGGGCGCTCAAGGAAGGCCTGATCGACGACACCGACAACCGTGAGACCCTGCTCGACCTGCTCCTCCTGCCGTCCACCGCGTCCAGCGAGCTGACCACGCTGCGCGACTACGTGTCGCGGATGAAGGAGGACCAGAAGGACATCTACTACATGACCGGCGAGTCGCGGGCGATGGTCGAGCACTCGCCGCACATGGAGGCGTTCCTCGCCAAGGGCTACGAGGTGCTGATCCTCACCGACCCCGTCGACGAGGTGTGGGTCGAGCGGATCAACGAGTTCGACGGCAAACCGCTGCAGTCGATCGCGAAGGGGCAGGTCGACCTCGGTGCCTCGGAGACGCCCGCCGAGCAGCAGGAGGAGTTCGCGCCGCTGCTGACCTGGCTCGGCGAGACGCTCCAGGAGGACGTCAAGGAGGTCCGGCTCTCCTCGCGGCTCACCACGTCGGCGGCGTGCATCGTCGGCGACGCGCACGACATCACGCCGACGCTGGAGAAGATGTATCGGGCGATGGGGCAGGAAATGCCGCACACCAAACGGATCCTGGAGCTGAACCCGACGCATCCGCTGGTCACGGGTTTGCGTTCGGCGTTCCTGGCAGATGCGGATAATCCGGGTCTCGGCGAGACGGCGGAGCTGCTCTACGGCGTCGCGCTGCTCGCCGAGGGCGGGGAGCTCACCGACCCGTCCCGGTTCACCCGGCTGGTGGCCGACCGCCTGGCGCGCACGCTGTGACCGTGCCGGCCTCCGTGGAGACGCTGCTGGCTGCCGAGCGGCGCCTGCAGGCCGCGCAGCTGGCCGGTGACGTGGCGGTCCTCGACGAGCTGATCGACGAGCGGCTCGTCTTCACCGGCCCCGACGGCGTGCTGTACCACAAGGAGGACGACCTCCACCTGCACCGCACCGGCGCGCAGAAGATGACGGCGGTGCAGGAGGAGGAGCTGCTCTCGCTGGTCGACGGGCGGACCGGGGTGACCTGGTTCGTCGGCCGGCTGGCGGGCACCTTCAAGGGCAACGATTTCGACGGACGGCTGCGGTACACGCGCACGTGGCTGCACGACGACGCCTCCGGCTGGAGAGTGGTCGCCGGGCATGCCAGCGCGATCTGACCCGCGGGTCGTGACGCTCGTGCTCGTCTCGTCCGGCGGCGACGTGCTTGGCGCGTTGCCGCCGGACGAGGTCGAGGTGCCGTGGTGGTCGGAGGTCGCCTCGGTGGTCTCCGCCGCCGGGCTGCCGGTCACGGTGCTGCGGCTGCTGTCCACGTCGCTGCCGGCGCAGCTCGGCGGGGCGGTTTCCTATCTGGCGGAGGTTGCCGGTCCGGTGCCGGCACGGTGTGGCTGAAGGAACTGCCGGCGTTCCTGCGCGGCGAGACCGCGGTCCTGCGCTGGATCAACATGGCGACTTCGCCTCTGCTGGGTGCCGTGGTGTACGCCGGGTTCCTCGAAACATCGAGCCGGATGAGTGGCCGTACCACCTCGAAGACGTCCCGAGCTGCCTGAACGAAGCCGTCGAAAATTTTGTCGTACCGATGCTGTAGAACTACCGGCGTCAAGGATCGTCCGACGCTGGAGGTCGATGGCTGTGGACGTGGAGAGGCGCTCGGTGGCGCCCATCATCCCGCCGGTGAAGCCCCGCAAGCTGGCCAAGGTGCCGTTCGTCGAGCTTGCCGACGGGCGGTTGCAGGGAGTCGTGTCGAGCGGCTCCGACGTGGAGCGGGTCTATGTCTCCTCGATCGGGGCCGGCAGCCACGGGTTGAGCTGCAGCACCAACAACAACCGGCCCTGCGGTGGGCTGCGCGGCTCCTATCCGTGCAAGCACCTGCAGGCGCTGCTCGACGAGGCGGTGCTGCAATACGGCGCCGACCGGGTCGCCCGCTATCTGCGCATCGACGTCGAGGAGGGCAGGAGCCTCACCGCCGGATTGCGCGCGCACCATGAGCCGTCCCCGGCGGCGACCGTGTTCAGCAGTTTCCTGCGCCACCTGGCCTATCTGGAGTTGCCCGACACCACGTCACCGGTGCCCGAGCTGCACTGGTTCCCGTCGGTCGGGGCGGCGCGCTGATGCTTCCCACCCAGCTCAGCGCCCTGCTCGCCGATCCCGCCCCGGGTGTGCCCGAGGCGCTGGATCTCGTTTCCTCCCTCGACCAGGGTCTCGTCGACGGCCTGGCCCGGGTGTCGCCGTCGGCGTTCGGCGGCTTCGTCGACGCGTTCGCCGGCAGCCCGCTGCGGGACCGGGTCGCCGAAGCCGTCGACAAGATCGCCGCCGGGTCGATCTCCGACGAGCACCTGTTCGTCCTCGCCGGCGCCCGGTCGGCGCTGTTCGGGGCCGTGCACGACGCGCTGCTCGGCCAGGCCGACGCCGCGCTCGGCCGGACCCGCGCGTCGTGGCCGGGCGGCTCCGGCGACGCCGCCACGGCGGCCAACCTGCTGGCCGGGAGCCGGTCGTGGCTGCGGGAGCTCGCCATCACCGGCTGGCGCGGCGTCGACCACGACCTGGTCACCGCCGCGGGACAGATCATCGAGGCGGCGCTGGCCGAGCCGCGGCTGCGGCGGCTCGCGACACTGCTCGACGGGCTCGCGGCCGAGCTGCGCGCGTGCAGCCCGATCGCGACCATGGACCGGCTGCCGGTCCGGCGGTGGGGCGACCTGTGGAGCCGCGCGATGCTGCTCGCGCAGGACGGCGGCCGGCTCACCCCGTCCGAGCCGGTCACCGGGCGGCTGCTGGTCCTCGGCGCCGACGTGCACGAGCACGCCACCGCCGTGCAGATCCAGGTGCACGGCATCCTGGAGACGCCGGGCGCCGCGCCGCGGCTGGTGCGCACCAGCGTCGCCGCGCCGAAGGTCGACACCATCGTCGGCCCGGCCGTGTGGCGGCTGTTCGCGGCGCACCCGGTGCTGCTGGGCGCGCTCGCGGAGCGGCTGACGCTCGACGTCACCGACCTGCCGCTGCTCGACAGCGGCGACCTGCTGTGGAGCGACGCGCGGGCCAAGGCCGGGCCGCCGGCGGACCCGTTCGCCACCGCCCGGGTGCTGCTCGCCGGCGCGGCCGCCCCGGCGGTGCCGCCGCTGGAGCGCCACCCGGCCCGCATCAGCGAGCCGGTGTTCGTCGAGGGCTACACGGCCGCGGACGGGGCGTTCACCCTCGGGGACCGGACGATCGCGGTCGACACGGACCGGCTGCCGTCGTGCGGGCCGCTGACCCCGCAGCTCGTCGCCGCCTCGCACGCCTGCATCGGGCTGCTGCGATGGGACGACGGCGGGTGGTCGCTGCAGCCGATCGCGGTGCTCACCATGGTCAAGCGCCAGCCGGTCGGGGTGCACACCACCGACTGGGCGCTCGGCCCGACCGACCCGAAGGTGGTCAAGGCGGCTGCGGCGGCCGGTGACGCGGTCGCGGTGCTGCGCGAGCGGGCCGGAAGGTTGCTGCGCAAATGAGCGATGAGAACCGTCGCCAGGTTCTGTACTGGCGGATGCTGGCCCGTGTCTTCGAGGCCGACGAGCAGCATGCCCTCGAGTCCGCGAGTGTCGCCATCGTCGAGGACATCGGCCTGCCCGCGGCGCTGCTCGACCCGGGTGTCTCCGTGGACAACCTGGTGCAGCGCCACCCCGACCTGGCGGGCGCGTTCGACGGGCTGATGGCGCCCGCCGACGACACCCCGCAGGGCGACGAGGTCCGGCGCGCGGCGCTCGTGTCGAAGCTGCTCATCAACGTGTTCGCCACCGGCAGCGGCAACGTGAGCGCCACCCAGCTGGCCAACTGGCAGGCCGACGCCGGCTGGTTCGAGCGGGCCCTCGGCATGGACCCGGGCGAGCTGCGCGGCCGGCCCAACGCCGGTGGTCTCGCCGGCGTTCTCGGCGGGCTCGAAGGCGACCTGGTCAAGCGGATGCACCTGCGGGAGGTGCTGGCCAACCCGGCGCTCGCCAAGCAGCTGACGCCGAGCATGTCGCTCATCGAGCAGCTGCTGCGCGACAAGGACAACCTGTCCGGTGTCGCCCTCGCCAACGCGAAGGCGCTGATCCGCCGGTTCGTCGACGAGGTCGCCGAGGTGCTGCGCACCCAGGTGCAGCAGAGCAGCGCCGGCGTGATCGACCGGTCGGTGCCGCCGAAACGGGTCTACCGCAACCTCGACCTCGAGCGCACCATCTGGAAGAACCTGACCAACTGGAGCCCCGAGGACCAGCGGCTCTATGTCGACCGGCTCTTCTACAAGCAGACCGCGAAGCGCACCACGCCGGCCCGGCTGATCGTGGTCGTCGACCAGTCCGGCTCGATGGTCAACGCGATGGTCAACTGCACCATCCTCGCCTCGATCTTCGCCGGGCTGCCCAAGGTCGACGTGCACCTCATCGCCTATGACACGCGGGCCCTGGACCTGACGCCGTGGGTGCACGACCCGTTCGAGGTGCTGCTGCGCACCCGGCTCGGCGGAGGCACCGACGGCACGGTCGCCATGGCGCTCGCCCAGCCGAAGGTCGCCGACCCGCGCAACACGGTCGTCGTCTGGATCTCCGACTTCTACGAGTCGCAGTCCCAGCCGTTGTTCGACTCGATGCAGGCGATGCACCGCTCGGGGGTCAAGTTCATCCCGGTCGGCTCCGTCAGCAGCGGCGGCCAGCAGAGCGTCAACCCCTGGTTCCGCCAGCGGTTCAAGGATCTCGGTGCGCCGGTGCTGTCCGGCCACATCCGCAAGCTCGTCACCGAACTCAAGAACTTCCTCGCATAGGAGACCGACATGACCGACGACATGCTGCGCGCCCCCGCCGAGGTCAAGTATGCCGACGAGCTCGACTGGCTCGAGTCGATCGACGACGGGCCGAAGCCGTTCTCGTGGCGGCTCAGCCCCAAGATGGTCCGCCTGTTCGTGCTCGGCTCGGAACGCGCCGACGGCCTCGACCGTGAGGTGTCGCAGAAGTGGTTCGGCGACCGCAGTTTCGTCGAGCGCAGCATCGTGACGCTCGCCTCCGACCGCGGCCTGCTGCTCATCGGCGACCCCGGCACCGGCAAGAGCTGGCTCGCCGAGCTGCTGTCCGCGGCCATCTCCCGCAACTCGACGCTCGTCGTGCAGGGCACCGCCGGCACCACCGAGGACCACATCAAGTATTCGTGGAACGTCTCGATGGTCATCGCCAAGGGCCAGTCGAGGGCCTCGATGATCCCGTCGCCGATCATGACGGCGATGGAGCGGGGCGTCATCGGCCGGTTCGAGGAGCTGACCCGCTCCACCAGCGACGTCCAGGACGCGCTCATCTCAATCCTGTCCGAGAAGTACGTGTCGATCCCCGAGCTCGACGACGACAACATCGTCTTCGCGCAGCCCGGCTTCTCGATCATCGCGACCGCCAACAGCCGGGACCGCGGGGTCAACGACCTGTCCTCCGCGCTCAAGCGCCGGTTCAACTTCGTGCGCATCCCAGTGGTGACGAACAAGCGCAGCGAGGCCGAGATCGTCCGGTTCCGCACCTCGGAGCTGCTGCGCCGGCACCGCATCGAGCTCGACGTGCCGCCCAACCTGCTCGACATCCTGCTGCAGAGCTTCGCCGACCTGCGCACCGCGGCCGCGTCGGCGACCAGCGACGACGAGAAGCTCGAGTCGGCACTGTCGACCGCCGAGCAGATCGGCGTGCTGGAGGACGCGATCCTGCACAGCACCTTCTTCGGCGACCGCACGCTGCGCGCGCAGACCCTGGCGGGTTCGCTCGTCGGCTCGCTCGCCCGGCGCAGCCCCGAGGATCTCGCGATCCTCAACAAGTACTGGCACGGGGTCGTCGAGCCGCGCAGCAAGCAGGACGGCGGGGACTGGTCGGCCTTCCTCGAGGGCGGCCGCGAGGCGATCGCCACCCTGTCATGAGCGAGCCTTTCGGGGCGCTGCGGCAACAGCTCGTCGAGGCGGCGACCGCGTTCGCCGCCTCGCCGGGCGCCGTGCCCGACATCCTGGCCGGGATCGTCGACGACGTCGACCGGGCGCTGCGCGAGGAGCTGGAGATCTTCCCGGTCTGCCACCACTCGCCGGCGTCCGCCCTCGCCATGGTCCGCAGGCTGCGTGAGAAGCAGCCCAAGGTGATCTATCTGGAGCTGTGCGAGGACCTCACGCCGCTGCTGACGGAGCTGCGCAACTGCCGGCTGCCGGTCGCCCTGCAGGCGTTCGCGTCCGAGCTGGACACGTTCCCGAAGGACTGGGGCCCGCTCAGCGTCATCGCGCCCATCACCGAGGCCTCGGCCGAATACCAGGCCATCGCCTACGCGCTGGACACCCCGGGCGTCGAGCTGGTGCTGGTCGACCGCTCCACCGACCACGTCTTCCAGTGGCAGCCGCGCACGCCTGCCACCCCGTCGGACGCAGACTCCTCGGATGAGGACGACGCCGGTGACCTGCACGGCGACGCGGTCGGCATCGAGATCGGCGACCTGCGGCCGCGCTTCGCCGAGCTGGAGACGCACCTGCTGCACCACGGCAAGGTGCGCCACTGGTCGGAGTGGTGGGACCAGTATGTCGAGCAGCCGCTCGTCGACGCCGACTACGCCACCTACCGGCAGGTCATGGTGCTCATCGGCAGCCTCTTCCGGCGGCTGGCGCCCAGCGGTGCCGAGCGGGTCACCGTCGACGAGGACCGCGAGCGCTACATGTGGACGCGCATGCGGGAGCACCTCGCCACGTCCGGCGTCGACCGGTCCGACTGCCTCTACGTGTGCGGCGCCTTCCACGCCGCCAGCCGGGTCGAGCAGTTCGGCACCGGGCCCGACGCGGCCCCGTTCGACATCACCCCACGCACCGCGACGAAGTGGCTCTACGGGTTGATCCCGTCCAGCCACTCCGCGATCGAAGGCCAGTTCGGGCTCGCCTCGGGCTCCGTGTCGATCGCGGCGGCGACCTGGGCCAAGGCGGTCAGCCGTTCGAAGCTCGCCACGTTTCAGCTCGACGGCCAGCGCGGCAGCCGCAAACGGGCGGCCCGCCCCGCGGCCGCGGCGGTCGAGGCCGGCCCGGTCGCCGACCAGCTGACCCAGTTCCTGGCCAGCCCGCCCGACCTGCACGGGTTCGACGAGGAGGAGCTGCTCGGCTGGTGCGTCGACATCGTCCGGCTGGCCCGCCGCAACGGCTACCTGGCCAGCACCGCGGACGCCATCGCCGTGTTCGAGACGTCGATCCTGCTGGCCGGCATGCGCAACCGGGCCCGCCCCACGCCGTATGACTTCCAGGACGCGGCGGTCACCTGCATCGAGAAGGACGTCATCCCGGGCCGGCGCGACGTGCGGCGGCTCTGCGAGATCCTGCTCGGCGGCGACCGGGTCGGCCAGGTCGGCTACGACGCCCTGCCGCCCCTCGCCCGCGACGTCTACGACCGGCTCACCCCGATCGGCCTCGACCTGCGCAAGAGCACCGTGCAGCGGGCGCTGCTCGACCTCAACGGCCGCCCGGAGCTGACCCCCTGCTCGCACCTGCTGTGGATGCTGCGCTACCTGCTGCCCGACGGCGCCGTCCGCCCGATCATGGGCTCCCGCCGGCTCGGTGAGCGTTCCATCCAGGAGAGCTGGGACCTTTCCATCGGCAAGCACCAGCGGTACATCATCGAGCTGGGCTACGAAGGCGTCACCGTCGAGCAGGTCGTCGAGCGGCGGCTGCGCCGGTCCGTGTACGCACCCGACGCCACCGCGGCGGTGGCCCTGCGCGCCGTCGAGGACTCGATCCTGTTCCTCGGCAGCCGGCGGTTCACCGACGAGCTCGGCGCCCGGGCCGTCGAACTGCTCGCGGCCGAGCGCACCGTGGACGACGCCCCCGACGTGCTGCGCCGCATCCGCCGGCTCCTCGCGCACTACCGGGCCACGGAGCCGGAGCTGCCCGCGTGGTGCGGGGCGTTCGTCACCGCCGGCTATGCGCACTACTGCACCCTGCTGCCGACCGCCTTCGTCGACGACGAGACCGGCGTCCGGCAGGTCGGCGCGATGCTCGGCTTCCTCTTCACCATGGAGGGCCTCGCGCTGTCCCTCGGCTGCGACCGGGCCCAGCTCGAGATCGCGGTCCGCCAGTCGCACCCCGAGTCGCCGGCCAAGGTCGCCCTGCTCTGGGCCGCCCACCACCAGCTCGGCCTGCTGCCGCTGGCGGACCTGCGGGCCCGGTGCGCCGACCTGCTCGGCAACCCGCTGGTCGTGCCGACGTTCCCGCAGTACCTGAGCGGCTTCGTCCAGGCGCTGGAGCCGGTGCCGAAGCTGGCCGCCTTCGTGGTCGAGGTGATGTCGGACGCGTTCGCCCACCTGCCCGACCCGGTCCTGCTGCCCTGGCTGCCGACCCTTATCACCACCCTGCGCGACCAGGCGGGCGAGCTGGTGCCGATCCTGATCCGCGAGGCGGGCCGCACCTTCCCCGCCACGCTCCCCGCCGTCGACGCCTGGGTCCCGCCGTGGACCAGCACCGCCGGCACCCCGGCCCACGGCGCGGGCTCATCAGGAACCGCCGGACCACGCCCGGGCTCTGGTGCCGGTTCTGCCGGGTCCGCAGGCGGGCCTGCGGGCTGGGCAGGTTCCGATGCTGCGGGTGGACCGGGCGGACTGGGCGGCGATGGGTTCGGTCCGGGCTCGGCGCGCTGGGACGCGGCGATGCCGGTGCTCCGATTGCTGGCCGGACACCCGTCGACCTGCTACGACGTTGCCGGACTGCTCGGCGTGCCGGGGGACGGCGGGGAAGGGCCTGGCTGGCTCGACCTCGACCTGGTCGACACGCCCGCCACACCCGGCGGGTCCACGGTCCAGGCCCTGCTCGAATCCCACCCCGGCGCCATGGACGCTTTGGAGGCGCTCCTGATCGCAGGTTAGGCAACGAATGCGGGTGGCCTCGGGCGAGACGTTCCAGCGGAGATCGCACATTCCAAGGCGCGACGTCCGGGGCCACCGAGCCAGCACCGCCGGCCGCACCAGGTCGGGCCGCGCCGCGCCGCACTGGGACGGTTTGGACAGGACCGCACCCCGCCGTGCCTCGCGCGTACCCCGCCGCACCGGGCTGGGCTGGGCCGCACCGGGTTGGGCCGGGTTGGGCCAGGTTGGGCCAGGTTGGGCCAGGTTGGGCCAGGTTGGGCCAGGTTGGGCCAGGCCGCACCGGGCCGCACCAGGTTGGGTCGGGCCGCACCGGGCTGGGTCGGGCCGCACCGGGCTGGGTCGGGCTGGGTCGCGCCATTGGTCGCCTCCGCTGGTGTGGTGACGGACCGCAACCACGCCACCTGCCCCGCGCGGCTGGAGGCTGCGCGAACCACCGAGCCCGAGGACCGGCACCCGGATTCACTCCACGCGGATCTACCCTCACCAAGGACCGCAACGAGCCGCTGCCACAGGATCTCGGGGACGAACCACCGCCAACGACGCCGACTCCGCGAGGATCAGCGCCGCGGCCGGGATCCCTCACCGAACCGAGGCGCACGCCGCCGCCCGGCCGGTCGCACGCCATCCGCGCAGACGTGTCCTTCGCTCATGAGGGGTCCCTGGGCACCTGGCCCGGAGATCGTTCGGCTTGTCGCGTCGCCAACCGCTCGACAAGACCTTGCACAGATCGAGGTCGCGGACCGGCCGCCCGCGCGACCAGGGGACGACTGCGATCGACCCGCCATGATCGAGCCTAAGGAACCCGGGCGGGGCAGGCAGCGCCCCGGACCGCGCCCGACCGGCTGTCGGGCGGGGCGGCGACAGGCATGGAGGGTCAGAGTTCCTCGTCGTAGTCCCGCTCCGGGCGGAGGGACTCGACGAAGGTGGCGAAGTCCGGTGCCAGCACCGTGATCCGGTAGTCGCGTTCCTGGTCGACGTGGACCACCTGTGGTTCGCCGCCGGAGCCGCAGGATCGGTAGTCGAAGGCGATCATGTCGTGGCCGGCCGAGGGGCAATCGGCGAAGTACACGCCGATGGCGGGGTAGCCCCACTCCTCCATCCAGAAGTGGCTGCCGCCCGCGCCTGCCAGGGAGTACCGCAGGTCGCGGCCGATGCCCATGATGCCGTGCACCTCGATGTGGTCCTCGGCCCAGGTGGTGGGGGTCGGTGCCGGGCAGCAGGGGCGCCGGGGAAGGCCGCCGTTGTGGGTGCGCATCAGGGCCACGTAGGACGCCGGCAGGCGGTAGCCGAGTTCCGCTTCGACCGATGCGATGAGCGGGTCGGACGGGGGGCCGGAGACGTAGGTCAGGGCGTATTCGCCGTCGTCCCAGAAGTCGGCTGGGAGTGGCATGCGGGGGTCCTTCGGTCGAACAAAAAAATGGTCAGGCGGTTTCGAGGTAGCGGCGGGCGGCGGTGAGGCGGCCCACGGCCAGGTCGGCTTCGGGGAGCCAGAAGGAGACGTTGACGACCTCGCCCCAGGAGGTGCCCGGCTCGGCCTCCAGCTGGAGCAGCGGGCGCAGGCCGGGCAGGTGCAGGAAGGCGTCCCGCTGCCAGCCGAGCACCTGGTGCCGGGGCGGCCGGCCGGCGGTGTCCTCGGCCAGGTCGCGGGCGTTCATCGCGGCGACCGGGTCGGTGGTGAAGGCGTCGAGGAGGGCGGGGGCGTCGTACGGCGGGACGGACCCGACCCGGTTCGCGGCGAGCGGCAGCGGCGGGATGACCTGGACGCCGGCCGGGGCGGGCCGCGGGGGAAGCCCGGCGGGCATGTGCAGCACCAGGCAACCGTCGTCGTGCCCCGGGTCGCCGTGCAACGCAGAACCAGCGGTGAAGGCGTCCTCGTGGAAGAAGAGCAGAGCGCCGGTGGTCGGGAGGGTCCAGGTCTCCGGCAGCAGGGCGGCGAGGTCGGCGCAGTCGAGGAGGGCGAGGAGGGTCATGGGGGTGCCGCCGTACGTGGGCCAGTCCGTCCCGTCAGGCAGGCCGGGCAGTCCGCCGTAGCAGTGCCGGGCGGTGGCCGCCGCGGTCACGGTGAGGGCGGCGGCCGGCTCGATCAGGGACTCGAACAGGTGCATGCGGGTCCTCGAGACGCGGTGGAAAGCGGAACTGGCACGGGGACTTTAGCGTGGGTTTCATGGAGCCCTCGGCGATCGTGGTGAGTGTCGTCGCCTGCTTCGGGGTGGCCGTCGCGCTGATCGTCGTCGCGGCGGTGGTGGCGGCGCGGCGGGAGCGGCAGCGGCGGGAGGCGTTGCGGCTCTGGGCGAAGCGGCACGGCTGGCAGGTGGTGGACCGGCCGCAGGTCGAATGGGGACGGCGGATGCCCGGCCGGAACCGGCGGGGTGTGTCGCTCGCGCTGTTCGGGACGCTGGGTGGGCGGCCGGTGGGCATCGGCGACTACTCGCACACGACGACGTCGACGTCGACCGATGCCAACGGGGCGAGCCAGACGACGAGCACCACCCATCATCATGTCGCGGTGGTGGTGCGGCTGCGGATGCCGCGGCCGACGGTGGCCGTGCACCGGCGCGGCGGTGGGTCGAAGCTGTGGCGGACGCTGTTCGGGGACAAGGCGACCGCGGTCGGATATGAGGCGTTCGACCGTGCGTACCGGGTCAATGCCCCGGACCCGCGCCTGGTCAGGACCGTGCTCGGCGGGCCGCTGGTCGCGGAGCACGTCGCGGGGCGGTTGCCGGACTGGAGTGTCGAGGGTGACGAGCTGATGACCTTCGTGCCGGGGCGGATCGGGGCACCCGACGGCATCCCGGCACAGTTCGGCCCCCTGCTGCGGGTCGCAGAGCTGATCGAGGCGCACGCAACAGCAATCTAGCGGGCTTCGTCGTAGCGGGCCTGCGCGGCGGAGATGTCCGGCATCGCCGCCTGGAGCAGGTCGATCAGCTCCGCGAGTTTGGTCGCGATCCGGCGGCCGGGGTCGGTGATGCTGTATTCGACCCGCGGCGGGATCGTGCTCTGCACCGTGCGCAGGACCAGACCGTCCCGCTCGAGGGCGTGCAGCGTCTGCGACAGCATCTTCTCGCTCACGCCGTCGACGCGGCGGCGCAGCTCATTGAACCGGTACGTGCCGTCCAGCAGCGCGGCCAGCGACAGGATGCCCCACCGGCTGGTGACCGTGTCCATGACGGGTCGCGACGTGCAGTTTTTCGCGAAGACGTCGAACACCAGCTTCTCGAAGGACATGAGACCACGGTAACTCAAGGTTTGCACTTTCTAGAAGTTAGTGCTTACTGTGAGAGAGTAACTAGGACGAGGGAGTTCTCATGACCATCACCGTCACCGGTGCCACCGGCCAGCTCGGCCGTCTCGTTGTCGCCGCACTGCAGAGCAAGAACGTGCCGGTCACCGCCGCGGTCCGCAATCCAGCCGCAGCCGGCGGCGAAAACGTCCGGCTGGCCGACTACGACCGGCCGGAGACGCTGGTGCCGGCGTTCGAGGGGACCGACCGGCTGCTGCTCATCTCCGGCAACGAGGCCGGCCGGCGGGTCGAGCAGCACCGGGCCGTCGTCGACGCCGCGGTGCGGGCCGGGGTCGGCCACATCGTGTACACGAGCATCACCCGGGCGGACACCTCGACCAACCCGCTCGCACCCGAGCACAAGGCGACGGAGGAGCTGATCGTCGCGTCCGGCCTGCCGTACACCTTCCTGCGCAACAACTGGTACTTCGAGAACTACACGGCCAGCCTGGCCACGGCGCTGGAGCACGGGGTGATCCTCGGCGCCGCGGGTGCGGGCCGGGTGGCCCCCGCGACCCGGGAGGACTTCGCCGCCGGCGCCGCGGCGGTCCTGACCGGCGACGGGCACGCGGGGAAGATCTACGAGACCGGCGGCGACGCGACCATGTCCCTCGCCGACCTGGCCGACGAGGTCACCGCGCAGTCCGGCACCAAGGTCGCCTACCAGGACCTGCCGGCCGACGACTACGCGCAGGCACTGATCGGGTTCGGGTTGCCGGAGGGGTTTGCGCGCCTGCTCGCCGCCGCCGACGTGTCGATTGCGCAGGGTAGCCTCGACGTGGCGACCGGTGACCTGTCGGCGCTCATCGGGCGCCCGACGACGACGCTCGCCCAGGCGGTGGCAACGGCCCTGAAAAAGTAGGGAACGCGGCGGTGTCCTCATGCGTGTGTGTGCTGTGGGGACGCCAGTAATGACAGCGATGTCCAGGGCACCGGTCGACGACTTCGAGTCGTTCTACCGGGCCGAAGCCGATCGGCTCTACCGCGCGCTCGCCGTCACGCTCGGCGATCCGCATCTCGCCCGCGACGCCGCGGACGAGGCGTTGGCACGCGCCTACGCCCACTGGGGCAAGGTCCGTGACCACGACAACCCGGGTGGATGGGCGTTCCGCGTCGGACTCAACTGGGCCACCTCCTGGTGGCGCAAGGTCCGGCGGGAACGCCCGCTGCCGTCCACGGAGACGGGCGCCCGCGTCGACGGGCCGGACTCGCATGCCGGCGCGCTCGCCGCACTGCGCCGGCTGCCGCTGCCCCAGCGCGCCGTGATCGTCTGCCGGGTCCTGCTGGACCTGTCCACGGTAGAGACCGCCGCGGTCCTCGGCGTCGCCGAGGGGACCGTCAAGAGCCGGATGGCGCGCGGCCTCGCCGAGCTGCGCCAGGCGCTGGGTGAGGAGCAGTCATGACGATTGATGACATCGCCGCCACGGTGCGCCGGGCGGCCGACGCGGTCCCCGACAGCCGCTCCGATCTCTCCACGGTGCTGCGGCGCCACCGGATCAACAAGCGACGCCGCACCGCCGTGGCGGTGGCGGCGATGGTGGCCGTCGTCGCGGCGTCCGGCGCGACAGTGACGCTCACCCAGCGGCACGAACAACCGCAGCCGCCGGCCCAGGTGCAACAGACGCCGGAAAGCAAGGCACCCGAAACGCCGGCAGCGAAGCCGCAACGGCTGCCGCTCGACGTGGGCTGGGCGCTGGGGCAGGACAAGAACGGCGGCAAGGTCACGGTCTACGACGTGCGGAGCATGCTGGAGATGCGACCCGACCAGCGGCTCGTCGCCACCCCGGTCCCGGCGGTCGTCGACGACGTCCGCTCGTGGGTCGCGCTCGACGACGGCCGGTTCGTGGTGCTCGGCGGCAAGGACCTGAAGCCCGGCGTCCAGCGCCAGGACGGCCCCGACGTCACCGACTACGCGATCAGGCTGCTGGTCCTCACCCCCGACGGACGGATCACCCAGCAGCGTGAGGTACGCGTCCAGGGCCAGGACGTCGAGCTCATCGGGGCGACCGCGACGACCGCCTACCTGTACCGGACCCCGGGCCGCATCGTGGCGCACGATCTCCAGACCGGGGCCGAGCAGCCGCTCTCCGCGCTGAATTCGGTGCCCGACCGGGCGACCACCAGGCTGTCGGTCCAGGGCGGGCTGCTGTTCTCGGTGCCGGAGCAGTCCTGCGACCTGACGGCCACCGAACTGGCCACGGGCCGCAAACTGTTCACCGTGCATCTGCCCGGCCTGCCCGAGTGGTCCTGCCGGACGGCGTGGCCGGCCAGGCTGTCCCCGGACGGCCGGACCCTCGCGATGGCGGTGAAGGGCGGCGACGACGAACAAGCGACCGTGAGCCTGCTGAAGATCGACGTCGCCACGGGCAAGGTGACCCCGTTCCCGGTGAGCGGCGGCCCCGTCAGCAAGGAGCTGCGCCCCGGCCCGCTCGGCGTCGGTTGGCTCGGCGGCACTGTCCGGGTCGCGTGGGTACGGATGCCCTCGCCCGGCGTGCACCCCCTGAGCGAGTCGATCCAGGTCACCGACATCGGCTAGTAGGACGCCGCGACGGTTGCGACGCCCGCGCCGACCAGTGCCACCGCCCAGACGGTGTCCAGGTCGACGCGGGCCAGCCGCTCCAGCCGCGAGCCCACCACCTGGTAGGCGACCAGCGCGATCACGCCGGCGACGGTGACCATGGCGGCGGTGTGCACGCCCGTGGCCAGGAAGCCCATCCACAGCGGGTCGCCGCCCGCGCCGTGCGCATGACCGGATACGGCGCCGGCGGGCGGGTTCGCGACCAGCACCGGCACGAGCATGAGGCCGGCGCCGTGGACGCTCGACATGAGAAACGACCACCCGGCGAGCTGGGCCGCGGACAGGTGCAGCCCGGGTGCGCCGACGTGCCGGCGTGACACCGCCCGCCACAGGCCGAAGCCGACCAGGACGGCGCCGCCGCCGATCGCCACGAATCTGGTCGCGACCACCGACTGCAGGGCGCTGACCAGGCCCGCGACGACGAAGATCGAGGCGGCGTGCCCGGCGGCGACCGGCGCCAGGGCCCGGAGCACCGCGGCCCGACTGCGCTCCTGCACCCCGTTGGCGACCGCCAGTAACCAGCCCATGCCGGGGTTGAGGCCGTGGAAGGCCCCCATTGCCGCGAGCAGCGCGATCACCGGCATGGTCCCGCAGCCTAGTGCGGATGTCATCCGGCCGGTGGACACCGGCCGGGTGGTCTTCGCGGCAACGCCTCAGGCCGCCCCCGGCGGAGTCGATGGCAGGCACGACGCGGTCAGCGACTTTGAGGAGCACGGATGCGCCCTGGAGCACGAATCATCGTCCGCACCGCCTTCGGCCTGTTGATGGCGGCCGGTGGCACCCTCGTGGCGGTGCCCCCGGCGGCCGCGGCAACCCAGCCGAACGCCGGCCTGCCGCACGCCGTCGGCGGGTTCACCGCTCCGACGACCCGCACGGACGCGAAGCACAGGATCGGCGTCTCCGCCGCGCTGCCGGACAGCGCGAGCGTCAAGACCAACCTGCCGGCCGTCGGCGACCAGGGGCAGATCGCCTCGTGCGTGGCCTGGACCATCGCCCACTCGCTGATGGGCTACTACGCGAAGAAGGACAACGCGGCCGGCGCCCCGTACGCGCCGCTGTACCTGTACATGCGCTCGGTGCAGAAGAGCGGCGCGCCGAACACGGGCCTGCAGCCGGAGAAGGCGCTGACCGAGGCCGCCACGAACGGCGTCGACACCCAGGACGACTACGTCCAGGGCACCACCAACTACACGATCCAGCCCACCGCCACGGAGATCGCCAACGCCCGCAACTACAGGGTCGCCAAGTGGACCACCCTGCTCGCCGGTGCCGGGCAGGGCACCGCCGGGCAGCTCGCGCTGGAGACGGCGATCGCCGCCGGTTCGCCGGTCGCCATCGGCATGCCGGTCTTCAAGGACTTCATGTACCTCACCGGCAACACCCTCTACAAGACGACGACCGGGGCCAACCTCGGCGGTCACATGGTGACCGCCTACGGGTACGACGCCGAGGGCCTGTGGATCCGCAACCAGTGGGGCACCTCGTGGGGCGCCGCCGGCGACGCGCACCTCGGGTGGGACTTCGTCAACAAGAACGTGCAGGCCGCGTACACGATCAGCGGGGTGAACACGCCGTCCTCCGTCACCGCGCCGCGGCCGTCGGTGTCGACGCTGTCGCAGGTCCGTGGCTCGGTCACGGGTGGCACCGAGGTCATCATCGCCGGTGGCAACCTGAGCAGCGCCACGGCGGTGAAGTTCGGCGAGACCGCAGCCCAGTTCCGCAAGGTCGAGGCGAACGGGGTCACCACCCTGGTCGCCACGACGCCCCCGCACGCCAAGGGCGCCGTCGACGTGACCGTCATCAACGCCGCCGGGGCGAGCGCGCTGAACTCGCAGGCGCGCTTCCTGTACCAGCCGCCGCTGCCCGTCGTGACCAGCCTCAGCGCCGCGAGCGCGTCCGTGATCGGCGGCGACGTCCTGACGGTCACCGGGGCGAACCTGGACGGCGCGACCACGGTCCGGATCGGCGCCAACGCCGCCGCCAACGTGAAGGTGATGTCGCCGACGACTGTCGCGTTCACCGTGCCGGCGAAGCTCGTCACCGGCATCTACGACGTCACGGTGGTGACGCCGTCCGGCGTCAGCGCGACGGTCGCCGCCGGCAAACTCGCGATCGTCAACCCGCCCGCGCCGACGATCACGGCCCTGAGCGCGACCAGCGGACCGACGTACACCACCACGCCCGTCGTCGTGACCGGCACCAACCTCAGCGGCGTCACCGCCGTCCGGGTCGGCACCGTGAGCGCCATGTACCAGCGCATCTCCGACACCCAGCTCAAGGTCACGATGCCGGTCCACCCGGCCGGGCCGGCGACGATCAGGGTCACCACCATCAGCGGCGTCGTCGAGGGCACCGCCACGCCGTTCACCTACATCGCGCCGCCGCCCCCGTCCGTGGCCGCGGTGACCCCCGCGGCCGGTGGCACCAGGTCGTGGACGACGGTCGAGGTCTCCGGCGCCAACTTCGCCACGGTCGACCGGGTCACCTCGAACGGTGTCGTGGTCTCCTACGCGAAGCTGTCGGAGACGAGGCTCAAGGTGTACCTGCCGCCGCGCGCACCCGGCACGGTGCAGATCCAGGTCATCACCAAGGGTGGCACCAGCGCCGCTGCCCCCGCGTCGACCTTCACCTACAAGGTCTGACGCGCTCCAGAGCGACCGCCCCGCACCGGCACCGGCGCGGGGCGGTCGCCTGCATGACCGGCAACAGAGCCGGAGGGGTTGCTTCGGAACGCTGTCATCTTCAGTACATTTCCTCACCCGAATCGGATGCATGACGGGGCATCGCCTCACCCTGACGACCGCTACCCTTTGCCGGACTTCGATCCTTGCTGGGGGTGAACCCGGGTGCGACGAATCCTTTTCGCGGTGGCCGCCGCCGGTGCGCTGAGTGCACTGGGTGCTTGCACGGCATCGGGCCCGGAGGAGGTGAGCACGCCCGGGCTCGCCGACCGGGGCGTCACGATGACGACGGTGAAGCCGACCCGCCAGGACCTGGCCAACAAGGTGAGCCTGAGCGGCAAGGTGCAGCTGACTCCGACGTTCGGCCTGGTCGCGCCAATCGACGGGGAGATCCGCTATCTCGACGTGAAGGCCGCGACGAGCACGCCGACCAAGCCCACCAAGGTCGCCAACATCTGGGTCAACGGCAAGGCCACGCCGATCGAGGTGCCGGCCGGTGCCACGTTCAGCGGCCGGCTCGTCGACGACCGGTCCAAGGTGACCGCCGGCATGCCGATCGTGTCGGCGAAGCAGGCCGGCTACGGCGTCGTCGCGGACATCGAGGGCGCCCAGGCGTACCAGATCTCCGACAAGCTCGAGTCGGTGCAGGCCCAGATCAAGAGCGGTCCCGGCCCGTTCCCGTGCACGGTCCTCGGCACGCTCGCCGCGCTGCCGGCCGGCACCATCCCCGAGCCGGTCACCCCGACCCCCAACCCGTCGGCGCCGCCCACGGCCGCCCCGCCGAAGGTCGTCGGCCAGCCGCAGCAGCCGTCCGAGCCGACGGGCATGCGCCTGGTGTGCGTGCCGCCGGCCGACGTCAAGACGATCAACGGCGCCGCGGCGACCGTCGAGGTGATCACTGCCCGCGCCACGAACGCCCTTGTCCTGCCCGTGGAGGCGGTCGCCGGCGCGCAGGGCAAGGGCAAGGTCGACGTGATCAAGGCGGACCAGACGAAGGAGACCGTCGAGGTCACGCTCGGCCTCAGCGACGGCAAGGTCATCGAGATCAAGAGCGGCCTCACCGGCGACGAGACGGTCGCCGTGCCCGGGCCGAACCTGCCCGCCGCCAAGAACAACGGTGGCGGCGAGCCGATGCCGGGATTCACCAAATGAGTCCGCTCATGGAGATGGTGGGGATCACCAAGACGCTCAAGGGCCAGCAGGAGCCCCGGGTGATCCTCGACGGCGTCGACCTGTCCGTCGCGTCCGGCGAGAGCGTCGCGATCCTGGGCCGCTCCGGTTCCGGCAAGAGCACCCTGCTCAGCCTCATCGGCCTGTTCGACCGGCCGGACGGCGGGCAGTACTTCATGGACGGCCGAGACCTGGCCCGCATCTCCGAACGCAGGGCCGCTGCCCTGCGCAGCGAGCGGTTCGGCTTCGTGTTCCAGCGGTTCTTCCTGCTCAAGCACCTCACCGCCGCGCAGAACGTGGCGATGGCGCTGGTCAACGGTCAGGGCTGGCTGCCGCGCCGGCACCGCCGGGCCCGAGTGCTGGAGGCGCTCGACCTGGTCGGGATCGCGCACCTGGCCAAGCAGCGCCCGGCCAAGCTGTCCGGCGGTGAGCAGCAGCGGGTCGCGGTCGCCCGGGCCCTGGTCCGGCAGCCGAAGCTGCTGCTCGCCGACGAGCCCACGGGCGCGCTGGACACCGAGACCGGCAACCTCGTCATCGAGGTCATGCGCGCCGCCACCGACCGCGGCTGCGGGCTGATCCTGGTCACCCACGACCACGCCCACGCGGCGAAGATGCAACGCGTGCTGTCCCTGAACAACGGGGTGCTGACATGATCAGGCTGTCGGGGCGGTTCCGGTCGGCGCTCATCATCGGCGGGCAGGGCATCCGGTCGCGCAAGCTGCGCACCTTCCTGTCCATGATCAGCCTCTTCCTCGGCGTGCTGGCGGTCGTCACCGTCCAGGCGGGCGCCGAGACGGCCAAGACGCTGCGCCTCGCCGACCTGGAGCTGCACGCGGGCAAGGACGGCACCAGGCAGATGTACGTGCCGCCGCTGCCCGACGCGATGGACGCCGCCCTCACCACCGTGGCCGGCAAGCCCGGCGCCGTCGGGCTCATGGGCTACCAGGCGATCATCGGCGAGCCGAACGTGCTGCCGATCAACCAGGGCGCCGCGCCGTTCGACAGCAGCGACGGCGGCTACTACGGCCCGGGCATGCAGGTGTACTGCGACCCGATGACCGGCGAGTGCCGCCCCGTGCAGCCCGACCCGGGCTCGCAGCAGCCCAAGGGCCAGGCGATCGAGGTCGTGCTGCAGGGCCTGACCGGCGACATCCGGCAGTTCCGCCCGTTCCGGCCCGTCACCGGCGACTGGCTCGACTTCAGCGGCGACCCGTCCTATTCACCGCGCCTGGTGCTCAACAAGGAGGCCGCGAAGGGCTTCAACCGATACCAGGTTCCCGCGGAGATGCGGGTCGAGGGCGCGACCGCCAACCCGACGCCCCGCATCATCGGCGTCATCGACGACGGCAACCCCCAGCCGACCGCCTATGTGCGGGTCGACGAGATGCGCAACTGGATGCCGAAGCCGGTGGCGAACCAGATGTACGGCCCCGGCCTGCAACTGATGTTCGCGCCCGGCGCCGGAGAGACCGAGGCCCTCGTCGTGCGCAAGCTGACCGCGCTCGGCGTACCCCAGGACATGATCAACGTCCAGATCGTCAACGAGCGCAAGAACATCGCCAACGAGCTGGCGGTGATCCGCTGGATCTTCCTCGGCATGGCCGGGCTGGTGCTGCTCATCGGCGTCGCCGGCATCCTCAACGTCGGGCTCGCCACCGTCGGTGAGCGGGTCGAGGAGTTCGCGCTGCGCCGGGCGGTCGGCACCCCGCGCTCGCTGCTGGCCGGCATCGTCCTGGCCGAGACGCTGTTGACCGGGCTGCTGACCGCGGCCGCCGCGATCGGCGTCGGGGTGCTCGCGCTCGACGTCGGCGCGCGCCTGCTCTCCTCGCGGGCGCCGCAGCTGCACGACGTGAGCTTCCCCTGGCAGGCCGGCGTCGCGGGGGTCATCGCGGGCCTGGTGGCGGGCCTGCTCGGTGGCCTGATCCCGGCCGTCCGCGCGGCCCGGATCCCGATCGCCACCGTGATGCGCGCCTGAAAGTGAAACTGGGGGACGCCGGTCGGCGCCCCCCAGTTTCGATCCACCCTTTACGGGGCCCAGGGGTTCTCCACGGACCACGTCGTGTCCTCGGTGAACGATGTGGGGTTGTCCCACGCGTTCGGACCGCCGGGAGTCGCCAGCCACAGCTCCGACGCCCGGTGGCGCAGGAACTGGCCCGGGAAGTTCCAGGCGGTCAGCCGGACCCCGCCGGTGCCCTGCTGGGCGCACCAGGTGGCGTCGGCCTTGAACAGCGCCGAGTTGTCATTGGCGTCCTTGCGGACCCGGTATGCCTGGTGCCGCAGGTACTGACCGGGGTAGTTGCGCGACTCGAACGAGTAGCAGGTCGAGTCGGCCAGGCCCGGCACGATCCGCCAGGTCGCGTCCTGCTTCAGCAGCGCGCTGCTGTTGGCGTCGACGACCTCGGTGTAGCCGAGGCTGTTCTGGTGCCGGATGTACCTGGTGGTGCAGCACGGCGTCACGACCCGGAACGAGTGGTACCCGCTGGGCAGCGTGGCCGGTGGTGGCGGGTTGGTCGAGGCGTTGATGAGCGCCTGGTTCGCCGCCCGGAACCGGGCCACGTCGACCTTCATCACCTGCCGGTCGTAGGTGAGGAAGCCGTTGCTCTCGTTCTCCACGTCGGTGATCTCGGTGTAGACCGACGCGGACAGGCCCGCTGGCATGCCGCCGGTGCGGATCTGGTCGTACAGGCCGACGATGCGGTTGTTGAGGTTCGTGGCGTTGCCCTGGTCCTCGTAGCTGAATCCGTTGCCAGGCGACCACTCATGGCCGGCCACGCGAAGGCCGAGGCCGCCGAACTCGCCCAGGACCGCGGCCCGGGTCGCGGTCGGCAGGGTGGAGCCGGGACCGACGTAGATGTGGTTGTCGATCACGTCGCCGTTGTCGCCGTCGACGGAGCCGCAGCAGTTGACCCCGCTCATGTTGTTGACCAGGCGCGACGGGTCGTAGGCCTTGACCTCGTTGGCGATGCGGGCCTGGTCGTACTGGCCCCAGCCCTCGTTCTGGTCGACCCACATGACCAGCGCCGGTGAGCTGCGGTGCTGGTCGATGATGCGGTCGTACTCCAGCTCCCACTGGGTGCGGGCGGCCGTGGTCGGGTTCTTGCCGGTCGGCATGGCGGGCATGTCCTGCCACACCAGCAGGCCGAGCTGGTCCGCGGCGTAGAACCAGCGCTGCGGCTCGACCTTGATGTGCTTGCGGACCATGTTGAAGCCCAGGTCCTTGTGCGCCTGCAGGTCGGAGCGCAGGGCCGCGTCGGTGGGCGCGGTGTAGATGCCGTCGGGCCAGTAGCCCTGGTCCAGGGTGCCGGACTGGAAGACGAACTGGCCGTTGAGCAGGATGCGCAGCTTGCCGTTGACGCTGCCGATCGAGATCGAGCGCATCCCGGCGTAGCTGCCGACCGAGTCGACCACGGTCGAGCCGCTCTTGAGATCGACGCGGACGTTGTACAGGAAGGGATCGCTCGGCGACCAGCGGTGCGCGTTGGGCACCGGGACGCTGAACGCGGCGCCGGTGTTGCCGTTGGCGGTGCCGACCTGGGTGGTGCCGTTCAGGACGGTGGCGGTCACGGTCTGCCCGGACAGCCCGGCGCCCTGCACGTTCACCGACAGGGTGTTGTTGGAGATGTTCGGCACCAGGTCCACCCGGGTGATCCGGGCGGTCGGGGTCGGCTCCAGCCAGACCGTCTGCCAGATGCCGGACGCGCCGGTGTAGAAGATGCCGCCGCCCGCGTGCGGCAGCACGTCGTTGCGGCGCTGCTTGCCGACGGCCTGCGTGCCGGCGTCGGTCGGGTCGTAGACGCCGACGATGATCGTGTTGGTGCCACCGTTGAGCAGGCCGGTGATGTCATACGTGAAGGCGTCGTAGCCACCGCTGTGCACGCCGCCCGCCTGGGTGCCGTTGACCCACACGGTGGTCTGCCAGTCGACCGCGCCGAAGTTGAGCTGGACCCGGCGGCCGGCCCAGCCGGACGGGATCGTGAAGGTGCGCTTGTACCAGAGCTTGTCGTTCTCGGTGACCTTGCGCTGGATGCCGGACAGGGCCGACTCGACGGGGTAGGGCACCCGGATCTGCTCGCCGAACGTGGCGGGCGGGCTGGTCTGGCCGCTGCCGGTGACCGCGAAGTCCCAGATGCCGTTGAGGTTCTGCCAGTCGGTCCTGGTCAGCTGCGGGCGGGGGTACTCAGGCAGCGGGTTGGTCGTGGACACCGAGTTGGTCCACGGGGTGGTCATCGGTGGTGTCTTGGGGGTCCATGCGCTCGCCGGACTCGCCATGGCGATCACGGTGCCCGCCGTGGCCAGCAACGGGGCCAGGGACAGCGCGAACCATCTGGAGAGCTTCATAAGGCTCCTCGAGGTATGCGTCAGCCCCGGTGGCGGCCGAGGCTGGTCCGTGGAGACGACGGACGTCCCCACGGACCAACACATACACTCACGATCCAACGAAGAGTGTCAAGAGTCACTCATCAATGTCCCGCACAAGCGGGGACAGTGGATCGCACATTTTCCAACATCAGGCGCCGATGAGTTCGAACTTCTCCCAGGGCCCGATCGCCGCCCGGTTCGCGATGAGCGAGCCGGCGCCGTTGTTCTCCGCGGTGACGTACTGGCTGTTCACCGTCGCCTGCAGGCTCTCGCTGCCGTCGGCGTTGCGGATCAGGTTGAACGTCTCCCACGAGCCGGCCGTCGCCCGGTTGGCGAGCAGCGGGTTCGCGCCGCCGTTCTCCGCGCAGACGAACTGGCCGTTGGCCTTCGACTTCAGTGCCACCTTGCCGCCGCCGAGGTCGACGAGCTCGAACTGCTGCGCGGTGCCGATCGTCGCCGAGTTGGCGATCAGTGCGGTGGTCGCGTTGGCCGCGGTCACGTACTGGTTGTTCGTCAGCGAACGGAGGCTGACCGTCGGACCGGTCGAGCTGGTCCCGGTCGTGAACGTGAACGCGTCGACGTCGAACAGGTAGCCCGTGCCGCCCTTGAACACCAGGTAGAGCGTGGTGGCGGTGCTGGGCGCGCCGGCGAGGTTGGCCGTGACGTTGGCGAACGTCTCCCAGCCGCCGGTCGGGGCGACCGTGGCGGTGCCGAGCAGGGTGCCCGTCGCCGAGCCGGCGCGGATCTCGATCGTGCCGCCGGAGCCCGCCGAGGAGACCCGGGCGGTGAACTGGGTGGCGTTGTTCAGCAGGTACGGCGTGTAGGAGATCCAGTCGCCGTTCTCGATGAACCCGGCGGTGTTGCCGCCCTCGGCCGCCGCGTGCGGGGCGACCTGGACGCCCGACTGGGCGCCGAAGTGCTCGCCCTGGCGGTGCTTCGGCTGCAGCGTGCGGATCACGTGCGTGGTGAGCCCGCCGTTGTCGGTGTACGCCGCGTCGAAGACGCCGAAGATGTTCGCGGCCGCGTCGTGCTCACCGTCGACCGGCACGGTGATCGAGCCGGTGCAGCCGGTCTTCGAGGTGATCTGGTGCGCGTGGCTGTCGTGACCCAGCGAGTAGGTCATGCTCACCCGGCTGCAGTTGATCGTGCCGTCCTCGGGATCGGTGACGCTGATCGTGAACGGCACCGTGTCGCCGAAGTTGAACAGCTGGCCGTTCGCCGGCAGGGACAGCGTCACGGTCGGCGCGCTGTTGCCGACGGTGATGACCGTGCTCGCGGAGCCGGTGAGGCCCTGCGGGTCCTTGACGGTCAGCGTCGGCGTCTTCGTGCCGTTGGTGGTGTAGGTGTACGAGGGGTTCGCGGCCGTCGAGTCGGTGGTGCCGTTGCCGTCGAAGTCCCAGGCGTAGGTGAGCGCCCCGCCCTCGGGGTCGGAGCTGCCCGACGAGGAGAAGCTGACCGTCAGCGGGTTGGGGCCGGACGTCACCGACGGAGTGATCTTCGCTGTCGGCGCGCGGTTGCCGCCGCCGATGTACTCCACCCGGTACAGGGCCTGGTTGTTGCTGCCGGTGCCGTAGTCCAGCACGTACAGCGCGCCGTCGGGACCGAAGGCCATGTCCATGACCTGGGTACCCGCCCACGGGAAGGTCGAGATCTCGCCGGGGCTGCCGTCAGCGTTGACCTTGACGGGCTTGATCCAGCGACGGCCGTATTCACCGGCGAAGAAATTGCCGTCCAGGGACTGCGGGAACTTCACCGCCGAGTTCAGCGACGCGTTGTAGCGGTACACCGGACCACCCATCGGCGACTCGGAGCCGCCGCCGAACTCCGGCGGGGTGCCGGCCTCGCCGCCGTAGCGGATCCAGCTGGACTTCGCCGCCGGCAGCGTGGTGAGGCCGGTGTTGCGGAACGAGTTGTTCGTGGGTCCGCCGCAGTTGTACTTCGGACCGGTCGCGTTGGTCGCGAAGTTCCACTCGTTGTAGGTCTCGGCCGTGGTGTTGGTGCCGGTGCAGTACGGCCAGCCGTAGTTGCCCGCGGCCGTGATCCGGTTGAACTCGACCTGGCCGCCCGGGCCCCGGTTGGGGTCGGCGGCGCCGGCGTCCGGGCCGTAGTCGCCCAGGTAGACGATGCCGGTCGGCTTGTCCACGGTCATCCGGAACGGGTTGCGCAGGCCCATCGCGTAGATCTCGGGGCGGGTCTTCGCGGTGCCCGGCGCGAACAGGTTGCCGGAGGGGATGGCGTAGGTGCCGTCGGTGTTCGGCTTGATCCGCAGGACCTTGCCGCGCAGGTCGTTGGTGTTGGCGGCGGAGCGCTGCGCGTCGTACTGCGGGTTGCGGTCGGTCCGCTCGTCGATCGGAGCGTAGGAGCCGGACTCGAACGGGTTCGTGTCGTCGCCCGTGGTCAGGTACAGGTTGCCCGCCGCGTCGAAGTCGATGTCGCCGCCCACGTGGCAGCAGCTGCCCCGGTCGTTGTCGACGGTCAGCACGACCTTCTCGCTGGCGAAGTCGAGCGTGTTGTCGGCCTTCAGCGTGAAGCGGGAGAGGTTGAGGTGCCCCTTCCAGGGCGCGAAGTCGGCGGCGGTGCCGGAGGCCGGCGAGTCACCCGCAGGGGTCGACAGCGTCGGCGAGTAGTACAGCCAGACCCAGCGGTTGGAGGCGAAGCCGGGGTCGACGGCGACGCCCTGCAGGCCCTCCTCGTCGTGCGTGTAGACGGAGAGCTTGCCGGCGACCTTGGTGTTGCCGGCGGCGTCGGTGACGCGGACTGTGCCGTCCCGGGCGGTGTGGATCACGGTGCGGTCCGGCATCACGGCCAGGGACATCGGCTCGCCGAGTTCGGCACTGCCGAGGGCCAGCTGGACGTGCTGGTAGTCGGTGGCCGGGAGGGGGATCGCGGCGGCGGCGGGTGCGTGGGCCACCGCGGCCACGACGGAACTGCCGGCGGCGAGGGTGGCTGCGGTGAGCAGCCGTCTCCACCGGCGCGGGGATGGTGCCATTACGGGGGGTCCTTCCTGGGCTGATGGGGGTTCCAGCCAGGCAAGACGCGCGCCGATCGCGCTTCCTGAATTGCGTGCGGTGCGGGGCGCCGACCCTTCGCGCGCGCGGGCGGTGACAACTGTGGCGGTGGATGGCGGCCACCGTGTTAGTTATCAGAGCTAACTAACCACCGCGGGAGGCAAACGGCAATGCTGAGTTTTTCAAGATGTGGCATTTCGGCTATTGCGCGGAGAACTCACGACAGTCGATGTGCACATTGAGAACCTCCGGGGTTTGTCGTTATAAAACCGTGACCCGATGCCAGATCGCTCACATGTGGTAACCGTCACAGCGGCCCTTTGTCCGTCTTTGCGCTCTTTGAAGGCCGGTCATCGCCCGGAAACACCCCGGTAACCGATTACGCAGCGTGTGATTTCTGGACTTGAGCCGTTACCGGCCAGTAACTACGGGCCTTGTCCGCGCACGTGGGAGGCGGCAACATCGTCCGCACGCCCCACCTCCCGGTTCCACCCCCTGTTAGCGCAGGGCCGGCCGGGGCGTCGAGACACCAAGGCCGGTGCGAGCGCCCCAGTGACAGGGAGCGCCGCACCGTATGCACCCCCGCGACCCAAGAGGAGCTTCACGTGTCCGTAGCTCAGGGCAGCGCGGTGAAGGGCCGCACGAGATGGAAGCGTTTCGCAACCGTCGTCGTGCCTGCCACCTTCATCGCCGGCGCCATCGTCTTCGGCCAGGCGACCGGCGCGATCGCCGCGTCGTTCAGCGTCTCCGGCCAGCAGTTCAAGGTCTCCGCCGACAAGCTCGAGGGCACCGGCTTCGTCCAGTACGGCGGCCTCGCCACGGAGAAGGGCGGCAACCCCGCCAACCCGGCCGACCCGAAGAACCACTTCGTCGCGGTCTCCGGCATCAAGTCCGCCAAGCTCTACAACCTGTGCCAGTCGGTCAAGGTCCCCGGGCTGCCCGTCAGCATGGTGATCCACGCCGGCCAGGCCGCTGGTGCCCCGGCCGAGGCGACCGACCTGCTGATCGACCTGACGTCGCTCAAGGGTGACGCCACGTTCGAGAACATCCAGATCGGCATCGACGCGTCCGACCTGACCAAGGGCGGCGACAAGGCCAAGGGCCTGCAGGGCAGCTTCGCCCAGCAGGCGGACAGCGTGGTCATCACCAACCTCAAGCAGGTTGCCTGGTCGACCACCGCCGGCACGTTCAAGCTCACGGGTCTCGACCTGAGCCTCTCCACCGGTGGCACCCCCTTCGAGTGCTTCTAGTTCCACTGCCTGGGCCCGCGGCGTCAAACACCGCGGGCCCAGTTGTGTTCCCGTTCGATTGCTTCTGCTGGAGGATCCCGTGACCACTCCCACCCCCTCGCACGCCAGACGACGTGCGACCTCAGGTGGCTTCAGTGGGTGGCGTGCCCAGCGTCCGTTCTGGGGCGGCTGGTTCCTGATCCTGTCCGGAGTGGAACTCTTCCTCAGCGCCAACCTGAAACTGGCCCTGGAGGTCCACTTCGGGCCGACGGGGTTCCTGTCCTATGTCATCCCGGCGATGCTGCTCCTCTGCGGCATCCTGACCTGGGTGTCCCCGGGACAGCGGCTGTTCTACGGCATCCTGGGCACGCTCACCGCGCTGTACTCGATCATCGGGCTCAACCTCGGTGGCTTCTTCCTCGGCATGATCCTCGGCGTCGTCGGTGGTGGCCTGGCCGCCGCCTGGTCGCCCGGGACCGCACCCGCCGATTCCGCAGAGTCCGCCGATGAGGACGACACCCAGACCTACGCACGGGCGCCGCTGAACGACCTGCTGTCCGATGAGACGGACGAAACGGCGTACGAGCGGCCGTCGCTGCGCAAGGCGACGGACTCCCCATATGAAGAGCCGACCCGGGAGCAGCCGGCGTTCGACGAGCCCACCCCCCGGCCCACCTCCGGCGTGCTGACGGACTCGCTGCCGATCGCGCAGCGCAGCCCGCTGCACGACGACTACGACGCACCCACCAGCGGTGGGGCGGGCAGCGCCGACGACGAGCGTCCGCCGACGGGCCACGACGGCCTGCCCCGGCGGCGCGGGCTCGGCGTCCCGCTGTTCGCGCTGCTGCTCACCGGTGCCGTCGCCGGTGCCTCGCTGTTCGGGGCCACCCACGGGGCCGCGCCGGCGTTCGCCGCGCCGGCCGCCTGCGCCAGCCCTTCGGTGAAGACCAGCACCGGCACCCAGCCGGCACCCAGCGGCGGCGCGACCTCCGCGTCGCCGAGCCCCAGCCCGTCGCCGGCGACGACCGAGGAGGAGAAGCCGGGCCTGCTCGACTGGCTCGGCGGCCTCTTCGGCGGCGGCAAGCAGGCCGACCCGGTGCCGTCGGCGTCGGCCACCACCGCACCGGCGTCGGCCGCGTCGCCGACCACCTCGGCGGCGGTGCCGGGCACGGCGAAGTCACCGGCGAAGGCGACGGCCTGCCCGAGCGCCTCGGCCTCGATCAACGACAAGAAGGCGAAGATCGCGGAGGGACAGCCGCACGTGGCTGCCGCGCCGTCGATCCTCCTCGCCGAGACGATGACCATGGACAGCCTCGTCTACGACGGGGTTGCGGAACTGACGAAGAAGGACGGCAGCAAGGTCAAGGTGCTGGCGTTCAGCATGAAGAACTCGGTGTCGACGCCGTTCGAGCTGCGGACCCCCGGTGCGCCGAAGCCGCTGCTGACGAAGAGCAAGAAGCTGACCGTCGAGGGCAACGTGAAGTTCTACACGTCGAAGTTCTCCGCCAACGTGCTGGGCATCATCCCGTTGACCTTCACCCCGTCGTTCCCGCCGCCGCCGATCCCGCTGCCGGGGTACTACACCGACTGCAACATCGAGCTCGTGTATGTGCAGTCCAACGTCCTGACCGCAGAAGAACTGAGCATCGCCTACGCGACCTGAGGGGGTGGAAGTCGATAGGTCACCGGGGTCTCCGACAGTCTGATCGGGGACGCCACTGACCTGGCACCGTCGACTTCCACCACCGGCGCGAGTCCCAGCCGCTCAGCGAGCGCGATCCCCTCCGCCACGGTGTTCACCGGCCCGCACGGCACTCCCGCCGCACTCAACGCCTGGATCCAGTGCGCCTTCCCCTGGTGCACCGTCACCGCCTCGATGGCCTCGATGAGCGTCTGGCGGTGCGCGACCCGTCCCGCGTTCGTGGCGAAGCGATCGTCCTCAGGCAACCCCAGCGCGCCGGCCAGCTTCTCGAACTGGCGGTCGTTGCCCACCGCCACCGCGAACTCGCCGTCGCCGGCCCGCAGCGTCTCATAGGGGGCGATGCTCGGGTGCCGGTTGCCCATCCGCTGCGGGACCACCCCGGCGTTGAGGTAGGCCGAGGCCTGGTTGACCAGGCCCGCCAGGAGGCTGCTGAGCAGGTCGACCTCGACCCGCTGGCCCCGGCCGGTGCGCTCCCGGGCATACAGGGCGGCCAGGATCCCCGCCGTCAGCTGCTGCCCGGCCAGGACGTCCACGAGCGCGACGCCCACCTTCGTCGGCGCGCCGCCGGGGTCGCCGGTGATCGACATCAGCCCGCCGACCGCCTGCACCAGGAAGTCGTAGCCGGGGGAGTGCTGGTGCCGCCCGAAGCCGGTGACGCTGGCATAGATCAGCCGGGGGTTGCCGATCTGCTCGTAGCCCAGGCCGAAGCGTTCCATCGTGCCGGGGGCGAAGTTCTCCACCAGGACATCCGCCGACTCCGCCAGTCGCAGCGCCTCGCGTTGCCCGTCCCCGGTGCTCAGGTCGAGCGCCAGACCGCGCTTGTTGCGGTTGACGGACAGGAAGTAGGTCGAGCGGCCGTCGGCGGCGAACGGCGGACCCCACGAGCGGGTGTCGTCGCCCACGCCGGGCCGCTCCACCTTGACGACGTCGGCACCGAGGTCGCCGAGCGTCATCGTGGCGATCGGCCCGGCGAGGACTCTGGAGAAGTCCGCGACGAGGATCCCGTCGAGCGCCCCCACGGTCAGATTCGCTGGAGCGCGGCCCGCAGCGGGTCGAGACCGAGCGAGCCGAGGTTGAGCGCGTCGCGGTGGAACGCCTTCAGGTCGAAGTCGGCGCCCTTGCGGGCCCGGGCGTCGTCGCGGGCGGCCAGCCAGGCGCGCTCGCCGAGCTTGTAGGCCGGGGCCTGGCCGGGCCAGCCCAGGTAGCGGTTGAGCTCGAAGCGGAGGCTCTTCTCCTCGACCCGGCAGTGCGCCCGCAGGAACTCCCAGCCCAGCTCCGGCGTCCACCGCTCGCCCGGCGCGAAGCCGAACGGGTTGTCCCGCGGGATCTCCAGCTCCAGGTGCATGCCGATGTCGATGATCACGCGGGTCGCGCGGAACGCCTGCCCGTCGAGCATGCCGAGCTTGTCGCCCGGGTCGGCGAGGTAACCCAGCTCGTCCATGAGCCGCTCCGCGTAGAGCGCCCAGCCCTCGCCGTGCCCACTCGACCAGGCCAGGATGCGGCGCCACCGGTTGAGCAGCTCGGCCCGCACGTAGGTCTGGCCGATCTGCAGGTGATGGCCGGGGACACCCTCGTGGTAGACCGTGGTGACCTCGCGCCAGGTGGAGAACTCCTCGACGCCCTGCGGCACCGCCCACCACATCCGGCCCGGGCGGGAGAAGTCCTCGCTCGGCCCGGTGTAGTAGATGCCGCCGTCGGACGTCGGCGCCAGCATGCACTCGATCTGCTGCACCTGGGCGGGGATGTCGAAGTGCCGCCCGTTGAGCTCCTGCACCGTCGCGTCGGCGAGCGACTGCATCCAGTCGCGGAACGCCTCCTTGCCGCGGATCGTGCGGGCCGGGTCGGCGTCCAGGGCGGCGACCGCGTCGTCGACCGAACCGCCGGGCACGATCTTGTCGGCGACGGTGCGCATCTCGCTCTCGAGGCGGGCGAGCTCCTCGAAGCCCCACGCGTAGGCCTCGTCGAGGTCGACGGTGGCGCCGAGGAAGTAGCGGGAGGCGAGCTGATACCGCTCGCGGCCGGCGGCCTCCTTCTCCCGGCCCATCGGCGCCAGCTCGCGGCGCAGGAACTCGCCGTGCGCGATCGTGGCGGCGCGGGCCGCCTCGGCGTTGCGGGCGAGCTCCGCGGCGAGCGTCGCGGGTGCTCCGGCGCCGACCTTCGCGGCCAGGTCCGGGTAGAAGTTGTCACCCTCGGGGTCGGCCCAGACCTCGCACTGCTTGGCGACCTCGATGATCTGCCGGGCCGGCGCCACGTGCCCCTGCTGGGCGGCGTGCAGCAGCGAACGCTGCCACTGCTCCAGCGCGGCCGGCACCGCACGGAGGCGGTCCTTGATGTTCGTCGCGGCCTCCTCGCCCTCGGTCGGCATGAGGTCGAACGAGCTCCGCACCCCGTGCAGCGGGCTGGAGATCACATTGATGTCGCTGGTCATGTCGCCGGCCTCGAACCGCTCCAGGGCGAGCCCCAGGCGCTCCTGCATGGCCTCCTTGGCCACCCGCTCCGTCTCGGTGGCAGGGGTCTCGGCGGCGAGCGCGGCAAGGGTGTGCCGGTCGAGGTCGGCGAGAGCGGCGAAACCGTCGGGCGAGAGGTCGGTCAACCTGTCGTCATGCCCGGCCACTCCGACGAAGGTCGCCCCGATCGGGTCGAGGGGCGCCCATTGCTCGACATAGCGGTCGGCGATGTCATCGATAGATCCCACGGGCCGACCCTACGCGACCGCATTGTTGGTTGTCGCCCATGTCCAGGCCAATTCGCAACCAGTGGCCTGACCTGCGCTCAGAGGTCCGAAATCCGCGCGACGGAAGCCGGTCGGCAGGCGCAGAGTAAGGCCCATGACTGCTCCCGCCCCTAACGCGGCCCGATGGCTCCCGGCGTTCCTCGCCATCGCTCTGATCTGGGGCACGAGCTTCATGTTCATCAAGGACGCCCTCGCGGAGCTCGAACCGGTCTACATCGCCGGCTACCGAATCCTCCTCGGCGCCCTCACCCTGCTGATCTTCCTGTTCGCCCGGGGGCTGCGCCCGCCGCGCGGGACGCGGCTGTGGATCCACCTGTTCGTCTACGCGATCGTCGCCACCTCGGTGCCGTTCACGCTCTTCGGCTACGCCGAGCAGCGGGTCCCGTCGGTCCTCGCCGGCATCTGGAACGGCACCGCCCCGCTCACCACGCTCGTCGTCACCCTGATCGCGATGCGCTCCGAGCGGCCGTCCCGCCGGCAGATCGCGGGTCTGCTCGCCGGATTCGCGGGGGTGCTGGTCGTCCTCGGCGTCTGGAACGGGGTCGGGGGCAGCTCCCTCGCCGGGCAGCTGATGCTCCTCGGCGCGGTCACCTGCTACGGCATCGCCTTCAACTACACCCGCTGGCTGATGAAGCGCTTCGAGCTGTCGCCGCTGCAACTGTCCGTCGGCCAGCTGACCATGTCGACGCTGCAGCTGCTGATTGCGGCGCCGCTGATCGCCGGCGCCCCGCCGTCGCCGCTGTCGCACTCGCCCCGGGTGTATCTGGCGGTCGTTGCGCTCGGCGTGTTCGGCACCGGGATCGCGTTCGCGTTGAACAACCACGTGGTGCGGACCGCCGGCATCACCACCGGCTCGATGGTGACCTACCTGCCGCCCTTCGTCGGTGCCGTCGCCGGGGTCGTCGTCCTGCACGAGCACCTGACCTGGAACCAGCCCGTCGGCGGTCTCATCGTCCTTCTGGGCGTCGGCATTTCGCAGGGGCTATTTGTGCGTCTTCGTCCACGCCAGGAGGTCGGCGGCGGGCAGCGTGTTGACGATCCGGTCCAGCGGGACCCCGCAGGCGACGGCGCGCGCGCAGCCGTTTGACAGCCAGTCGAGCTGGCCGGGGGCGTGCGCGTCGGTGTCGATCGAGAACCGGCAGCCCGCCTCCAGGGCCACCCGCAGCAGCCGCTTCGGCGGGTCGAGCCGCTCCGGCCGCGAGTTGATCTCGATCGCCTTGTCGTGCTCGACCGCTGCGGCGAACACCCGCTCCGGGTCGAACCGGCTCTCCGCCCGGGTGCCTCGCCCGCCGGTGATCAACCGGCCGGTGCAGTGCCCGAGAATGTCCAGATGCGGATTCGCCAGGGCGGTGACCATCCGGCGGGTCATCACGTCCGGCTCGTCCTTGAGGTTGCTGTGCACCGACCCGACCACCACGTCCAGCCGCTCCAGGAGCTCATCGGTCTGGTCGAGCGAGCCGTCGGCGAGGATGTCGACCTCGATGCCGGTCAGGATCCGGAACGACATGCCGAGGCCGGCGAAGCCCGCGTTGAGGTCGGCGACGACGTCGAGCTGCTCGGTGAGGCGCTCCGCCGACAGCCCCCTGGCCACGGTCAGCCGCGGCGAGTGGTCGGTGAGCACCAGGTACTCGTGTCCGATGGCGGCCGCGGCCAGGGCCATCTCGTCGATCGGCGACCCGCCGTCGGACCAGTCCGAGTGCGCGTGACAGTCCCCGCGCAGCGCAGCCAGCATCGCGGCGGTCGCCTCGTCGAGGTCCTGCCCCGCGGTCGACTCGAGGCGGCGCAGGTAGACAGGCTCCTCACCGGCGAGCGACTCGACCACGCACCGCGCGGTCACCTCGCCGACGCCCTGCAGGTCCTTCAGCGTGCCGGCGCTCGCCCTGGCGGCCAGCTCGCCCTCCGGCAGCTTCGCCAGCGTCGCCGCGGCACCGCGGAACGCGCGCACCCGATAGGTCTTCTCACCGGCCCGCTCCAACAGGAACGCGATGCGCCGCAGATCGGCGAGCGGATCCCTCATGCCCTAGAAGGTAGTGCTCCTCGAGGCGTTGTGCGCAACGACCGTCCGCGTGCGGGTCAGCGTGGCGAACGGGTTGGCGAACTGCAGGACCAGGGCCTTGAACTGGGTTTCGGGCCGGCAGGTGATCATCAACAGCTGGTCGCCGTTGCGCACGTCCCAGAACGTGCCGTCGTGCACCCCTGCCGTGATCTTCCCGGCGAGGTGGAGGGCCCCCGGGCGCAGCTTGCGCCGGTGCGGCACGGCCGGCGCCTCCGAGCGCGGCACGATCCGGATCGAGGCGATCGCCGCGAGCGGCACCTCGACCCTGCCCGTGCCCGCCCACCAGCTGTCCAATCCTTGCGGCTCGATGACCAGGGCCGTGTCGGTGACGGTCAGCTGCAGATGGGTCGGAATTCTCATCAACGCGATCGGACCGGCCACGATGAGGCCCAGAACCGTCGCGAGCGCCAATCCGGTGCTCATAAGCGCGAATGTACGCCCGTCAACGTTCGTTGTAGGGGGTTTGCCGAAAATCATGACCGTTGGGAGTTGACATGCGAACGATCGACTGGGTCGACGGCGCCGTCGTCATCGTCGACCAGACCCGCCTGCCGGGCGAGGTGGTCTGGCTCCACCTGTCCACTGTGGACTCCCTCATCGACGCCATCCAGCGCCTGGCCGTGCGGGGTGCGCCGGCCCTCGGCGTGGCCGGCGCCATGGGCGTGGCCCTGGCCGCACGATCCAGCGACGACCCGTCGGTCGTCGCCGACCTGGTGCACCGGGTCGAGACCGCCCGCCCGACCGCCGTCAATCTCGCCCGCGGCGCCCGCCGGGCCGCTGCGGTCCTGCCCTCCGCCACCGCCGCGCTGGAGGTGGCCCTGCGGATCCGTGACGAGGAGATCGAATCCTCCGCCGAAATGGCCCGCCTCGGCGCCGACCTGGTCACCTCCCTGTGCGGACCTTCGGCCCGGCTGCTGACCCACTGCAACACCGGCGCCCTCGCCACCGTGGTCGGCGGCACCGCCCTGGCCGTCGCCTTCGAGCTGCACCGCCGCGGCACCCTCGGCGGCGTCATCGCCAGCGAGACCCGCCCCCTGCTGCAGGGCGCCCGCCTCACCACCTGGGAGCTGGCCCGCGCCGGCGTCCCGCACCGCCTCGCCGTCGACTCCGCCGGCCCGTTCCTCATGGCCCGCGGCGAGGTCGACGCCGTCATCCTCGGCGCCGACCGGATCTGCGCCAACGGCGACGTGGTCAACAAGGTCGGCAGCTACGCCCACGCCCTCGGTGCCCGGGCCGCGGGCATCCCGTTCATCTGTGTCGCCCCCGAGTCCACCGTGGACCTCTCCGCCCCGGGCGGGGCCGAGGTCGAGATCGAGGACCGCGGCGCCGCCGAGATCGTCGGCTCGTCCGCTCCTCCCGGGACCGCGGCGGTCAACCCGGCCTTCGACGTGACCCCGGCGTCCCTGGTCACCGCCATCGTCACGGACACCCGCGTCTGGCACCCCTGACGTTCCCCATGATCCGGTAGAGCTTGACCACCCAGGGGTACCCGAGCTCTACCGGATCATGAGAAGCAGGGCGTCAGGCGGGCCGGACGGCGCGGACGGTCTTGCCGTCGTCGGCCACCGACGTGACCCACCCGCCGACCCGCCCGAGCCGCAGCAGGACATCGGCCCGCGCCGGAAGGTCGGCCGTCTCGCCGGGCGTCGGCGGCCACTCCAGCCGCGCCGTGTGCCCCGGCGTCAGCCACGGCACCAGCGTCGTGATCGGGTCGGCGCCGTCGAGGGCGGCCCGCGCCGCGGCCAGGTCGGCGAGCACGGCGTCGAGGGCGTCGAGGACCGCCTCGGCGTTCCCGCCGCACATCGCCGCGGTCAGCTCGGGCCGGGCGGCGGCGACCCGGGTGCCGTCGCGGAAGGAACCCGCGCCGAGCGTGCCGGCCAGCGGGTCGGCGCCGATGCGGGCCGCGACGGCGGCGGCGACCAGGTGTGGCACGTGGGAGATCGTGGCGACCGCCTGGTCGTGCTCCTCGGCGGTGGCGGGCACGACGCGCGCGCCGAGGCCGGTGATGAGGGCCGCCAGCTCGATCCAGTCCCGCAGGCCGGCGCCGTCCTCCTCCAGGCACAGCACCCAGGCGCAGTCGTCGAAGAGGCGCGGGTCGGCGGCGGTGAAGCCGGAGGTCTCGCGGCCGGCCATCGGGTGGCCGCCGATGAACGTGGCCAGGGACTGCCCGCCGGTGCGGAGCCGGTCGAGGGCGAGATCCCGCACGGGTCCCTTGACGGAGGTGACGTCGGTGACGACGCCGACATACGCGAGCGATGCCAGCTCGTCGAAGACGCCGCCGACGGCCGGGAGCGGGACGGCGACGACGGCCAGATCGGCGTCGCGGACGGCGTCGGCGACGGTGGCGGTGACGTGCCAGCGGGCGTTGGCGGGCGCCTGAGCGGCGGCGGTGCGGGCGGTTGCCCTGGTGGCGGGGTCGGCGTCGTAGCCGCTGACATGATGCCCGCGCGCCGCGAGCGCACGCAGGACCGATCCGCCGATCAGTCCGAGTCCGATCACCGCCACGTTCAACGTCGCATCACGCACTGCGGAACTCTCGCACACCACCCGCTCACCCGTTCGGCTCGGGACGGCCGCCGAACGCCTTAAGCATGACCATTAGCGCCTATTTGGGCGGTTACAACCCGTTAGCGTGGTCCCATGCGACTTTTCCGGCAAATAGTAAGAACGGCGCTCGCGGCGGCGGCCGCGACCGTGGTGTGCGGCCTCTTCGGTGGCGCCGAAGCCGGCGCCGCGGTGGTCGAGAAGACGCCGCTGCTGTCGCCGTCGTTCGACGGCACCGTGTGGGCCGTGGCCTACTCCTCCGACGGCGGAACCGTTTACGTCGGTGGATCGTTCGGCAAGGCCATCGTCAACGGCAAGAGCATCACGCGCAGCCGGCTCGCGGCGATCAACGCCCACACCGGTGCGCTGCTCGACTGGGCGCCGGCGGCCGACAACACGGTCCGGGCGCTCGCCGTGAACGGTAACTCTGTGTATGCGGCCGGTGACTTCGCGAAGGTCGCCGGGGTCAAGCGGGACTCGCTCGCGGAGCTCGACGCGACCACCGGCGCCGTCAATGCGTTCAACCATGCGGTGTCCGGCTCGCCGGTCACCCTCGGGGTGGGTGGCGGACGGCTGTACGTCGGCGGCAAGTTCACCACGATCGACACCGCCAAGCGGACCAACCTCGCCGCGTTCAGCCTCACCACCGGCGAACTCGACGCGGGCTGGGCCCCCACCACCGACGACCGCGTGGAGACCCTGGCGGTGACGAGCAGCCGGGTGTACCTCGGCGGCTCCTTCCACAAGACCAACGGGGTCAGCAACGCGCTGCGGCTCACCGCGGTCGACGCGGAGGACGGCAAGCTGGACAAGAACTTCATGCCCCGGCCCTCGGCGATCGTCCTCGCCGTGGCGGTCGGGCCGGACGGGATCTACGCGGGCATGGGCGGGCAGGGCGGACGTGCGGTCGCCTACACCCCCGCCGGCAAGGTCCAGTGGACCCGGGTCTTCGACGGTGACGTGCAGGCGCTCACCGTGCTCGACGGCGTCGCGTACGTCGGCGGGCACTACGACAAGGCCTGCACGACGAACAGCAACGGCTCCCAGGGCGCCTGCACGGACGGGTCGGTGTCGCGGGTCAAGCTCGCCGCGATCGACGCCCGCGGCAAGCTGCTGGACTGGGCGCCGCAGGGCAACGGGGTCGCCGGCGTGCGCGCCATGGCCGCCAACCCGGCGCTCGACCAGGTGGTCGCCGGTGGTGAGTTCACCACCATCGGCGGCGTGACGCAGAAGCGGATCGCTCTGTTCGGATAGTCCTTCGCCCTTCGGTAGGTCGCGTAGCTCAGCCCGGTCGTCCCTGTGGGGAGGCCGGGCTAAGCTCTTTTTCGTGGCAGTGAACGAGTCGCCGTGGAGCTCACCGGACGCTTCGCGCCCTGTGAAGCACCCTGCGACGCACCCCGCGACACCGGCGCCGGCGTTGCCCAGCAGCGCGCATCCGGTGGCGCCGCCCCCGCACGGGGCGTCCGGGGTGACCGCCGCGATGCCTGCCGGCCGCGCGGTCTGGCCGGGCGCCAACGGGCCGCCGGTCATCGGGCCGCCGCCGCGACTGAGCACCACCCGGCCGCTCACCCCCGCCGCGTCCTACGGGGCCTGGCAGGGCGTGCTGCGGCCGCCGCCGTTCGTGGTCAGCCAGGGGCCGCCGCGGCCCACCTATCGCGAGCCGCTGCCGGTGCGCAGCCAGATGGTCACCGCCGGAGCCGCCGCCGGGGCCGCCTGGATGCTGCTGTTCGGGCTGCTCGCCACGTCCGCGCGCGGCTACATCTGGCTCACGCTGATCGCCGCGCTGGTGTCGTGGGCCGCGGCGTTCATCCTGGCGAGGTTCGGCGACCGTGGCGTCGCCGTCGGGGTCGCGGTGTCCAGCGGCATCGCTCTGGCGATCGCCGGGATCGTCGTGGCATACCGGCTGGCCGGCGGCGACTGGCTGCTCTGGTGACAGTGGATCCGCGTCGAGGTGGCAGTGGATCCGCGGTCGAAGGTGACAGTGGATTCGCATCGAAGGTGACAGCGGATCCGCATCGAAAAGCTACGTTCGGTAGCTGGCACAAGGACTTTGCCGCGTGGTCTTGACGTGGATTGCGACGAGTATCACTCTCAGCAACATGGCTTTGAGGCTGCAGCGGCTCGATCCCGAGCGGCGTCGTCGGCGGCTCGCGCTGCTGGTCGAGCTGGCGGACGCGAAAGCGCTTCGCGAGCGGCTCCATCCACGCCGTCTCCGCGCCGATCGTCTCCGCGAGCTCATTGCGACTCGCCGACGACTCGCCGACTAGCCCTGCGCCAACCGCCGATCTGCTCGAATAGTGTTCTCGGGTAACGACGAACACCGACCGGGGGGACCGTGTCGCACTTCGCTGCCGCTGTCACACGCGGCTCCAAGAGCTGGGCCGCGGCCGAGCTCGACCTCAGTGGCGTCGCCGACGTCGAGGAGATCACCGAACGCCTGCGCGACACCGACCCGGACGCGACGGTGTCACTGCTGTTCGTCGAGTCCGACGACGCGTATCTGGTGATCCTGCGCCTCGACGACGGTGAGGATCTGCGGATCTTCGGCTCCGACTCGATCTTCGCCGCGGAGTCGCGTCTCGGCGCCATCCTCCTCGGCGACATCGAGGAGCAGCTGCCGGAGATCGCCGACGAGGAGATCGACGACGACGTCGACGACGATGACGACGAGGAGGGACCCTCGGTCGAGCCCGACATCGAGCCGGTCGGGGATCCGGAGCTCCTCGCCGACCTGGGCCTGCCCGGCGGGCGGCTGCTGGAGCTGTGCGCCCAGGAGGGCATGCTCCCGGCCGACCTGACGGCCGAGATCTGCCAGGCGATCGGTGCCGGCGACGAGATCGAAGAGCTGCGCGAGGCCTGAGGCCATTGCGCGAGCGCTGGGAGCCGGCGATGCGGCGGGCCCTGCTGGTCGCCGCGTCCGCCGGCGCCGACGTGCCGATCGGGGCGGTCGTCCTCGGCCCGGACGGCACGGAGCTCGGCGCTGCCCACAACGAGCGGGAGGCCACCGGCGACCCGACGGCGCACGCCGAGATCCTGGCGCTGCGCCGGGCCGCCACGCGGCTCGGTGCGTGGCGGCTGGAGGACTGCGCCCTGGTGGTCACCGTCGAGCCGTGCACGATGTGCGCCGGCGCGCTGGTGCTCGCCCGGATCGGCACCGTGGTCTTCGGTGCGTGGGAGCCGAAGACCGGCGCGGCGGGCTCCCTGTGGGACGTCCTGCGCGACCGCCGGCTCACCCACCGCCCCGAGGTGCTCGCCGGCGTCCTGGCGGAGGAGTCCGCCGTGCTGCTACGCGGCTTCTTCGACGACCGGCGCTAGCAGACTGTGCGCGTGAGTGCGGGCGTCGTCGCTCCACGGCGCGGGCCGCAGGGTGCGGGGGTCGAGCTTCACGTTGACCCGCCGGCCCTCGGCGTGCACGGTCTGCCCGTCCGCGGACAGGATGCGGAAGCGGTAGACGGCGCTCGTCTCACCCAGCGTCTCGACCCAGAAGTGGACGCCGATCTCGCCGGTGCCGCGGACCGGGGTCTTGTAGGAGATCGAGTATTCGGCGACGGCGTGCAGCACGTCGGACGTGGTCGGCCGGCCGCCGGCGTAGGAATGGCCGCGCTCGCTCCACCACTGGGACAGGGCCCGTTCCAGGAACACCGCGTAGCGGGCGTTGTGCACGATGCCCATCGCGTCGAGATCGTCGAAGTGCACGACGAACGGGGACACGTGACCGGGCAGCACGACAGTGGTCATGGCAGATCCTCCAGATACGGAACCAGGGCAAGGCCGCGGAGCCGCTGCAGGGCGGCCGTTCGCGCGTACGTGTAGATCTCGTCCGCCCACAGCAGGCGCGACTCGTAGACCGCGGCGGTGCCGAGCGCGTTGAGCTCGAACGCCAGCTGCGCCGGGGGCACGTCGGCCCGCAGCTCGCCCAGCTCGACCGCCTCGGCGATCAGCCGCTCCAGCAGGGTGTGCCAGTCGGCGAGGGCGGCGCTCAGCGCGTCGCGGACGCTGCCGGGGCGCACGGTGAACTCGAACTGCGCGTTGGTGAAGAAGCAGCCACCGGGCAGGGCGCCGCTGGCCATGTCGGCGAGGCGGCTCTCCTGCAGCGCCCACAGCCGGCGGATGCCGCGCGGCGCCCGCAGGGCCGGCCGCACCACCACCTCGGTGAAGCGCTGCTCGGCGTGCGCGACCGCGGCGAGCTGCAGCTCCTCCTTGGTGGCCCAGTGCGCGAACAGGCCCGACTTGCTGATCCCGGCCCGCTCGGCGAGCTGGCTGAACGAGAGCCCGTCAAGGCCCGACTCCGTCGCCAGGCCCACGGCCACGTCGAGGATCGCGGTGCGGGCCCGCTCGCCGCGCAGCAGGCGGCCGTCCACGGTGGGCATGCGCTGACCGTACCAACTAAAAAACCGATCGGTCGGTTAGTTTTGTGTGGGAAGGGTCACCGTCACCACCAGGCCGCCACCGTCGCGGGGCCGCGCGTCGACCCGCCCGCCGTGTGCGACCGCGACCGAGCGCACGATCGACAGCCCCAGCCCCGTCCCGGTGGCGGAGCCGGTCCGCGACCGGAGCCGGCGGAACGGTTCGAACAGCCGCGGCACCTCGTACGCCGGGACCGCAGGACCGGTGTTCTCCACGACCAGCTCGGCCCGCGACCCGGTGGTGCGGGTCCGGACCCACACCGTGCCGTCGGGCACGTTGTAGGCGACGGCGTTGTCGACGAGGTTCTGCACCACCCGCTCCAGCAGGACCGGGTCGCCGACCGTGATCGCGGCCTCCAGGGAGACCTCGGCGACCTTCCCGGCCGTGACGTGCCGGGCGATCTCCGCGACGTCCACCGTCTCGTGCACGGTCAGCGCCTGCTCGGAGGCGACGAGCGTGAGCAGCCCGTCGATCAGCCGTTCGTGTCGCGCGTTGACCGCGAGGAGGGTCTCGCCGAGGTGCACCAGCTCCGGAGGCGGCGCGGCACGGCCCAGCGCGACCTCGATCAGCGTCCGGTTGATCGTCAGTGGCGTGCGCAGCTCGTGCGACGCGTTGGCCACGAACCGGCGCTGCCCGTCGAACGCGGCGTCGAGGCGCTCCAGCATCGAGTCGAACGTGTCCGCGAGCTCCTTGATCTCGTCGGCCGGCCCCTTGAGCGCGATCCGCTCGTGCAGGTTGCCGCCGGCGACCCGCCGCGCCGTCTCCGTGATCCGCCCGACCGGGCGCAGCGCCCGCTCCGCCATCAGCCAGCCGAACCCGACCCCGATCACCGTCACCAGCCCGAGCGCGATCCCGCCCTGGGTGAGCAGCGCGTCGAGGGTGTTGTTCTCGATCTCGGCCTGGCGGTCCTGCAGCTGTCTCACGAACGCGTTGACGTCCACGTCCCCGAACTTGATCTCCGCCGGGAGCGACCCGACCGAGGCGGTGTTGCGCTGGTGGATGTTCTGCTTGACCAGGAAATACGTGACGCCGAGCAGGGTCGCGCCGCCGAGCAGGAACAGCACGCCGTACAGGACGGTCAGCCTGGTCCTGATACCCAGCCTGCTCATGCCGTCGCCTCCGCTGCGCTCCGGCGCCGGCCTGAGCCGACGCTGCGCACATGATTCGCGGCTCCTCCGTTGCGCTCCGGCCCGCTCATGCCGTCGCCTCCGCTGCGCTCCGGCGCCGGCCTGAGCCGACGCTGCGCACATGATTCGCGGCTCCTCCGCTGCGCTCCGGCCCGCTCATCGGATCTGGTACCCCACGCCGGCCACCGTCTCGATCACCGGTGGGTCGCCGAGCTTGCGCCGCAGCGTCATTACCGTCACCCGCAGCACGTTGGTGAACGGGTCGATGTGCTCGTCCCAGGCCCGCTCCAGCAGTTGCTCGGCGCTGAGCACCCCGCCGCCGGCCCGCAGCAGCTCCTCGAGGACCGCGAACTCCTTGCGCGTCAGCGCCACGTAGTGACCGGCCCGGAACACCTCCCGCCGGTTCGGGTCCAGGCGCAGGTCCCCGCGCTCCAGCACCGGCGGCGTCGCGGCCCGGGCCCGCCGGCCGAGGGCCCGGACCCGCGCGACCAGCTCCGCGAACGCGAACGGCTTGCCCAGGTAGTCGTCGGCGCCGAGCGACAGCCCGTCGACCCGGTCGAGGACCGCCGACGCGGCCGTCAGCATCAGGATCCGGGTCTCGGGCAGCTCGGCGCTCACCCACCGGCACACGTCGTCGCCGCCGACCTCCGGCAGGTCCCGGTCCAGGACCAGCACGTCGTACTCGTTGACCCCGAGCCGCTGCAGCGCGCCGTCGCCGTCGTAGGCCACGTCGACCGCGAACGACTCCCGCCGCAGCCCCTCGGCAACCGCGTCGGCCAGCAACTGTTCGTCCTCGACCACCAGAACCCGCACAGGTCCATGGTGCCCGTACGCCGCGTAAGCCCGGGATAAGCGGTTTCGCTCATGTCCGTTTTATCGCCGCGCGGGTCTCCTGCTGGCATGAGACGCGTTCTGTTGACGACGGCGGCCGTGCTGCTGCTGGCCGCCTGCTCGTCCACCACCGGCCCCTCGGTCGCCACGGCCGGCGGCGGCGCCACCGTGTCGGCGTCCCCAACGGCGGACAAGGCAGAGGCCAACCGGCGCTTCGCCAAGTGCATGCGGGAGCACGGCGTCGAGGTGCCCGACCCCGGCCCCGACGGCGAGCTGCAGATGAGCGGCGACGTCGACCGCGGCAAGGCGGCCGAGGCGATGTCCGCCTGCCAGCAGCTGCTGCCCAACGGCGGCACCCTGAGCAACCTCACCCCGGAGCAGCTCGAGCAGGCCCGCGCGTTCGCCAGGTGCATGCGCGAGCACGGCATCGACATGCCCGACCCCGACCCGGCCAGCGGCGTCGCCGACCTGCTCGGCAACGGCGCCATCGACATCAACAGCCCCGCGTTCCGGGACGCGGCCAACGCGTGCAGGAGCGTGGTGGGCCGGTGAAGCGCACCCTCCTGCTCGTGCTGCCCGCCGTGCTGCTCGCCGGCGCCGGCGGGTGGCTGCTGCTGGACCGCGACCCGCCCGTGGCCGCCGCCCCGGTCCCGCCGGCCACCACGAAGATCGTCCGCGGGACCATCACGCAGACCGAGGACGTCGACGGCACCCTGGACTTCGGCGCCGCGACCACCGTCGTCGGCCGGCTGCCCGGCATGATCACCGGGTTGCCCGGCGAGGGGCGCACCGTCGAGCGCGGCCAGCCGCTCTATCAGGTCGACGGCACGCCGGTGCTGCTCATGTACGCGTCCGCGCCGCTGTTCCGGCAACTGCGCGCCGGCGACTCCGGTGCCGACGTCGCCGCCTTCGAGAGCAACCTGTCGGCGCTCGGCTTCAAGGGGTTCACCGTCGACGACGCGTTCACGTCGGCGACCGCGTCGGCGGTGCAGGACTGGCAGGAGCGGCTCGGCCTGCCCGAGACCGGCGTCGTCGAGCTCGGCCGGGTCGTCATGGCCCCCACCGCGATCCGGGTCGGCGCCGTCAAGGGGCACCTCGGCGACAACGCCACCGGCCCGATCCTGGACTGGACCGGTCCGACCCGCCAGGTCACCGTCAAGCTCGACGTCACCAAGCAGGACCTCGCCACCGTCGGCGACCCGGCGACCGTGAAACTCCCCGACGGTGCCACCGTGCCCGGCACCATCACGGCCATCGGCGCCGTCGCCACCGTGCAGCCGGGCCCGCCGTCGATCGTCACCGTCGACGTGACGGTGAGCCTCTCCGTGGACCGGTACTCCTCGGCGCCCGTCGACGTCACCCTCGTCGCCTCGCGTCGCGACAACGTGCTCATCGTGCCCGTGTCGGCGCTGGTCGCACTCGCCGAGGGCGGCTACGGGCTGCAGCTGCTCGACGGCGGCACGGTCCGGACCGTCGCCGTCACGACCGGCCTGTTCGCCGACGGCCGGGTCGAGGTCTCCGGCCCGGACCTCCGCGAGGGCCTCACCGTCGGGACAGCGGCATGACCTTTTTGGACAGCGCCATGACCTTTCGGTACAGCGGCATGATCTTCGGGACAGCGGCATGATCGAACTCAGGGACGTGCGGAAGTCGTACCCCGGCGGCGTCACGGCACTCGACGGCGTCTCGCTGTCGGTCGCGGCCGGCGAGATGCTGGCGATCGTCGGGCCTTCCGGCTCCGGCAAGTCGACGATGCTCAACCTCATCGGCACGCTCGACTGCGCCACCGGCGGCACCGTCGAGATCGCCGGCCTCGACGTGGGCGCCCTCGACGACGACCGGCTCTCCGGCCTGCGTGCCCGGACGATCGGGTTCGTCTTCCAGCAGTTCCACCTCGCCGCGGGGGTGACCGCCCTCGACAACGTCGCCGACGGGCTGCTCTATTCGGGGGTGCCGCTGGCCTCGCGGCGGCGCCGGGCCCGCGCCGCCCTCGAGCGGGTCGGGCTCGGCCACCGCGTCACCCACCGGCCCCACCAGCTGTCCGGCGGCGAACGCCAGCGCGTCGCCGTCGCCCGCGCCATCGTCGGGGCGCCACCCCTCGTGCTCGCGGACGAGCCGACCGGCAACCTCGACACCGCCGCCGGGGCCGCCGTCCTGTCGCTCCTGCGGGACCTGCACACGAGCGGCACCACGGTGATCGTCATCACACACGACCGGGACATTGCCGCGGCTCTCCCTCGACGCGTGCGGATGCGCGACGGGAGGATCTTGTGAAGCTCTCCTTCTTGGATGTGGTACGGGTGGGAGGCGCCGGCCTGCGCACCCGGCCGCTGCGGGTCGTCCTGTCGGCCCTCGGCATAGCGATCGGGATCGCCGCGATGGTCGCCGTGGTGGGCATCTCCGCCTCCAGCCGCGCACAGCTGGACCGGCAACTGGACGCCCTCGGCACCAACCTGCTGTCGGTCGGCCCAGGCAAGTCGTTCTTCGGCGACGCGTCGCACCTGCCGTCTTCATCGGTGGCCATGGTCGCCCGGATCGGACCGGTCACCTCGGTGTCCTCCACGGGACGGGTGGCGTCGGCCCGGGTGTACCGAACCGACCGCATCCCGGTCACGGAGACCGGTGGCATCTCCGTGCTCGCCGCGTCGCCCCAGCTGCTGTCCACGGTCGGCGGGGCCGTGTCCGCCGGTTCCTACCTGGGCTCCGGTGCGATCCCGACGGTGGTGCTCGGGTCGCGGGCCGCCGGGTTGCTCGGGGTGTCGCCGGGCCTGACGGTGTGGCTGGGCGGGCACTGGTTCACCGTCGTGGGGGTCCTCGCGCCGGTGCCGCTGGCGCCCGAGCTCGACTCCGCGGCCCTGATCGGCTGGTCCACAGCGACCGAGGTGCTCGACTTCGACGGCTACCCGACCACCATCTACGCCCGGGCCCGCCCGGACGCCGTCACCGCCGTCGCGGGAGTCCTCGCCGCCACCGCCAACCCGTCGGCGCCCAACGAGGTGCAGGTCTCCCGCCCCTCCGACGCCCTGGCCGCCCGCGCCGCGTTCGACGCGGCCTTCACCGGCCTGCTGCTCGGCCTCGGCGCGGTGGCACTCCTGGTCGGCGGCGTCGGCGTGGCCAACACCATGGTCATCTCCGTGCTGGAGCGGCGCGCCGAGATCGGCCTGCGCCGGGCCCTGGGCGCCCGCCGGGCCCAGATCCGGCTGCAGTTCCTGACCGAGTCGCTGCTGCTGTCCCTGCTCGGCGCCGCCGGCGGTCTGGTGCTGGGTGTTGTGATCACCGCTGGGTTCGCGCTGGCGCGATCGTGGCCGGTGGTGGTGCCGGTGTGGGTGCTCGGCGGCGGGCTGCTGGCGACGCTGCTGATCGGCGGGTTGGCCGGGCTGTACCCCGCGGTGCGGGCCGCCCGGCTCTCACCGACCGTTGCTCTGGGCTCCTAGGTGCTCCGGGCTTTTGTTGCTCCGGGCTTTTGTTGCTCCGGGCTTTGTTGCTCTGAACTCAGGCGATGATCGTTTTCAGGGCGATCTCCACCATCTGGCTGAACGTCTGCTCCCGCTCCTGGGCCGTCGTCCGCTCGCCGGTCTTGAGGTGGTCGCTGACCGTGAGCAGGGTCAACGCCTTCGCCTGGAACCGGGCCGCGATCGTGTACAACGCCGCCGACTCCATCTCCACGGCCAGCACGCCGTAGTCGGCCAGCCGGTCGTACAGGTCGGGCCGATCCGTGTAGAACGCGTCAGCGGCCAGGATCGGCCCGACCCGCATCTCGATGCCCCGCGCCGCGGCCACGTCCACCGCCGTGCGCAACAACCCGAAGTCCGCCACCGGCGCGTAGTCGATCAGCCCGTCGAACCTGGCCCGGTTCATGTTCGAGTCCGTGCTGGACCCGATCGCCGCCACCACGTCCCGCAACTTGAGCGACTCGACCAGCGCCCCACAACTCCCCACCCGGATGAGCGACTTCACCCCGTAGTCGTTGATCAGCTCATGCGCGTAGATGCTGGCCGACGGCATCCCCATCCCCGACCCCTGCACACTGACCCGGGTGCCCTCGAACGTCCCCGTGAAGCCGAACATGTTCCGCACCGTCGAGTAGCAGCGGGCGTCCTCCAGGAACGTCTCAGCGATCCACTTGGCCCGCAGCGGGTCTCCCGGCATGAGGACAAGTTCAGCGATGTCGCCCGGCTCAGCGCCGATGTGCGTGCTCATGCCCCCGATCCTGCCAAACGGCGATCCCCCGCGCGGACGCGGCCAGGCATCCGGTAGCCTTCTCGGCGGTGGCGTGTCCGAGTGGCCTAAGGAGCACGCCTCGAAAGCGTGTGAAGGTGCAAGCCTTCCCGGGGTTCGAATCCCCGCGCCACCGCACTCGGCCAGCACGAACGCCCGGCTCGTCCCCTGCGGACGAGACCGGGCGTTCGTCGTTCCGGGTTGTGTGAGGGTGTCCCTGCTGACTAGTCCCAGGCGTCGAGGTTGAGGAAGCGGGCGAAGCCGCGCCAGGAGATGGTGCCCATGACGCCGTCGATCGGGCCGGTGTAGCCGTTGGTCAGGCGGAGCCAGTTCTGCATCCGGCGGTAGCACGCCGGGCCTGGTTCGCCGGTTGTCTCGGTGGTGGTCTTGGGCAGGGCGCCGGTGGGCGGGTGGGCCGCGACGTACTCCAGCGGATTGATCCTGGTACCGCTCGGGTTGATCATGTGCCAGTGCAGGTGTGGGCCGGTGGAGGAGCCGGAGCCGGGTGCGCCGACCGCGCCGCCGGACCTTCCGACGGTCGCGCCGCGGGCCACCGACGTGCCATTGGCAAGCACGAACGCGGACAGGTGCAGATATTGACTCTTGTACCCGTCAGCGTGCGCGATCGTGACGGTGTTGCCGCCGGTGCCGTTGTTGGGGATGTTCGTGACCGTCCCCGCGCCGCAGGCGGGCAGGCCGATGACCGCGCCGCCCACCGCAAACCCGCCGCCTCTCTTTTAGGGCAATGTCGGGCGTTTCGCCGTCCCGGCGCCTTCCGGGGTCGCTCGTTCGGCCGCTCAAGGTGACCGGCAGGAGACGTGTGGGTGCGGTGCGGCCATCCGTTGTACGTCAATCTGCGATATGGCAGGTTGTGGTCTGGCGATCTGTGAGGCACCTCATCCATACTGGGACAGCGGATGGACGGCCAGAGTCTCAACCGCTCAAGTGTCCGGTGGGGGCCGGGCCCGGATCGACAACCGACTCTGACTGCGTGGTGATTCGCTTGCGGATGGGGACCCGCAGAACCACCTCGTAGCACGGACGACCGCGATGACTTGCCCGACATGGAGGGGGAGCAATGTCAACGACGGTGTTCTATCGAAGTACCGACCTGATGATCACAGAGGAGATCTTCGCCCTGTGGTCGCCGGAGCCCCGGGTTTTCGTGCTGGACGAGGTGCAGGGGGTGCACGTCGTCCGGGGTTCGATTCACCCGGTTCGGATCGTTCTGATGGTGATGGGCGTTCTGGCCGTCGTCGGCGTGCTCATCGCGTGGCCGGTGATCAATTCGGCGGGGGAGTACCTGTTCGCTTTCGCCGCGCTCACCGCCCCGCCGATGGTGGGTTCGACATCACGCGCGTTCACGCCCCGGACACTGCACCTGGTGGGTCGGCACCTGGGCGTGCAGGTCACCCTGTTCAGTTCCTCGGACATGCTCATGTTCGGCCAGGTCAAGCGGGCGCTCATGAGGGCGTTCGAGGCTCGTTCTCGCAGTATGGACCGGCGCGACCTGGCCGGTTACGACGAGGCGTATCAGTTGCTCAACCGGGTCCTCTAGCGACCTGAAGGGTTGTGCCGCCTGCGAAGTGCATAACGCAGGCGGCACAACCATCGCCTTTTCACCCCGGTTTGCGCATGAATGAGGCATTCACATATGCCAAAGTCACGCAAATCGATGAATCTCGGTGGCGCCGGTCGTGACCGTCCGTATCCTGGATGCCAGGTCTAGGTGAGGAGGACTCTGTGACTGACGGTCGAGAGAATCTGATCTGGCGAAAGAGTCGGTTCTGCGCGTCAAACGCCTGCATTGAAGTGGCGACCGGGGCGGACGGCCAGCTGGTGCGCGACTCGACGGATCCTGACGGACCCCGGCTGTCCTTCGACAGCACGAGTTGGGCGTTGTTCATCGCTGCGGTGCGGCATGACGAGCAGGGCCTGTCCGGCTGAGGGCCGGCTCATTCCCGCTTTAAGGTGTTGTCCCGGATGCCGGCGATGAAGTTGCCCCAATCCGCTCGGCTGAAGGTCAACATGGGGCCTCGGGCCTCTTTGGAGTCCCGCATCAGGAAACTACTCGATTGCTCGGCAATCTCGATGCACGCGGCGTTTGAGCACGCTTTACTCTTACGCCACGTCAATGGCCCTGTGGTCGGCAGCACGTTACCCGGTTTCCTTTCGCATGTGAACATCGCTTGGTGGTGCCAAACTCCCTAGGGAGTCGATTTTGTGCGGGCAGACTTCTCGACGAGCTCGCCGATGCGCCGTTCGATGAGTTCCACTGACTTTTCTTCGTCGTGGGCGGCCTGCCAGATCTTGTTCCACTGTTTCAGGTGGCGCGTCAGGCTGGCGGGGTCATCAATGATCTCGTCCCGGGTGGCGTTCTCGCGATAGAGGACCGCATGCTCCAGGTCCTCTTGGCCGAGATACAGGATCTCCCAATGGCCGATGCCGGGATTGACGACCTCGTAGGGTGCGATCCGGGCCGTCACCCAGCCCTCTCGAATGACTTCCAGCGCGGCGGAGAGTTGTTGCCGGAGCACGTCAGGGTGCCCATGGCCGCGGTAGAGGACCGATTCGTCCAACAGCATGAAGATCTGCGGTTTGACCTTGCGTTGATCGATTGCCTGCCTGCGGCGCGTCCGGGTCTCGATGCGCGCCGTGATCTCCTCTTTGCTCAGCTCGTCCTCGAAGAATTCCAGCAGACTTCGTGCGAATGCCGGGGTCTGCAGGAAGGCGGGCAGATAGGAAGCGCAGAAGATCCGTATGGAGGTCGCCTCGAACTCGTAACTGAACCATTGTTTCATGGCGGTCGTCACGAGGCTCGCGAACCGGCGTTCGTCCCACCACTGCCGGCGCTGCTTCGAGGCCTTCGCCGCTTGAATGAGCTCGTCGACCCGAGCTTTTTCGCGGACGCTGAGATATGTCAGCAACGGGCGGAGGTCATTCTGGGAGATCGTGACCTCGCCGCTCTCGATGCGCATCACCTTGGAGAGCGACCACTCCATCGCCTCAGCGACCTGCGTCTGCGTCAGGCCTTTCGCCGTCCGCGCATCTTTGATTGCCAAACGGACCGTGCGGCGGGCCACGGCAGGAGTGTCACCCGATGCCATGACGTCCAGCCCCTCCAAGGGACACATGTCTACCTGCGACATTGCAGGCAGCTAGCCACTTCCAGACCCTACGCGCATGATCATGGCTGCACGCGGTCAACGCCAAAAACCGTAACAAGCGTGTGGTGCACCGCGCGTCAGCCTCATGGGAGGACGCAGGCAAAACGGGCGCGCGGGTGGTCGCCCACGGGATGGTAACGACCAGCCACCCGGCAAGGTGCGATATTGCAAGTTGCGTTTCTGCATCATCTCGATGAACCCGGGATGACCGCGCGCGAGGCATGCCCGCGCGCGGTCTTTCGGGACCTAACTACGTGCTGGTTTGCACTGCTCCAGGGCTCTGATCAAGGCGCGGCGGACCTGACCGAAGGTGCGGGCGTCCGTGGTGCAGAAGAGCCGAACGTCGCTGCTGCCGTAGCGCGCTCTGATCTCCAGCAGTGGGCGGATCGAGGGAGATCCGTGCCGGACGATGTACGCCCCATGGAGTTCGGTCATCCGGAAGCGGGCTGGACTCGGCTGGAGGACGGCAACGTGGTCGCTGGTGACCATGATGTCCGGACTCCGATAGAAGGTGCGCATCTCCTTTCCCCTCTCGGTCTTGCGGAGGGGTTCTCGATGCGCAAGGATTGCTGTGGGTATCACCGCTGACCCTCCGCGTAGTCGTAGAGGTGGAAGCGATCACAAACAGCACCCGGTGGCCGCCGGGTGCTGTTGTGTTTCAACGCCTCCAGAGCCGGTTTGGCCATGCGCTCATCGTCGCATGTGCCGTCACTATCCGCTAGCTCACATTCAGCTATATGGCAGATTGAGCGTGGGGAACCGGATCGGCCGCTCGGGAGTCCAAGCCCGCATGAGGGTCGCCTTGCTCGCCGTCCTGCTGCTCGCGCTGGCGGGCTGCAACCGCATGCCGGACATGAAGGCCAAAACGGTCGAATATCAGGCCGATTACCCCCATTACCCGACACTGGCCGAGCTGTTCGCCAAGGCCGACCTCGTCGCCGAGGTGACCCTTGCCGGGAAGGCCGAGGTTCGCGGGGCGACGGCGACGGTGCCCGACGTGCACACCGTGTTCGCCGCCACCGTCGGACGGATCTTCAAAGGCGAGGCGCCGGCGGCGCTGGAGATCAAGCAGGGCGGCGGCCGCTACAAGGGCACGGAGTTCATCGAGGCCGGCAGTGTCAGTCTGCGTCCGAAGGGTCACTACCTGGTGTTCGTCGAGGTGTACGCCGATGCTCCGGCCTCACTGCTCAACCCCACGCAGGGGCAGTACCGGCTGGAAGACGACGGCACGGTGACCCCGGTCGACGAGGCCGGCCTGCGCTTCACCCTCGCGGACCTGGGACGGCTGGGCGGCTAGAGAAGCCGAAACGCCGGGCGGCCCTGGCGGGCTTCCCGGCGTTCTGCCTGGTCAGGCTGGCGGAGGATACGAGATTCGAACTCGTGAGGGTTTTATCCCAACACGCTTTCCAAGCGTGCGCCCTAGGCCTCTAGGCGAATCCTCCGTGCGCCAGGATACCCATGCCCCGACCGCCGCGCGCTACGGGGTATTGTGTTCCTAAGCCACTCGTGCGGCGTCATCTTACGAACCTCCCCAGGGCCGGAAGGCAGCAAGGATAAGTGAGCTCTGACGGGTGCACGGGTGGCCTCTTCATGTCCGGGCCACGGGCGGGTCGCGGCAGAGCGATTTTGTCGGTGCCTGGAGGTACCGTGGTCCCGGCCCGCCACACCGAGCCGATGACGCGAACGGAGGTCCGCTGGTGGCGCTCGCGCTGTACCGCAAGTACCGGCCTCGCACGTTCGCCGAGGTGATCGGGCAGGAGCACGTCACAGAGCCGCTGTCGCAGGCGTTGCGCTCGGGACGGCTCAACCATGCCTACCTGTTCTCCGGGCCACGCGGCTGCGGCAAGACCAGTAGCGCGCGCATCCTCGCCCGCTCGCTGAACTGCGAGAAGGGCCCCACACCCGACCCGTGCGGCGACTGCGACTCGTGCCGCGCGCTCGCGCCCGACGGCTCCGGCTCGATCGACGTCATCGAGATCGACGCCGCCAGTCACGGTGGCGTCGACGACGCGCGCGACCTGCGGGAGCGGGCGTTCTTCGCACCGGTCTCCAGCCGGTTCAAGGTCTACGTCATCGACGAGGCGCACATGGTCTCGTCGGCCGGGTTCAACGCGCTGCTCAAGCTCGTCGAAGAGCCGCCGGAATACGTGAAGTTCGTCTTCGCGACCACGGAGCCCGAGAAGGTGCTCGGGACGATCAAGTCCCGCACCCACCACTACCCGTTCCGGCTGATCCCGCCGGGGGTGCTCCGTCCCTACCTGGAGCAGCTGACCGCCGCCGAGGGCGTCGCCGTCGAGCCGGCCGTGTTCCCGCTCGTGGTCAGGGCGGGCGCGGGCAGTGCCCGGGACTCGCTCTCGGTCCTGGACCAGCTGATCTCGGGTGCCGGTCCGGACGGCGTCACCTACCGGCGGGCCGTGGCCCTGCTCGGCGTCACCGACGTTGCCCTCATCGACGAGATGTGCGACTCACTCGCCGCCGACGACGGGCGCGGCGCCTATGGCGTCATCGACAGGGTCGTCGAGGCGGGGCACGACCCGCGGCGGTTCGCCTCCGACCTGCTCGAGCGGCTCCGCGACCTCATCGTCCTGCAGCAGGTCCCCGACGCGGTCGCGAAGGGCCTGCTCGACGCGCCGCACGACCAGCTCGAGCGGATGGGCGCCCAGGCGACCCAGCTCGGGCAGGCGACCCTCTCGCGGTTCGCCGACATCGTCCACAACGGGCTGACCGAGATGCGCGGGACCACCGCGCCGCGGCTGCTGCTGGAGCTGATCACGGCCCGCATGCTGCTGCCCGGGGCGGACGACTCCACCAACGCGCTGCTGCAGCGTCTGGAGCGGATGGAGCGGCGGGTGCTGGCGGGCGGCGCCGTTGTGGCGCCGGTCGGTGGCGCGCCCGTGCCCTCCGCTGCGGTTGCCGAGCCGGCCGCGCCCAGCCAGCCGGCGTCGTCCGCCGCGGTGTCCGCGCCTGCATCTGTGTCCGCGCCTGCATCTGTGTCCGCGCCTGTGTCTGCGTCTGCGCCCGCGTCTTCGGCCCCTCCCGCGTCGGTGTCGGAGCGGCCGGCGCAGCCCGCGGCTGAGCAGCACGTGGCCGTGGCGCCGGTCGGGCATGAGCAGCCCCCTTCTGCCCCGTCTCAGCCTGCCTCCTTCCAGTCGGCTCCGCCTCACGCGACCCCTCAGCCGGTGCAGGGTGGGCAGGCGGTCGGTGCGCTCGACGCCGGTGCGGTCCGGCGGGTGTGGGCGGATGTGCTGTCCCTGGTGAGCGGGAAGTCGAAGAAGGCCGCGGCGATCGTCCGCGAGGCGACCGTGCAGGACGTCGAGGGCACCACACTGGTCCTCGGGTTCAAGCACACGGCGCACGCCAACATGCTCAATGCCTCACCCGACGTGCTGATCGCCGCGCTGAGCGAGCTGCTCGGCGGTAAGTGGCAGATCAGGTGCGAGGTCGGCGGCCAGCCGGGCGGCGGGGGCGGCGGCAGCCGACCCAGTCCGCCGCGACCGACGTCACCCTCCGGGCCGGGCAGCCCGCCGCCGGGACCTGCTGACAGCGGTCCTCGTGGCGGCGTGGCGGTGCCGCAGCAGGCCGCCGAGGCCTGGCCGACGCCGGCACGTCCCGCGGGCGATCCCGTGCCGGCCGACGCGCGGGCGGCGGACCTCAGCCTGGCCTCCGCCAGGTCCGGTGGCACCGCCGGACCGGTGGGGTCGGGGGACGGCTGGCCCACCCCGGCGGCAGTTCCTGGCGCCGCCGCCGGTTCTCAGGGCGGATGGCCCACGACCGCCGTGCCGGGCGGCACCGCGGCGCAGGCCGGCCGCGTGGGCGGTCAGCCGGGTGGTGGCCAGGCCGACGCGTGGCCGACGCCCGCCGTGCCGGGCGGGGGCGGGATGGCCGTCGTGCCGGGCGGGATGGCCGCGCAGTCAGACGGCTGGCCGACGCCGGCGGTGCCCGGTGGGGTGGTCCGCACACCGTCCGGTGGGGCGCTGGCGGATCCGCGCGCCCTGGTCGGCCAGGGCGGCTCGACCGTCGGCGAGCAGACCCATGCGGGTGGTGCGCAGGCGACCGACTGGCCCGTCACCAGCACTCCGGGTGGTTCGGCTTCGGGCGGCGCGAGTCCTGGTGGCCTGGGTTCTGGTGGTTTGGCTTCTGGTGGTTTGGCTTCGGGTGGTTTGGGTTCGGGTGGCCTGGGTTCGGGTGGCTCGGCTCCGGGTGGAGCGGTGCAGGGCGCGACCAGGTCGCCGGACGCCGGGCAGTCGTTCAACGGTGCCGGCACGCAAGTCGGCCCGTCGCCGAACGGCGGCGGTCCGTCCACCGGGACGCACGGCGGCCAGTCCTCCAACGGCCCCCGCACGCAAGGTGGCGCCAAGCCGCAGAACGGCACCCGGTCACGCAGTGCGATCGAGCAGGCCCGGGAGGCCGCCAGCCGGGCGGCCAACGCGCCGCGGCGGGGCGGGCCGGCGTCCGCGCCGGCGGCCGAGTCGGTGTGGGAAGGCGCGGGAGCGGACGAGCCACCATTCGATCCCGACTATGACCGACCCGTCGCCGATCCGCGGTTTCCGGGGTTGGACCCGGGGGATGAACTGCTCGATGACGCCAACTCCGTGCGCGAGTCAAGCGAAGAGGCCGCGCTGCGGCTGCTCAGCGAAGCCCTCGGCGCGGAGAAGATCGGCGAGACGACGAGCTGAGCCCACCACGCCAACCCACGACCACGAGCTCGGGACCCGGCGGACCAGGCGGGCCGAGCACCAGGCAGAACGGCAGGCCGAGTTCACAGGCGAGTTCACCGGGCGGGTTCACCGGGCGAGCCCGCAAGGCGAGCCCGCAAGGAGGGCGAGGCGGCCCGCCAGCCACGACGCGACCTGGCGCACTGACCACGACGCGAGATGACACGCTGAGCACCAAGCGAGAGACGCACCGAGCACGACGAGGCATGCTGAGCAAGATCGGCATGCCGGGGATGACCCGGCCCGCTGGGCACGACCAGAGCAGGCCGGACCGCTGAGCACGACCAAGGCGAGACGGCCCGCTGAGCACGGCCAAAGCGAGACGGTGCACCGAGCATGACCCGGACGGCCCGCGAGCCGCGCAACGAGCCAGGCGGGACGGCGTGCGGCCGGCCCGGGCGGCATGCGGGAAGATGCAGCTTCAGGACAGACCGCCGGCTGGGTATACCAGCTGGACGAGCCAGGTAAGACCAGCTGAGCATTGCCGAGTATCGAAGAGGAGCAGACCGTGCGCCCCGGTGGACAGCCCAACCTGCAGCAGATGATGAAGCAGGCGCAGAAGATGCAGCAGCAGATGGTTGCCGCGCAGGCCGAGTTGGCCGAGGCCGAGCTGACCGGCACCGCCGGTGGCGGCCTGGTCACGGCGGTCGTGCGCGGGTCCGGTGAGGTGGTCAGCATCAAGATCGACCCGAAGGCGGTCGACCCGGAGGACGTGGAGACCCTCGAGGATCTCGTGGTCGCCGCGCTGCACAACGCCGCGCAGGCCGCGAAGGACCTGACGGAGGAGAAGATGGGACCGCTGACGGCGGGGCTCGGCGGGTTGGGCGGCGGCCTCGGGCTGCCCGGATTCTAACCGCCGCAGATGTACGAAGGTGCCATCCAGGATCTGATCGACGAACTGGGCAGGCTGCCCGGCGTCGGTCCGAAGAGCGCGCAGCGGATCGCGTTCCATGTGCTGTCGTCCGACCCGTCGGACGTGAAGCGGCTCGCCCAGGCGCTGACCCGGGTGAAGGAGCTCGTGCGGTTCTGCACGCGCTGCTTCAACGTCGCGGAGTCGGACCTGTGCCGGATCTGTCGCGATCCACGCCGCAGCGATGAGGTGTACTGCGTCGTCGAGGAGCCCAAGGACGTCGTCGCGATCGAGCGGACCGGTGAGTTCCGGGGCAGGTATCACGTGCTCGGCGGGGCGATCAACCCGCTCGAGGGCGTCGGGCCGGACAACCTGAAGGTCCGCGAGCTGATGATGCGGCTCGCGGACGGCACCTGCAAGGAGCTGATCCTCGCGACCGACCCCAACACCGAGGGCGAGGCCACCGCGACGTACCTGGCGCTGCTGGTCAAGCCGATGGGGCTCAACGTGACCCGCCTCGCCAGCGGGCTGCCGGTCGGCGGTGACCTCGAATACGCGGACGAGATCACGCTGGGCCGCGCTTTCGAGGGACGCCGGGCGGTCTAGGGGACGCCGGGCGGTCCGGTCTAGCCTTCGGGACGGTTCAGGATGCCGACCGCCACGGCGTGCACTGCGGCGATGTCGGCGGGGTCGCCGAGGTGGGTCTTGGTGCCGGTCACCACGTACCACTCCTCGGCGTCCTTGTACTGGACCCGCACGAGCGCGGCGCCCGTGGCGTCGACCTCGGAGCGCAGGGTGAGCTCGCCGGTGACGACGCCGACCTCGTCGGTCATCACCCCGCCCGGCCCAGCCATGATGTCGGTCGTCAACGGCGCGGGCACCGCCGTCCCGCCCCCGGCTGGAGCAGCCGCGGCAGGCGCAGCCGCGGCAGGCGCAGCCGCGGAAGCCTCAGGAGCGGCTGCCGGAGTCTCAGGAGCGGCCGGGGAAGCCTCAGCGGGAGCCGCAGCCGGACCCGCCGCCGCTGAACCCGTAGCCTCGGCCCCCGCCACAGCGGAAGGGGCGGCCGGTGCCTCCGTAGTAGCCGGAGCCGCTGCCGGCCCCGGTGCTGCGTCTGCCATCTCGGCCGCCCTTCATCACAAACGAGAGAAAAACCTGGCTACTTGCAGGTCGCGAGCATGTCCGTCAGGGCCGACTTCTCAGCGATGGTGACGGTCAGCTTGTAAAAACTCTTCACCGTTACCCAGTTTTGCGCATACGTGCACCAGTAGGCCTTGTTCGGCGGCTTCCACGTCGACGGGTCCTGGTCACCCTTGGACCGGTTCGACTGGAGGCTGACGGCGAAGAGCTGCGGGCGCGTCAGGTCGTTGGCGAACTGCTTGCGCTGCTCATCGGTCCACTTGCTGGCACCCGAGCGCCAGCCGGCCGCGAGCGGGACCATGTGGTCGATGTCGAGGGCCTTCGGGTCGGTGAGGTTCTTGTCGTCGTACGGGCTGTACCAGGTGCCGGAGAGGATCTTGCACTCGGCGTCGGCCTTGACGTCCTTGCCGTCACGCTTGAGCACGACGTCGCGGGTGTCGCAGCCGTCGCCCTGGCCGATCCAGTGGGTGAACTTCTCGCGGCTGTAGCCGGCCATCGACCCGCTCGCCGCGACGGTGAGCTGCTCGAGGGCCGCGGTGGCAGCGGCCGGGTTGCCGGCGGCCGGCTTGCTCGCGCCGGTGGTGGCACCACCGCCGCCAGCCGTGGACGTCGAACTGGGCGCGGACGCGCCCGGTGTGGAGGAGACCTCGCAGCTGCCGGCGCCGGTGAGCACCGTGGCGAGCGCGAGGGCGAGGATGACGGCTTTGCCGTTGGAGGGGCGCACGCCACCACTGTGCGGCATCGGCGCACGCGGCGCGCGCAGCGCCACGGTGCGATTCCCGACACGACCCGGGAGAGAACCCCAGGAAGACGGGACCGCAGTCCCTGTCGGCCGGGACGCCGGGACCGGCAGGATCTGACGCATGCGAACGAAAATCTGGGCAGGACCCACATAACAGCGAGTGGGCCGGCCCAACAGGACCGGCCCACTCGAAACGACGATCAGTTACGGTTTGCGGCGCTCAGCACCGCGCGCAACGATGCGGTCACAATGTTGGCGTCGATGCCGACGCCCCAGAAGGTCTGGCCGTCGACGGAGCACTCGACATAGGCCGCGGCCTGCGCACTCTCGCCCGCGGTGAGGGCGTGCTCGGCGTAGTCCAGGACCCGCACGTCGACGCCGAAGTCGCCCAGCGCGTGGACGAAGGCGTCGATCGGGCCGTTACCGGTCGCGGAGACCGAGCGGACGGCACCGTCGACCGCGACGTCGGCGGTCAGCGTGACCTTGCCGTCGACGGTCGAGGCCTCATACCCCTGCAGCGCGAACCGGCGGTCCGAGAAGTACTCGCCGGAGAAGAAGTCCCACATCGCCTGCGGGCTGACCTCGCCGCCCTCGTCGTCGGTGTGCCGCTGCACGACGCCGGAGAACTCGATCTGCAGGCGGCGCGGCAGGTCGAGGTGGTGCTCGGACTTCATCACGTAGGCGACGCCGCCCTTGCCGGACTGCGAGTTGACCCGGATGACCGCCTCGTAGGAGCGGCCGACGTCCTTGGGGTCGATCGGCAGGTAGGGCACGCCCCACGTGTAGCGGTCGATGTCGACGCCGGCGGCGTCGGCGTCGCGCTGCAACGCGTCGAGGCCCTTCTTGATCGCGTCCTGGTGCGAGCCGGAGAACGCCGTGTAGACCAGGTCGCCGGCGTACGGGTGCCGCTCGTGCACGGGCAGCTGGTTGCAGTACTCGACGGTGCGCTTGATCTCGTCGATGTTGGAGAAGTCGACCTGCGGGTCCACGCCCTGGGAGAACAGGTTCAGGCCCAGCGTGACCAGGTCGACGTTGCCGGTGCGCTCACCGTTGCCGAACAGGCAGCCCTCGACCCGGTCGGCGCCGGCCATCAGGCCCAGCTCGGCGGCGGCGACGGCGGTGCCGCGGTCGTTGTGCGGGTGCAGCGACAGCACGACGGACTCACGCCGGGGCAGGTTGCGCGACATCCACTCGATGGAGTCGGCGTACACGTTGGGGGTCGCCATCTCCACCGTGGCCGGCAGGTTGACGATCAGCGGTCGGTCGGGCGTCGGCTGCAGCACCTCGATGACCGCGCTGCAGACCTCCAGCGCGTAGTCCAGCTCGGTTCCGGTGTACGACTCCGGCGAGTACTCGTAGTAGATCTCCGTGTCGGGGGTGATCGCCTCGGCGTACTTCTGGCACAGCCGCGCGGCGCTCGTCGCGATGTCGGTGATCCCGGCCCGGTCCAGGCCGAACACGACCCGCCGCTGCAGCGTGGAGGTCGAGTTGTAGAAGTGCACGATGGCGCGCTTCGCGCCGCGCAGCGACTCGAACGTGCGCTCGATCAGGGTGTCGCGGCACTGGGTCAGGACCTGGATGGTGACGTCGTCCGGGATCAGGTCCTGCTCGATCAGGGTCCGCACGAAGTCGAAGTCGGTCTGCGACGCGGACGGGAAACCTACCTCGATCTCCTTGTAGCCCATGCGGACCAGCAGCCCGAACATGCGGCGCTTGCGCTCCACGGACATCGGGTCGATCAGTGCCTGGTTGCCGTCGCGCAGGTCGACGGCGCACCAGCGGGGCGCAACGGTGATCTCACGGGAGGGCCACTGGCGGTCGGTCAGCGGGACCGGGAACTGTTCACTGAAGGGCCGGTAGCGCTCAACGGGCATCCGGCTGGCAGTCTGATTGGCGATCTCGGACATGGCTCAATGCTCCTGAAAAGGTGGTCTGGACCAGAAAGGGTCGACCGGCAGGAGCGCAGACGCGACTCAACCCCGCGACGAGGTGCCGGCCTGTCGGGCCTCGTCGCGGCGACGAAGAAGGAGAACCGTCTGCCACATGTCGAGCGAGAGCTTACCACTCACCGGGAGCGCGAGATCGACGGAGCAACCGATGGTGACGAAGACGACGGCTTCGGTGGTGGCGGCGCGGACGTCCCCAGCGGCGCCGTGGTGACCACCGGTCCGGGCAGCGAGATCGTCTCGGGCGCCGCCACCGGCTCCCCGGTCAGCGTCAGCTGGCCCATCGGGATCTTCGCGGCGGCGAGGATGCCGCGGTCGTTGTAGCAGAACACACCGGCGTCGATCGGCGGCTGGACCGAGGTCACGCCCGGCTCGACCGCGAAGCACGGCGCCGACGTGCCCGCCAGGGGGTCCGCCGGAGCCACTGCCAGCGGCACCTGGCGGTCCAGGAGCACGTCGAGCCAGGCGGTGAAGACGTACTGCAGCCGCGGGTCGATCGAGACCGGCAGCTTCTTGTTGCTGGCGGCGACCCTGACGCAGCCGCTCGCGGGGTTGATCGAGCACTGGTAGACGCCCTCGGGCCGGTTGGCGATCGCGACGTCGGCGGTGCCGCCCAGCGCGCCACCCTGGATGTCGACCCGCCACGTGCGGTCGGTGGCGACGGTGACCAGCACCGACCGGGGCGCCTTGCCCTGCACGACGAGGGTGTACGCGGCGATGTACCGCTGGTCCTTGGCCACCGCGACCCGGGCGGCGAGCATGCCGCGCGGGTCGGGCTGGGCGGGAACGCCGGTCGCCGGGACCGACGGCGGGTCCACCGGCGTGCCTCCGCTGCAGGCGGCCAGCAGCAGCCCGGCGATCACGGAAAACGCCGTGCCGGTGGTCACAGTGACCGCGGTTACCCCGACCCGACGTGAGCGCACGTGCGTATTCTCGCCCGTCGGACGGCCGGATCGTGGGAACGCCACTCCCGAGGGATACCTGCCGCCGGTACGCTCGGCTGCGTCAACATCGCCCGTACGGGTGGAAAGGAGCTCGACGGCGTGGCGCTGATCGTGCAGAAGTACGGCGGGTCTTCCGTCGCCAACGCCGAGCGCATCAAGCGTGTCGCCGAGCGGATCGTCGACACGCGGAAGGCCGGCAACGAGGTCGTCGTGGTCGTCTCGGCCATGGGTGACACCACCGATGAGCTCCTCGACCTCGCGTCGCAGGTCAGCCCGGTCCCGGCCGGCCGCGAGCTGGACATGTTGCTGACCGCCGGCGAGCGCATCTCCATGGCGCTGCTCGCGATGGCCATCAACAATCTCGGGTACGAGGCAAGGTCGTACACCGGCAGCCAGGCAGGCGTCATCACCACCTCGACGCACGGCCGGGCCCGGATCATCGACGTGACGCCCGGACGTCTGCGCGGCGCGCTGGACGAGGGTGCGATCGCGATCGTCGCCGGCTTCCAGGGGGTGTCGCAGGACACCAAGGACATCACCACCCTCGGCCGGGGCGGCTCGGACACCACAGCGGTTGCGCTGGCCGCCGCGCTGCACTCCGACGTGTGCGAGATCTACACCGACGTCGACGGGATCTTCACCGCTGACCCGCGGGTCGCGAAGAACGCCCGGCACATCAAGCAGATCACCTACGAGGAGATGCTCGAGCTGGCCGCCTGCGGCGCGAAGGTGCTGCACCTGCGCAGCGTCGAGTATGCGCGGCGGTTCAACCTGCCGATTCACGTCCGCTCGTCGTACTCAACCGCCAACGGCACCATGGTCACCGGATCGATAGAGGACCTTTCTGTGGAGCAAGCACTCATCACCGGCGTCGCGCACGACCGCAGCGAAGCGAAGATCACCATCGTCGGCGTGCCCGACCAGCCCGGTGTCGCGGCGCGGATCTTCCAGACGGTCGCCGCCGCGGAGACCAACATCGACATGATCGTGCAGAACGTGTCGACGGAGGGCACCGGCCGCACGGACATCTCGTTCACGCTGCCGAAGACCGACGGCGCGACCGCCAAGGCGGCCCTCGAGCGGGCCAAGGCAACCGTCGACTTCCGCGACATCCTCTTCGACGATCACATCGGCAAGGTCTCGCTCATCGGCGCCGGCATGCGCTCCAACCCGGGCGTCGCGGCCAAGCTCTTCGCCGCCCTCGCGGAGGCCGGGGTCAACATCGAGATGATCTCCACCTCGGAGATCCGGGTGTCCGTCGTGTGCCGCGACACCGACCTTGACGTGGCCGTCCGCGCCATTCACGACGCCTTCGAGCTCGGCGGTACCGAGGAAGCCGTGGTTTATGCGGGGACCGGACGGTAGGTTCGCTCGTTATGGGCGCGTTACCAACGCTGGCCGTCGTCGGTGCAACCGGCGCCGTCGGCACAGTCATGTGTGAGCTGCTCTCCTCCCGCAAGAACATGTGGGGGGAGATCCGCCTCGTCGCCTCGAAACGCTCCGCCGGCCGCACCCTGGTCGTGCGGGGCGACGAGGTGGTCGTGCAGGAGCTCGCCGCCGACGTGTTCGACGGCGTCGACGTCGCGATGTTCGACGTCCCCGACGAGGTGTCCGCGGAGTGGGCCCCGATCGCGGTGTCCCGCGGCGCGATCGCCGTCGACAACTCCGGCGCCTTCCGGATGGACCCCGACGTGCCGCTGGTCGTACCGGAGATCAACCCGGAACAGTCGCGCAACCGGCCCAAGGGCATCATCGCCAACGCCAACTGCACCACGTTGACGATGATCGTGGCGCTCGCCCCGCTGCACCGCGAGTACGGGCTCAAGGAGCTGGTCCTCGCCTCCTACCAGGCCGTCTCCGGCGCGGGCAAGGACGGCGTCGACACGCTGCTCAGCCAGCTCCAACGGGTCAGCGGCGACCCGAGCCTCGGCTCCCGCTCCGGCAACGTGCGCCAGGCCGTCGGCGACGACCTCGGCCCGTTCCCCGCGCCCCTCGCCCTCAACGTGGTCCCGTGGGCGGGCTCCCTGCGCGACGGGGGCTGGTCGTCGGAGGAGCTCAAGATGCGCAACGAGTCGCGCAAGATCCTCGGCCTGCCCGACCTGAAGGTGTCCGCGACCTGCGTACGGGTCCCGGTCGTCACCGGCCACTCGGTCGCCGTGCACGCCGTCTTCGGCGTCGAGGTCGACGCCGAAGGCGCCCGCGAGGTGCTGCGCCACGCGCCGGGCGTGATCCTGGTCGACGACCCCGCCGCCGGCGAGTTCCCGATGCCGATCGACGCGGTGGGCACCGACCCGTCGTGGGTCGGCCGCATCCGGCGCTCCATCGACGACCCGCGCGCCCTGGACCTGTTCGTCACGGGCGACAATCTGCGCAAGGGCGCGGCCCTCAACACCGCGCAGATCGCCGAGCTGCTCTCCAAGGAGCTCCAGGCGTCCTGACAGCCCCGCTGACAACGGGCGCTTTGCCGTGGTCGCCGCCGCAACGAGGTTTGCCGTGGTTACCGTGCAACGGGCACTTAGCTGTGGTCGCCGCAAGACGGGGCCTTGCCGTGGTCACCGTGCAACGGGGCTTTGCCGTGGTCACCGTGCAACGGGGCTTTGCCGTGGTCACCACGGCGACCCGCAGTTGGCATTGATCATGATGCGGTCAGGTCAGGGCAGGTCAGGTCAGGGCAGGGCCAGACCGGACCAGGGCCGGACCAGGGCAGGGCCAGGCAGGGCAGGACCGGCCAGGCAGGGCCAGGCAGGGCAGGACCGGCCAGGCAGGACCGGATCGGATCGGGCAGGACCTGGGCCGGACCGGATCGGACCGGATCGGATCGGACCGGATCGGACCGGGCAGGATCGGACCGGATCGAGCAGGACCGGACCGAGCAGGACCGGGGCCGGGTTGGGTCGGCGCCGTGCCGTCGCTGGGTTTGACCAGCTCGCCGGCCTGCGCGGGCAGCCGCCCACGCCGTCGGGGGCAGAGTCCTGCCCAGCTCGGCGTCTGCAGGCGGCGCCCAGCTCAGCGTCTGCTGCCCCGCCCGCTGTTCCGCGTGGACGGGGCGGCCGGGTCGGTGGGGTGCTTGGGTTCGATGGAGTGCTTGGGTCGGAGCGGCGGTCAGGTCTCGGCGTTACGGGGCCAGCACGTCGTCGGCGTCCGTGATCGTGTACGCGTAGCCCTGCTCGGCCAGGAAGCGTTGCCGATGGGCGGCATACTCGGTGTCGATCGTGTCGCGGGCGACGACCGTGTAGAAGTGGGCCTGGCGCTTGTCGGCCTTCGGGCGCAGGACGCGGCCGAGACGCTGGGCCTCCTCCTGGCGGGAGCCGAAACTGCCCGACACCTGAATCGCCACGGCGGCCTCAGGCAGGTCGATCGAGAAGTTGCCGACGCGGGAGATGACGAGGGTCTTGAGCTCGCCGGTGCGGAACGCGTCGAACAGGCGCTCGCGCTCCTTGTTGGTGGTCGCTCCCTGCACGATCGGCGCGTCCAGGAACTCGCCCAGCTGGTGCAGCTGGTCGATGTAGCCGCCGATGACCAGGATCTGGTCGTCCTTGTGCCGCTCGACCAGAGCACGCACCACGGGCAGCTTCGTGCGGGCCGTCGCCGCGACCCGGTAACGCTCCTCGGGCTCGGCGACCGCATACGCCATGCGCTCCGTGTCGGTCAGCGTGACGCGGACCTCCACACACTCGGCGGGTGCGATCCAGCCCTGTGCCTCGATGTCCTTCCACGGCGCGTCGTAGCGCTTCGGGCCGATCAGGGAGAACACGTCGCCCTCCCGGCCGTCCTCGCGGACGAGCGTCGCGGTCAGGCCGAGCCGACGCCGGGCCTGCAGGTCGGCGGTGAACCGGAAGATCGGGGCGGGCAGCAGGTGGACCTCGTCATAGACGATGAGACCCCAGTCGCGGGCGCCGAACAGGTCCAGGTGCGGGAACACGCCACCGCGCCGGGTCGTCAGCACCTGATACGTGGCGATCGTGACCGGCCGGATCTCCTTGCGCTCGCCGGAGTATTCGCCGATCTCCTCCTCGGTCAGGCTGGTCCGGGCGATCAGCTCGCGCTTCCACTGCCGACCGGCGACCGTGTTGGTGACCAGAATCAGGGTCGTCGCCTTGGCCTCGGCCATCGCCGCCGCGCCGACGAGCGTCTTGCCGGCACCGCAGGGCAGGACGACGACGCCGGAGCCGCCGGCCCAGAAGGAGTCGACCGCCTCGCGCTGATAGGAGCGCAGGACCCAGCCGTCCTCGGCGAGATCGATCTGGTGCGCCTCGCCGTCGACATAGCCCGCGAGGTCCTCCGCCGGCCAGCCCAGCTTGAGCAGGGCCTGCTTGAGCCGTCCGCGCTCGGACGCGTGCACGACGAGCGTGTCAGCGTCGACGTTGGCGCCGAGCATGCCCGCGAGCTTCTTGCTCTTCGCGACCTCGACCAGCACCGCCCGGTCCAGTCCGCGCAGGACCAGCCCGTGCACAGGGTCGTTGAGCAGCTGGAGCCGCCCATAGCGGTCCATCGTCTCGGCGATGTCGACGAGCAGCGCGTGCGGCACCGGATAACGGGAGAACCGCAGCAGCGCATCGACGACCCCCTCGGCGTCGTGTCCGGCGGCGCGCGCATTCCACAGGCCGAGCGGCGTCAAGCGGTAGGTGTGCACGTGCTCCGGCGAGCGTTCGAGCTCGGCGAACGGCGCGATCGCCATCCTGCACGCCAGTGCGTCGGGATGGTCGACCTCAAGCAGCAGGGTCTTGTCGGACTGGACGATCAGTGGACCTTCGGGCACCGGACCAGTGTCGCACGCACCTGTGACAGTTCCCGAAATGTGGGAGGTTCGGAAACCGTGCAACCTGTGAGGGGGTTCGTTGCGTCACTGCTAGTGACTGCCTTGCGATGGATGCGATCTGATTCGCCTCCATCGCTTGTTGTGTCGCTGTTGTGCCAGCACGGCGGTGGTGGAGGCCGGACGCGCGCGTTCGGATCGGAAGATGGCGGTGTGGTCGCGGGGGCCGGCTACCGCCTGACCGATCGGCGTATCGGGGGCGGGCGCGTCGTCCGCTCCACCTCCGTAGACTGGTCCACGTGGGTCGGCGGTTTGGCGACAGAGCGGCCTTGACGTTCGGCGGGTTCGCCGCAGTGGCGGTGGCCGTCGGCTGGTTCCTGCTGTCGTCCCAAGTGGCACACACCGATGTGCAGACCGCCGTGAGCGAGTCGCTCGGTGCGATCCTCGTGCTCATGCTGATCGTTTCCGTGATCGGATCCATCCGTCGAGGCTGATCGACACCGTGACAGCGGGCGATGAATCGGTACGCTGTGGAGGATGACCGACCTGGAAGGTGCCTCGGCATCAACCATGGACGATGAGGCTGCCGCCGGCTTCTCGCCCCTGGCGATGGTCGGCGTCGGTGCAGTCAGCGCCCTCGGTCTGGCCTGGTTCCTGGTGTCGTGGCTCGTGCTCGGCAGCCCGCTCACCGACGCGATCGGCGAGACGGTCGGCAGCCTCGCCGCGATCCTGCTGATCGTCTCGATCATCGGCGCCGCTCGCGCAGGCGACTGACCCGGCCCCCGCCGCCAAGCACCACGGTCGCGGCCGGGACGGTCGCGTCGTGGCCGGAGGCGGACGGACCGCGGATGCGGGCCGGCCGGCAGGCCGCGGGGTTTGTCGCGGCCGGCAGGTCGCGTCCGCCGCGACTGTCCGCGGAGGTGGCAGGGAAGGCCGCCAAGGCCTGACCGGTGGCTGACGGGAGCAGCGGACCGCGCCCACGACGGACCGGAGCAATGAAGGTCCGCCTATCCGGACGCGTCCTCCGGCGCGGCGGCCGTGATGCGGTGCAGTGCGAACGTGTGCAGCATCTCGGTCCGCTCGTCCTCGGCGCGCAGGTAGCCGCCGCCCATGGACACGGGCCTGACCAGGCGGGACGCGGTCGCGCCGTGGGAGTCGACGTAGCCGACCCAGACGCGCGTCTTGTCCCGCAGCGCCTGCTGGAGCACCTCCAGGGCCTCGGTGTGGGAGGCCGTGGACGTGCCGTTGGCGCGGACGGTGACCGGGGCGCGGCGGGCGACACGGGCGGCGGCGTCGCCCCGGCGGATCTGCTCGATGACGCCGGCGAGCCGTGGGGTGGACAGCCGGGCTGCCGCGGCGGGGTCCTCGATGCCGCGATGTGCCCAGCTGGGGCGGGGTGGGCCGCGGCGGGCCTTCGGGCGGGTCAGGACGGCGGCGCCGGTCGCGTCTTCCTGAACGGGTGGGTATCCGGCCTCGCGGAGCGCCTCCAGGAGCCGCGCGGGAGTGTGGCGGCTGGCGAGGACCGTCGGGGCGAGGCGGCGCAAGGTCAGCGACTGGAGGCGGCGGTCGGCGAGGACCTCGGCGATCAGGGTCTCGTCGTCGCTGCGCACGTAGGAGTTGGCCGAGCCGATGCGCATGCCGCCGTGGCGGCGGGCCATGTCGTCGATGAGATACGTGAGCGTCTGTGGCACGGGTGTGCGGGACCGGCGGGCCAGGAGGGCGTGCAGGTCGGAGGCGGTGTAGCCGGCGTCGAGGCTGCGGCGGACCGACTCGGCGGTGATGCGGTGGACGCTGGCGGACTCCTGCACGCCGAGGAGCTCGAGCTCGCCGGCGAGGGTCGGCTCGGGCGGGCCGGGGACGATGACGGACAGGTCCGCCTGCAGCAGGACGTGGTCGACCGGGGCGGGCAGGAGCGTGTCGAGCAGGGCCGCGGAGCCGGTGAGGGCGGCGCCGTCGGGGGCGTTGAGGCCGAGCGGGTCGTCGGTGTCGACACTGCCGGAGACGACCTCGTCCAGGAGCAGCCGGCCGAAGCCGGTGAGCCCGTCGAAGCCGGTCAGGCCGAGCAGCGCGGCCTCGGCGAGATTGGCCTCGACGACTGCGGCAGCGGCGCGGGAGACCCGGCGCGGCGTGCGCCACGACAGCAGGTCGACGACGTCGGACGGGGCGATGGTGGCGCCGGGCGGCAGCTCGGACAGGACCTGCAACGCGGCCCGGCGCTGCGCTGGAGCGCCGGGGCGGGACAGCTCGGGGGCGAGCGCGTTGATCGGGCGGTCACGATCGTCGCGCTGGCCGATGAGCGACGGTGCGCGGGTCATCGTCAGCCAGGTCACGGCGACGCGGTGCCAGCGGGCCGCGATGCCGAAGGCCCGCCACACGTCATAGGCGACCGTCGGCAGGAAGACGCTCTCGACCCGCTTGTTGTCGATGATCTCCTCGCCGAGCAGGCCCGCGGCGGCGGCGATCTCGACCAGGAGGGCGGCGGCCGGCTCGTCGACGCCGGTGAGTTTGGCGAAGCGGCGCAGCTCGCGCACGCCCATGCCGCCGGAGCGCAGCACGGTCGGCGGGTCGGCGTTGATCGCCTCGATCAGGGTCTCCAGGTTGCGCACCAGCTCCAGGACCTGGCCGGCGCCGGCACGGTCGAGCTGCGCGGCGTCGCGGGTCGGGGTCTGCACCTGCGGCGGGTCGGGGTGCAGCTGGCCGAGGGGGCCGGCGTCGCGGCGCAGGACGAGGGAGACCTCGACGGGCAGCTCCACCGCGTCGCGGCTGACGGCGACCAGCAGGTGCTGCTCGACCAGCCAGCGGACGGGCGAGTCAGGGTCGGAGCGCAGGCTGGCAGGGGTGACGGTGCCCACGGGCGGGCCGGCCGCGAGCCGGTCGAGCACGGCCCGGGCCGCCGGCGGCGCGGCGAGCAGCGTCCGGCGCAGCCTGGCGGCGTCGGCGACCAGGGCGCCGGCGAGCGGGTCGAGCTCGGCGGCGGGCCGGCCGAGCCCGGCGGGATAGGGGGAGCAGACCTCGTCCACGGCGCCGACGACGCGGAGGGCGCCGTCGTGTCCGAAGGCGATGCCGTGCTGCACGAGCAGGTCGATCGCGGCCCGGACCCTGGCCGCCTCGACCCCGGAAGCGGCGGTGAGGGTCAGCACGGACTCGGTGGACGTGGTGTGGCCGATGCGCGTGTAGCGCAGTGCGTCGAGGATTTCGAGGGTGAACGTGTCGAGGCCGTCCAACGCCCGGGCCACCGCCACGCGGGACTGCGCTCGATGGGCGAGGGCGGAGAAATCCGAGGGCGGCGGGATGACCAGATCCGGGCGCAGCCGGATGAGCGCCATCAGCCCGTCGTCGGGCAGGGCGCGGAAATGGTCTGCGAGCGAGGTAGTCATCTCACCTCATACGCTAACCGGCCCGTATGACAAAAGAGGGCGGGGCCGACGGCCCCGCCCTCTTTCGAAAGGGTTGTTACTTCAGACCGTTGCTCACCGCGGTGATCAGTTCACCGTTGGTGGTGTCACCGGAGAGCTCCCAGAAGAACGCGCCGCCGAGGCTCTGCGTCTTCGCGTAGCTCATCTTGCCGGTGATGGTGGCCGGCGTGTCGTAGCTCCACCAGTTGCTGCCGCACTTGGCGTATGCGGTGCCGCCGATGGTGCCGGTGGACGGGCAGGTGTTCTTGAGGACCTTGTAGTCCTCGTTGCCCGCCTCGTACGTGCCGGGCGCCGCACCGGTGGCGCTACCGCCCGGGGTGGCCTGGGTCACGCCGGTCCAGCCACGGCCGTAGAAGCCGATGCCGAGCAGCAGCTTGCTGGACGGGACGCCCTTGGCCTTGAGCTTGGTGATCGCGGCCTCGGCGCAGAAGCCGGCCTGCGGGATGCCCGCGTAGCAGTTCAGCGGCGAGTGCGGAGCGGTCGGGCCGGCCGCGTTGAACGAACCGAAGTAGTCGTACGTCATCGGCATCAGCCAGTCGAGGTTGCCCACGGCGCCGGCGTAGTCCGTCGCGTCGATCTTGCCACCGTTGCTGCCGTCGGCCGTGATGGCCGCCGTGACCAGCTTGCTCGAGCCGAACTTGGTGCGCAGCGCGGCGATCAGGTTCTTGAACGCGTTCGGGCCGCTGGTGTCGCACTGCAGGCCACAGGCGTTCGGGTACTCCCAGTCGATGTCGATGCCGTCGAAGACACCGGCCCAGCGGGGGTCGTTGATCAGGTTGTAGCAGGAGTTCGCGAAGGCGGTCGGGTTCGCGGCGGCCTGCGTGAAGCCGGCCGACCAGGTCCAACCACCGAACGACCAGATGACCTTGAGGCCCGGGTGCATCGCCTTGAGCTTCTTCAGCTGGTTGAAGCTGCCCCGCAGCGGCTGGTCCCAGGTGTCGGCGACGCCGTCGACCGAGTCGGCAGCGGTGTACGCCTTCTCGTAGTCGGCGTAGCTGTCACCGACCGCGCACTGACCGTTGGCCGGGTTGCCGAACGCGTAGAGGATGTGCGTCAGCTTCGCGGCCGACCCACTCGTCTCGATGTTCTTCACGTGGTAGTTGCGGCCGTAGACGCCCCACTCGGCGAAGTAACCGACGACCTTCTTGGAGCCGGTGGCCGGCGGCGTGCTCTGCGTCGGCGACGGGCTCGTCGGCGGCTGCGAGGTCGGCGGCTGTGAAGTCGGCGGCTGCGACGTGGGCGGGTTGGAGGTCGGGGGGTTCGACGTGGGCGGGTTGGTGGTGGGGGTACCGCCACTGCACGTCACGCCATTGATCTTGCAGTTGATCGGCGGCTTCGCGCCGCTGCCGTTCATGCCCCAGCTGAAGCTGGCGCCGGCGGCGAGCGTCGGAGCCCACGACTTGTTCGTCGCCACGTAGTGCTGACCGGTGCGCACGACGTCGGCGTCCCAGAAGCTGGTGATCTGACCGCCCGCGGGCAGGTCGAACTCAAGCGTCCACCCGTTGATGGTGCTCGAGGTGCCGTTGGTGATCTTGTAGTTGGCGCCCCAGCCGCTGCCCCAGTCCTGGTCGACCGTGAACGTTGCGCTGAGGTTGCCGGCGGCGTTGGCGGTAGTGGTGACGATGGGGACCACGGCCCCGGCCACTGCCAGCGCGGCGGCGACGATGAGGCCGTTGCGGACGGATCGTTTCATCGCGTCTCCTGGATGATCCTTTAGGAAACTTTCCTAAAAGTGTTGGTGACGCTAGTGGCCAGAGTCTCACCCCGTCAATACATAACCGGCGAGTATTTCGATGGCATACCTATCGTGACCTGGGCATCCTTAAAGGTGTCTCAACAACCGGTTGTCATTGGCTTTGACCTTGACATGACGCTCCTCGACACCAGGCCAGGGATCGCGGCCGCGTACCGGGCGCTCACGGCGCGTACTGGCGTGCACGTCGACGCCGACCTCGCCGTGTCGCGCCTCGGCCCGCCCCTGCGCACGGAGTTGTCCGAGTGGTTCCCGCCCGAGTCCGTCGAGGAGGCCGTGCGGATGTATCGCCTCTTGTACGAAGAACATGCGATAACGCCCGCGGTGCCGCTTCCCGGAGCCCTGGTGGCGCTGGCGGCGGTCCGTGCGGCCGGCGGACGGATCGTGGTGATCACATCGAAGCTCGGCAGGCTCGCATCACTGCATCTCGCACATCTGGACATTCCGGTCGATGAGGTGCATGGCGATGTGTTCGCCGCCGAGAAGGCGTCGGTACTGCGTTCCATCGGCGCCACTGCGTATGTCGGCGACCACGTCGCTGACATGCAGGCCGGTGTGCTGGCCGGCGTGCCCGTCCTCGGCGTCACGACCGGACCGTGCTCCGCCGCTGACCTGCAGGCCGCCGGGGCTTCCTTGGTGGGTCCCGATCTGCACGCGTTCCCGGCGTTTCTCCGGGGCGTGATCTCGGTTGGCCGTCCGGGAAGCGATGACTAGCCTTGGGGTGTTGTGGGTGGGACGGGTCAAAGACACTGGGGAGCAGGACAGCGTGCCGACGGGTCGAGTGAAGTGGTACGACCAGGAGAAGGGTTTCGGGTTCCTCACCAGCGACGACGGTGGAGACGTCTTCGTGCACAAGGCGGCGCTGCCGGCCGGCGCGGGTGAGTTGAAGACCGGCCAACGGGTCGAGTTCGGGGTGGTCGAGAGCCGCAAGGGCAGCCAGGCGATGCACGTCAAGCTCCTGGACGCGCCGCCCTCGGTGACCGAGGCGCGCGCCGTCGCCAGCCGTCGCCAGCCGGACGAGCTGCACGGCCTGATCGAGGACATGATCAGGGTCCTCGAGGCGAAGATCCAGCCCGACCTGCAGCGGGGTCGCTTCCCCGACCGCAAGACCGCTAAGACCGTCGCCGAGGCGGTCCACCTGGTGGCCCGCGAGCTGGAGGTCTGACCGCCTGGCTAGGCGCCGACGAGGGGTGTGGCTGGGACCAGCCCCTCGGCGGCCGCCCTGGTCAGCAGGGCATCGACCGCGGCGTGACCGTCCGGGCCGAGTGACGAGGTGAACTCGTTGACATACAGCCCGATGTGCTGGTCGACGACCGACTGCTCCATCTCCTGGGCGTGGGCCAGGACGTAGTCACGGCTCCGGGCCGGATCGGCCCACGCCTGCCGCACCGACTCCTTGATCCATGCGGTTGCCTGCTCGGGGTCGACCCGGTCGCGGTGCGCGATGATCGCACCGAGCGGGATCGGCAGGCCCGTGTCGCCCTCCCACCACTCCCCGAGATCCGCGAGCGCGTGCAACCCGTGCCGCTGGAACGTGAACCGCGCCTCGTGGATCACCAGCCCGGCGTCGAACTGCCCCTTGGCCACCGCCGGCATGATCTCGGCGAACGGCACGATCTCCACCCGCTTCGGCGGCGCCCCTGCCGACCACAGGCGCATCAGCAGATACGCCGTGGTGCGGTCGCCCGGCACCGCCACCGTCCGGCCTTCGAGGCTGGTGATCGCCTGGTCCTTCACCAGGACCAGCGGCCCGCAGCCCCGGCCGAGCGCCCCGCCGCAGGGCAGCAGCGTGTACTGATCGAGCAGCCACGGCAGCGCCGCATAGCTCACCTTGACCAGATCGAACTCGCCCCGCTCGGCAGCGGTGTTGGTGACGTCGACATCCGCATAGGTCACGTCGAACGCCGGCGCGCCGGGCACCAGCCCGTGTGCCAGCGCGTGGAAGACGAAGGTGTCGTTGGGGCACGGCGAGAATGCCAGGGAGAGCGTCACAACCTCGAATCTAACGCCGTCGCGGAACTCTGCACGACGAGTCGCGAAACGCCCGGTGTGACCCTTACAACGCATTCGACACCTGTGGATGCGGGACTTGCCGGTTCCACGTTCTGGGGTGGTCTTCTTAATGATCGAAGTCGCCGGCCGGCCGTCCGCACAGCCCGGATGGACCCGGCGGATGTTGGTGGACCCGGCACTCAGCGGCCGGCCAGGGTGGCGAAGGCCTCGCGGAGGGTTTCGAGGGCCTGCGGGATGCGCCAGGCGGCCCGGTCCCGGGGCCCGACGGCGTTGGAGACGGTGCGGATCTCGCCGAACGCGGTGCCCGGCCAGAGCCGGGCGGCGGTGGCGACACCGAAGCCCTCCATGCCCTCGGCGACCGCGTCCGGGTGGCGCTTCTGGACGGCTTCCTTGGTCTCGGCGGTGCCGGTGACGGTGGAGACGGTGAGGACGGGGCCGCCGACGGCTTCGGGAAGGGCCAGGCGCAGGGTGCGCAGCAGTGCTGGGTCGGCGTCGTGGCGGGCGGTGCCGAAGCCCAGGTCGTCGACGCTTTCGAAGCCGTCCGGGCCGGCGGCGCCGAGGTCGGCGGCGATGCTCTCGGTGGCGACGACGAGGCCGCCGATCTCGACCCGCCCGGCGAAGCCGCCCGCGATGCCGGCGGACAGCACCACCCCGAACGGGCGGCCGTCGTTGACCGCGGTCGTGGTGAACTGCGCGGTCACGGCGGCTGCGGCGGCCGGGCCGACGCCCGCGGCGACGACCACGACGGGCGCGCCGGTCTCGAGGTCGTCGGATTGCGGGTCGGCGATGCCGAGGCCGGCGAGCACGGTGGCCCGCTCGATCTCGACCGCGGTGACGATCAGTGCGCGGTCATATCCCAGGAACGGTCTCATCGGTCGTCATCCTCCAGGCGTCTGGTCGAGTCCATGCCAGAGGGGCGATACAGCGTGTATCCAGGCGGCGCGAGGGGGGCCGTCTCGGTGTCCACGTCGACGGCCGGCATCTGCCGGGTCGCGTCCACCGGCTGCTGCCGAGCGCCGGCCTGGCCTCCGCCGCGCGGGCCGCCTCCGCCGCCCACTGGCGATCCGGAGCCGGTCGGGGCGGTCGCGGGAGCGGCGGAGGGGCGCCGGCGCCAGCCGAAGCGGCGCCGCGAACGGTCGTCCTCACCGCCTTGCGCGGCGGCGGCAGTGGTCGGAGCCTCCTCGCCGGAGCGGGCCTGGAACGGCATCCGCCGGGTCGCACTGGCGGCCGCCCCTGAAGCCGCTCCGGCGGCCCCTGACGTTGCGCCGGCGGCCGGGCCTGAGGTCCCGCCGGCGGCCGAGCCCGTGGTCGCGCCGGCCGGTCGCGGCACGGTCGTCGCGTCAGCCCCACGCCGCCCGTCCGAGCCGCCCGCCGATCCGCTGGGCTGGGTGGCCGCGACCGGGTCGGTTGGCTGCTCGTCATGCTCGAGCGGGGCGCCGCGCAGGCGCTCCTTGCGCAGGGAGATCGCCGACCAGATCGCGCGGACCGCCGCGAACGCCATGAACGTGGCGGCCACGATCAGGCCCCAGTCGGCGCCGAACGGGATGAGGCCGACGGCACCGCCGAGGACCCAGGCGACCATGAGCAGGGTCTCGGAGTGGGCGAACGCGCTGGCCCGGACCTGCTCGTCCGCACGTTCCTGGATCGAGGCGTCGACGGCCAGTTTGGCGAGACCGCTGGCGATCGCGGTGACCAGGCACAGCAGCGCCACCGCGCCCAGGGAGTCCCGGTCGGCGGCGATGAGGGCCACGAACGCGACCACGGTGATGCCGACCGCCTGCAGCAGGGCCGGCCGGTGGATGCGCAGGCGGGTGCCGATGGCGGTGGCCAGGAACGAGCCGACGCCGAGCGCGGCGGCCACGACCACGACCGCCACCTGCTCCGACAGCCGCCACGGGCCGAGGCCGACCGGGAGCACCTTCTCCTTGATCGCGAACGCGAGGAACAGGGTCAGGAACCCATACAGCGCGCGCAGGGTCGCGCTGCCGATCAGGGCGCCGACGACGAGCCGGCCGGAGAGGATCTTCGCGCCGCGGTGGCTGGGGCGCTGCAGGACGCGAGGGACCTGCTCGGGCGGGTCCGAGTCGGCGCGGGGCGGCAGCCGCAGCGAGGTGACCATGCCCCAGAAGAAGACGATGACCGACAGCCGTAGCGGCCACTGCGGGCCGAACTGGGCCGCGGCCAGGCCGATCGGCAGCACGATGGCGCCGGCGAACGTGCCGAACACGGAGGCACGGGCCCCGGCCTCGGACAGGCCGAGCCCCTTGGGCAGCACGCGGGGCACGGCGGCACTGCGGGCCACGCCATAGGCACGGGAGAGCACCAGCATGCCGAACGCGGCCGGATAGAGCGCCCACCCGGTGAGGTGCTCGGAGATCAGGACCGCCAGGAACGCCCGGCCGAGCATCGTGACGGCGAGCGCATATCGGCGGCCGTGCCGGAAGCGGTCGAGAACCGGTCCCACGATCGGGGCCAGCAGCGCGAACGGCAGCATCGTCACGATCAGATACAGCGCCACCCGGTCGCGGGCTTCGCCCGCCTCCACCGAGAAGAAGATGGTGCCGGCGAGGCCGAGCGCGACGAGGGTGTCGCCGGCGCAGGACGCCGCGTGCAGGTCGAGCAGGCGGAGCATGCCGGTCTCGCCGCCGGCGCCGCGCTCGCGGACACGTAGCAGGTTGCGACCCACGAAGCGGCCGGCCCGGGCACCGCCGACGGTGGCGACCCGTGCTGCCCGCACGGTGGTCACCACGGTCTGCGCAACGCCTCGTATCACCGACATGCCCCCCATCCTGAACCATGGGTGCGACAGTTTCCGGCCACGCCGGGGCCGCCGTGCTCATCGGGCGTGGCGATGAGGAACAATGGAGGGCGTGACAGCCTCGACTGCCCCGACCCGCTCCAGCGGCCGCGCGGGCAAGCCCGACCAGGTCTGCGCGGACGCCGTGGAGATCGCCCGCCTCGGGCTGGACGTCGTCGACCCGGACCATATCGGTGAGCACCTCGGCGTGGTCGCCGAAGGTGAGCGGCTCGTCACCCACTTCTTCGCCTGTGGCCTGCCTGGATACCGGGGCTGGCGCTGGGCGGTGAGTGTGACCAGGATCCCGCGCAGCAAGCAGGTGACGATCTGCGAGTCGACGCTGCTGCCGGGCCCCGACGCGCTGCGCGCGCCCGAGTGGGTGCCGTGGCAGGAGCGGCTGCAGCCCGGTGACCTGGGCGTCGGCGACCTGCTGCCGACGCCGGCCGACGATGTGCGGCTCGCGCCGGGTTACGTGCAGTCCGATGACCCCGCGGTCGAGGAGACCAGCTGGGAGCTCGGTCTCGGGCGGGTCCGGGTGCTGTCCCGCGAGGGCCGGCTCGATGCCGCCCAGCGGTGGTATGACGGCGACCGCGGTCCCAACGCGCCGATCTCCGTCGCCGCGCCGTCGGCGGCCCGGTGCGGTTCGTGCGGGTTCTACCTGCAGCTCGCCGGTTCGATGCGGCAGTCGTTCGGGGTGTGCGGCAATGAGTACGCGCCCGACGACGCCCAGGTCGTGAGCGTCGACCACGGCTGCGGCGCGCACTCCGAGGTGCTGGTCGAGCAGGTCCAGGCGGTCGACGAGCTGCCGACCGTGTTCGACGACAGCGAGGTCGAGTCGGTGTCGGTCAGCCGGGCCCACGGCTCGGTCGACGAGGCCGAGCCCGCCGAACCCTATGGCCACGGCTGAGTTCGGCTATCGGGAGCGACCGTCGCGCATACCCGGCGCGACGGTGTGGCAACGCGGAGCGGGCGGGAGTGAGCTGGTCCGCGTCCTGCCCGACGGCTGCATGGACGTGATCCACTATGCCGGCCAGCTGCTCGTCGCCGGCCCTGACACCACCGCGAAGCTGGGCGTGAGTGAAGGCGCGCGGACGTACACGGCGATCCGATTCGCCCCCGGCACGGCGCCCGGCCTGCTGGGTGTGTCCGCCGACGAACTGCGTGACCAGCGGGTGCCGCTGTCGGCGCTGTGGCCGTCGGCGCGCGTCCGGCGCCTCACCGAGCTGCTCGACGAGGCCGCCGATCCGGCCCGGCAGCTCGAGGCGGCATTCGCCAGGAACGACAAACCGGACGAGCCCTGGGTCGGGGCGGTGGTTGATCGGCTCAGGGCACACCGTCCGGTGTCGGAGATCGCGGTCGACGTCGGCCTGAGCGAACGGCAGCTGCACCGCCGAGGCCTGCAACTGTTCGGGTACGGCCTCAAAACGCTCTCCCGGATTCTGCGCGTGAACGCGGCACTGGACCTGGCCCGGGGCGGCATGCCGTTCGGCCTGGTGGCGGTCAGCAGCGGCTACGCCGACCAGGCGCACCTCTCCCGCGAGGTGAAGGCGCTGGCCGGCGCACCCCTGCGCGAGGTCATCCGATAGTGCAGTAGAGGTCGACGCCGTTGCCGTCGGGGTCGTGCAGGACGGCGTACCGCATGCCCCAGAACGCGTCCCAGGGTGCCAGGTGACCCTCGTACCCTGCGGAAACCATCGCGTCGTAGACCTTGTCGACCTCGGCGGGTGTGTCGCACTCGAAACCGATGGCGGACCGGCCGGCGCCGGCCCCGGGCGACCATTCCGGGTCGAACGAACGGATCGTCTCCTCGGTGTCCCAGCAGATTCTCATGCCGCCAGGCAGCGCGTGTTCGGCATGCGGCGCGGCGTCCTGATCGGCCGGGATGTCCAGGCCGAGCAGGCGGTAGAACGCGAGGGTTCTGGGCATGTCGGCCACCACGAGGCCGACGTAGTTGAGTTTGGGAGCCATGCCTCGAAGGCTAGGCGCCGCCGCTCTCCCCGGTCTTGAACGAATCGGACGCCGCGCGCCGCCGCTTCCGGTTGCGATCGTGCACAACCATGGTCAAACCGCCTGGAATGCCCCACAGCACGCCGGCGACGGCGATGCCGAACCAGTTGCCGTGCCCGGCGTCGGCCAACTCGTCGCGAAACGGCAGCATCACGAGCACCGCGATGATCCACAGCCCGAGCCCGGCGAGGGCGAACGGCACCATCGGCGGGTCGAGCGGCTTCGGCTGGCTGGTCACGCCGCACACGGTACTCCCCGTGATCACCGACACAGGTCGTTAGCCAAGCTTATTAGATAAGCTAACGATCGTGATGATGGTCCGTGCCCCGAAGATCACTGCAGCGCAGCTCGCGGCGGCGCTGCGGGACAGCATCACCAGACTCAACCGCCGCCTGCGTCAGGCCAGGCCGATCGGCGACCTGACGATCACCCAGCTGTCGGCATTGACAAGCCTCGAGCTCAACGGCGCGCTGACCCCTCGCGAGCTGGCCGACGCCGAGCGGGTCCAGCCGCCGACCCTCACCAAGATCGTGGCGAAGCTCGAGGAGCGCGGCCTGGTCCAGCGCACCCCGCATCCGACCGACGGCCGGCAGGTCATCCTCGCCGCCACCGAGTTGGGCCGCGCCGTCATCCTCGAGCACCGCCGCGCCCGCGACGAGTGGCTGGCCAAGCAGCTCGCCGCGCTCACCCCGGAGGAGCGCGAGACGCTCGGAAAGGCGGCCGAGATCCTCGGCCGGATAGGCCGCAACGCATGACCGTCTTCGGTTCGCTGAAGGTCCGTAACTACCGGCTGTTCACGACCGGGCAACTGGTCAAGCTCCTCGGCACGTGGATGATGGTCGTCGCGCAGGACTGGCTCGTCCTGCAGCTGTCCGACAACTCGCCCACCGCACTGGGCGTCGTGACGGCCCTGCAGTTCACGCCTGTGCTGCTGCTCACGTTGTACGGAGGTCAGCTCGCCGACCGGTTCGACAAGCGCCGCCTGCTCCTCATCGCCAACTCTGCGTCCGCCGTGGTCGCGGGACTGCTCGGCGCGCTGGTCCTCACCGGGGTCGTGAACCTCTGGTGGGTCTTTGTGACCGCGGCCCTCTTCGGCGTGATCAGCGCGATCGAGACCCCGGTGCGGCAGGCGTTCGTCTCCGAACTGGTCAGCCGGGAGCTGCTGCCCAACGCGCTGTCGCTGTCCTCCGCCACGTTCAACACCGCGCGGGTCGTCGGCCCCGCGATCGCCGGGCTGGTCATCGCGCTGTTGCACGACCGCACCGGCCCGATCTTCATGATCACGGCGGCCTTGTGTCTCGCCCCGCTGGTGGGGCTGACCCGCATGCGCACCGAGGAGCTGTTCCGGGTCGAGGGGCCGCCGGTTGCGGCGAGCGATGCCCGTACCATCGACGGACTGCGCTATGTCAAGCGCCGACCCGATCTCAGTCTCGCCATCCTCCTGGTCCTGGTGGTCGGGCTGTTCGGCTTCAACTTCCAGCTCACGCTCGCCGTCCTGGCGAAGGTCGAGTTCAACGCCTCCGCCCAGTATTTCGGCCTGCTCACCACCGCGCTCGCCGTCGGTGCGCTGGCCGGCGCCCTGGCCAGCTCGCGCCGCCGCGCGCGACCCACGGCCTACGCGGTGCTCGCCGCCGCCGTGCTGTTCGGAGGGTTCGAGACGCTCGTCGGGTTCGCGCCCACGTTCCTCACGGCGGTGCTGCTCCTCCTGCCCACCGGCTTCTTCATGATCTACTTCGCGCAGGCGGCGAACCAGCGCGTCCAGCTCGGCACCGATCCCGAGTTCCGTGGACGGGTCATGGCGCTGTACGTCCTGGTCTTCCTCGGCAGTACCCCCCTGGGCTCGCTGATCATCGGCTGGTGCGCGGAGCGGTACGGGCCACGGTCCGGCATCTGGATCGGCGGCCTCGTGTCCGTCCTGGCCACCTTCGTGGTGGCCGCCATGCAGCTGCGCAAGGTCGGCGGGAAGGTGAGCGTGCACCTGCGCCCCAGCCCCCACCTCCACGTGTTCGAGCCGGCCCGGAAGGACACCCCGGCGTTCGAGTTGCGCGTGCCCCGGGTGCGGCCCGCTGTTCGCTGATTTTTTGTCGTACCCATGTGATTAGGTCGCGGGCATGGAGCGATCGCGATTGCTGGAATGTCTTGCCGCCGACTACGCGCGGCTGCGGGAGGTCGCCGCGTCGGACCTGACCGCCGCGGTGCCGAGCTGCCCCGGCTGGACCGTTGCGGACCTGGTCAGGCACGTTGCCGAGGTCTACCTGCACAAGGTCGCGTGCATGCGGCTCAACGCATTCCCCGATCCCTGGCCACCAGCCGGCCTGCAGTCCGAGGAGCCGATCGAGCTGCTCGACCGCGCCTACGCCGAGCTCGCGGCCGAGTTCGCCGCCCACGACGCCACCGACCCGTCGCGCACCTGGCACGAGCCCGACCAGACGGTCGGCTTCTGGATCCGGCGGATGGCGCAGGAGACCGTGATCCACCGCCTCGACGCCGAGCTGGCGCTCGACGCGCCGGTCGCCGCCATCCCCGACGACCTGGCCGTCGACGGGATCGACGAGGTGCTGAAGCTGTTCGTGGGGTATGGCTCACACGCGTGGCTGGAGGACTTCCAGCCCGTCCTGGCCGGCGCGGCCGGCCGCACGGTGATCGTCGGGGTCAACGACGGGCCTGGCTGGCTGATCCGCACCGAGAAGACCGGCGCCGACGTCAGCGACGCCAACCCGGCGACCGCCGCCTCGACCCCCTTGGACGCCACCGTCAGCGGCGACGCGGCCGGGGTGCTGCGGTGGCTGTGGGCGCGGGAGTCCCCTGGCGGGTCCGACGTGCAGGCCGAAGGCGACGAGGCCACCCTGACCGAGCTGCGCAACTTACTGGTCGCCTCGACGCAGTAGCGGTGTGCACCGCGACCGGCGTGGGCTGAGGTCGGCTGACCGACGGGGGCGGCCGATTCAGGGGGGCGGTCGTGGTGTCTTTCGGCAACGGACGACGAGGGCGGGGTGGCGACATACGGCAGGACTGATGACGGTGCGCAATGCAGGGCACGGCTGGCGGCGGGACCGGGGCGCGTGATCGACGACGCGCCCCGGGCGGCCAGGGTCGACCACGGTTGCTCGGTAGTGACGGTGCCGGGGCGGTGGGCCTGGCGACTGGGCTGGAGTGTTGGCCTGGCTGCAGAGGACGGTTCCGGGTGGTCAGGCCAGCCACGGGTGCTCAGCAAGGGCTGAAGACGGGTCAGTGGCAGTGCTGACCATGGGTGCTCAGGGTTGACGATGGACGGGGTAGCAGCGGCTGACGGCAAGACCGGACGGCAGGGCCGACAGTGGTGCCTGGCGACAGAGTGGGCAGCAGTTGGCGGTGGTGGCTGGCGGGCTGACAGCCGGGCGATGCGGGAGTGGGCGATCCGGTGGCGACGAGGGGTGCCACCGGCTCGACCCGGGTTCAGCGGTCCGCGGGGTTCAGCGATCTGCGGTGCTCTAACGGCCCGTGGGCTTCAGCGATCTGCGGGGCTTCAGCGATCTGCGGGGCCTCAGCGATCTGCGGGGCCTCAGCGATCCGCCGGGCTGCTGCAGGTCCCTCGACGCAAGCGCCGCGCCCGCGTCCCTGCCCTATGTCGGCCAGCCTGTTGTGCACCCGGCGCCAGCAGATCGAAGTCCCGGGTCGAACCGGCCCGGCCGAGCATCCCACGACTTCGATCACCGGCAGGACCCACGACAACCCGCGACCAGCAGCCGGACACACCAGCCGCCGTGATCAACGGCGCGCAACGGCCGTCCCGGACGCCACGAGGCGACTTCGATCTGCCTCGACAGCACATCACGACCGGGGCGGGCCGGCCACAGAACCGAGGACTCGGAGGCGGGCAGCGGCGGAGCGCGAAGCAAAAAAGTCCAGTCGAAAGCCGCACGAAGCGCGAACCGGGCGAATTCGCACAGCGGAGGGCGCCGGGGGTGGGTTGATTGCGAGTCGGTGCCGAAGTTGGGGTTATCGGTGGCGATCGTTGTTCATGCGGGCTTAGCCTCAAGGTGTGGGCGTGCTGCGCGGCCTGCTGGTCGTCGGCGCCATCGGGCTGATCGCCGTGGCGCCGTGTCTGGTCTGCCTGCTGCTCATCTCCGCCGGCGAGATGATCGAGCAGGTGGGGCGGGGGTTCCGGCGGGCCTTCAGGAAGCTGTTCCGGCGCAAGGAGCGCGAGCCGGGGTGGCGCGACGGGCCGGTGCGGCGCTGGTGGCACATGAGCTGGGCGGGACGGGCCCTGCACACGGTCGCGGCGGCGCCGGTGCCGGTGCCGGCGGGGCCGCCGATCGAGCAGCTCGCGGGGGACCTGCGGCGGTTGAACCGGCTGCGGATGGGGGTGGCCACCAGGTCGCCGGTGTGGTTCAACGCGGTGCAGCGGGCATACGACGAAGCGTTGCGGGTCGCGTGCGTGCAGTTGGGGATCGACCAGTACCTTGACGAGGTGAGCGGGGTCGACCTGGAGGTTGAGCGGTTGAGGGTCGAGGGCGAGTTGCAGCGCGCCGGGCTGGCGTTGCGCGACACCAAAACCGAGCAGCGGTGAGGCTGTTCATCGCGGCGTACCTGCCGGACGAGGTTGAGCGGCACTTCGCGGCGATGGTCGGCACGCTCGCCGTGGCCAGGCCGATGCCGGAAGGGCGGTCGCTGCGGCTCGTGCCGGCCGAGCAGCGGCACATGACCCTGGCGTTCATCGGAGACGTGGAGGACGAGCGGCGGGACGACGCGGTCGAGGTGCTGGAGGCGTTGCCGCAGATCGTGCCCAGGGCCCGGATCGGGGGTGGTGGCAGGTTCGGGCGGGGGAAGTTCACCACGCTGGTCGCGAAGGTCGACGGGGACGTTGCGCCGCTCGGGGACGCGGTGCGGAAGCTGCTCAAGAAGCGCAGGCTGCCGTTCGACCACCGGCCGCTGCAGCCGCACGTGACGATCGCCCGGCCGGGGGACCGGCTCCCGGGCGCCGACCTGGCCGCCGATCTGGACGTGCTCCGTGCGTACGAGGGTCCGGAATGGCTGGTGGACGACGTGCGGCTGATGAAGAGCGAGCCCGGGCCGCGGCCAACCTATGAAGTGCTGGCCACGACCCGAGATGCAAAGCAGGGCTGACAGCAGCCCCTACCAGGCCCAGGCCTCCGGGCCGGGGCCGCCGTTGCCGACCGGCGGGAAGAGCTCGTCGAGCCGCTGCAAGGTCGCCTCGTCCAGGGACACGTCGAAGGTGCCGAGGGTCGAGTCGAGCTGCTCGATCGTGCGGGGCCCGATGATCGGCGCGGTGACGCCGTCCTGCGCGAGCAGCCACGCGAGAGCCAGGTTGGACGGGTCGGCGTCCAGCGACGCGGCCAGCTTCTCGTACGCCTCGATCGCGGTCCGGTGCTGGAGCAGGCCTTCCGCGGCGCGGCCCTCGGAGGACCGGCCAGCGGAGCCCGCGGCGGCCTTCGCGATGGCGCCGCTGAGCAGGCCGCCGTGCAGGGGTGACCAGGGGATGACGCCCAGCCCGTACTGGCGGGCGGCGGGCAGCACCTCCAGCTCGACCGTGCGCGCCATGAGGTTGTAGATGCACTGCTCGGCGACGAGGCCGAGGAAGTGTCGCCGGGACGCCGACTCCTGGGCCTGCGCGATGTGCCAGCCGGCGAAGTTCGACGAGCCGACGTAGAGGACCTTGCCCTGCGCGACGAGGAGCTCCATCGCCTGCCAGATCTCCTCCCACGGCGTGCTGCGGGAGATGTGGTGCATCTGGTACAGGTCGATGTAGTCGGTCTGCAGGCGGCGAAGCGAGGCCTCGGCCTCGGCGATGATGTGGCGCGCGGAGAGGCCCTGGCCGTTGGGCCACTCCTGCATCTTGCCGTAGACCTTGGTGGCCAGGACGACCTTCTCGCGCCGGCCGCCGCCCTGGGCGATCCAGCGGCCGATGATCTGCTCGGTGACGCCTTCGCCGAGCTTCCAGCCGTAGACGTTGGCGGTGTCGAAGAAGTTGATGCCGTGATCCAGTGCCCGGTCCATGATCGCGAAGCTGTCGGGCTCGGTGGTCTGGGGCCCGAAGTTCATGGTGCCGAGGCACAGGCGGCTGACCGAGAGGCCGGTCCGCCCGAGGTTGGTGTACTCCATGTACACCAACCTATCCCCTGGGAAATGCAGAGATCAGCTGGTTTCCCGGGCGGCGGACGGTGCCCCGCCGAAGAGCACGTCGTCCCAGCTGGGCAGGCGCTTGCGCGGCTTGTCGGGGGTGCTCGGCTGATCGCCGGACGCGGCCGACGGGGTGTTGCGCCGCGGGCGGAGCACGGCGAGCGACGGCACCGCCGGGATCTCCTTGCTCTGGTCGCTGTCGTCGTCGAACGGCGAGCGGCCGATCAGCGCGGCCGCGCCACGCGCCCGGTTCTCACCCTGGACGACCGGGGCAGGAGCGGGAGCGGGCTCGTCGGAGGGCGACGAACCCAGCGGCCGGTCGAGCGACGCGAGCAGCGCGTCCCGCCCGGCCCGGATCGGGTCGGGGTTCATGGAGCCCAGCCCACGCCCCCGCGTCGAAGGGGGCGACGGCTGGACGTTGGACGGGCGGATCAGGTCGTGCCCGCCACTGCCGTGGCGCAGCGGGTCGGGGCGCATGCCGAGATCGCCGCGGCTGGTCTCGCCGCGGGTGGGCAGCGTGCGGTCCGGCGCCGGCGGCTCCTGGCCCAGCACGTGCGGTGCCCGCTCGGTGCACAGGTACTGCGCCATGTCGTCATGCGGGGCGACCTGCTGGCGGGCCTTGTCGAGCTCCCACACGGCCTGCGCCGTCGCCTTGCCGCTCGGCCAGGTCGCGGTGATCCGCCAGGTGCCGTCCTCGCGCCGGTACGCATCCCACGAGATCTTCTCCGTGTCGATGCCGTGCTGGCCGAGGCGCGCGTCGACGACCTCGGCGAGGGACGAGCCCTTGTCGGAGGTCTTCAGCCGGGTGCGACGGGCGTGCTGGGCGAGCATGGCCCGCTCCTGCAGGACCGGACCGGCGTAGCGCAGGACCCGGTCGACCGGGACGCCGGCGACGCGGGCGACCTCTTCGGCCGACTCGCCGGAGCGGATGCGCGCCTGGATGTCACGCGGCGCGAGCTGCGACGCGGCGGTCTCCATCGTCGTGGTCGGGTGGCTCTGGTCGGGACGCAGCGCGCTGTGCACCCGGTCATCGATCGGGAGCGCGAGCAGTCGGCCGACCTCATCGGCGAGAACGAACGCTTGGCCGTCCTCGGAGAGGGCGACGAATCGCACAGGCCGCATAGCGTGCCTCCGTCCCACCCGCATCGGCACCGACTTTCCCGGCACCACTCGGTCACAGTACGCGTAACCCTAGCTGGAGCGAAGCGTGCCGCGCCGGGAGAAAGCAAAGACGGAACTCAACACGAATGCCCGCCACCAGAGCAAACGAAGCAAACGGGCGGCGGGCATTCGTACATACAAACTAAAGACGCTCGATGACGTAATCGATGGAAGCCGTCAGCGCCTCGACGTCGGCCGGGTCCACGGTCGGGAACATCGCGATCCGCAGCTGGTTGCGGCCGAGCTTGCGATACGGGTCGGTGTCCACGATCCCGTTGGCGCGTAGCACCTTGGCCAGGGCCGTCGCGTCCACGGAGTCGGCGAAATCGATGGTGCCCACGACGTTGGACCGCACGGTGATGTCGGTGACGAACGGCGTCGCGACGGGCGAGCGCTCGGCCCAGCCGTACAGGATGGCCGCCGACTCCGCGCTGCGCTTGGTCGCGAAGGACAGGCCGCCGTTGGCGTTCATCCAGTCGACCTGCTCGGCGGTGAGGAAGATCGTCGACAATGCCGGGGTGTTGTAGGTCTGCTCGAGGCGCGAGTTGTCGATCGCCGTCTGCAGGTCGAAGAAGTCGGGGATGTAGCGGCCGGACTCCTTGATCTCCGCGACGCGGGCGATCGCGGCCGGCGACATGATCGCGATCCACAGGCCGCCGTCGGAGCCGAAGCACTTCTGCGGGGCGAAGTAGTAGACGTCGGTCTGCGCGAGGTCGACGTCGAGGCCGCCGGCGCCGGAGGTGGCGTCGGTCAGCACCAGCGCGCCCTCGTCAACACCGGAAGGCCGCCGGACCGGCACGGAAACGCCGGTCGAGGTCTCGTTCTGCGGCGAGCAGTACGTGTCGACGCCGTCCTCGGCCCGCAGGAACGCGGCGGTGCCCGGGTCGGCCTTGATGATCGTGGGGTCGCCGATGAACGGCGCCTTCTTCGCGGCGCTGCCGAACTTCGCGCCGAACTCACCGAAGCTGGCGAACTGCGCGCGGTCACGGATCAGACCGAAGACCGCGATCTCCCAGAACGCGGTGCTGCCGCCGTTGCCCAGGACGACCTCGTAGCCGTCGGGGATGCTGAACAGCTCGGCGAAGCCGCGGCGGAGCCGGGCGACCTCGTCGCGGACGGTCTTCTGCCGGTGGCTGGTGCCGAGGTAGGAGGTCGCGACACCGGCGAGGGCCTGCACGGCCTCGGGCCGGACCTTGCTCGGGCCTGAGCCGAAGCGGCCGTCGGCGGGCTTCAGCTCGTCGGGAATGCGGATGTCGACCATGTGTGAGTACTCCGGGTTGCGGCGGCGGGCGGGCAGGTGCGGGTACTCCGCGAATCCTGCCACCTCCGCCGCCGCGATCCCGGCCGATTACCGCCGCAGGGCGATACGCATCACAGGAGGTTGTTCCAGCCTTCGACGTCGCTCGGCTTGCGCGGCGCGGGGCCGACGTAGGTGGCGGACGGCCGGACCAGGCGGCCCAGCTCCTTCTGCTCGAGGATGTGCGCGCTCCAGCCGGCGACCCGGGCGCAGGTGAACATCGACGTGAACATGTGCGCCGGGACCTCGGCGAAGTCGAGCACGACCGCGGACCAGAACTCGACGTTGGTGGCGAGGACCCGGTCGGGGCGGCGGGCGTGCAGCTCGGCGAGGGCCGCCTTCTCCAGGGCCTCGGCGATCTCGAAGCGCGGCGCGCCGAGCTCCTTGGCGGTGCGGCGCAGCACGCGGGCGCGGGGGTCCTCGGCACGGTAGACGCGGTGGCCGAAGCCCATGAGGCGCTCGCCGCGGTCCAGGACGCTCTTGACGTAACCCTCGGCGTCGCCGCTGCGCTCCACGGCCTCGATCATGCCCAGGACGCGGGAGGGGGCGCCGCCGTGCAGCGGGCCGGACAGCGCGCCGATGCCGGAGGAGATGCAGGCCGCGGCGTCGGCGCCGGTGGAGGCGACGACCCGGGTGGTGAACGTGGAGGCGTTCATGCCGTGCTCGGCGGCGGAGATGAAGTAGGCGTCGACGGCCTTGACGTGGCGCGGGTCGGGGTCGCCCCGCCAGCGGCGCATGAACCGCTCGACGATCGTGTCGGCCTTGTCGATCTCCTTCTGCGGCACGGCCGGCAGTCCCAGGCCACGGGCGGCCTGAGCGACGAACGACAGGGCGGTGACGCTGACCCGGGCGAGGTCCTCGCGGGCCTGGGGGGTCTCGATGTCCAGCAGCTGGCCGAGGCCCCAGTAGGGGGCCAGCATGGCTACCGCGGACTGCACGTCGACCCGGATGTCGCCGGAGTGCACGGGCACCGGGAACGGCTCAGCAGGCGGCAGGCCGGGGCCGAACTTGCCGTCGACCAGGAGTGCCCAAACGTTGCCGAACGACACCTGGCCGATGAGATCCTCGATGTCGACGCCGCGATAGCGCAGCGCGCCGCCTTCCTTGTCGGGCTCCGCAATCTCGGATTCGAAGGCGATGACGCCCTCGAGTCCCGGCTTGAAATCGGACATCTCGCACTCCTGCTGGTTCGGGGGTGTCTGACTAGGTTTGTTACCCGCCGGTGTTCCCTTTGACATCTTCACCCCGAGGGGGTGTCAGTACCGACTGAACGGGGGCTCAGATGTGTCCTACGTGACACATCTTCACGCATCTGTGATCGTCGGAGGAAGGATGTGAGCGTGAGACCCAGCACATCGCCGCAAGATTTATCGCGGATGCGGAACGAGTACACCGGGGAGCTGACCGAGCAGGGCCTTGCCGGGACCTGGCTGGAGCAGTTCGCCACCTGGTTCGCCGACGCGGTCGAGGCGGGACTGCCCGAGCCCAACGCGATGCTGCTCGCGACCGCCGACGGCAGCGGACGGCCGAGTGCGCGCACGGTACTGCTCAAGGGATACGACCAGCGTGGCTTCACGTTCTTCACCAACTACGAGTCACGCAAGGGCCGGGACCTCGCGGCGAACCCCCGGGCCAGCCTGGTCTTCCCGTGGTACCCACTGCACCGCCAGGTGATCGTCTGCGGGGCTGTGGAAAAAGTCTCCCGCGAGGAGACCGAGGAGTATTTCGCCATCCGGCCGCACGGTGCGCAGGTCGGCGCGTGGGCGAGCCCGCAGTCGCGGGTCATCCGGTCGCGCGACGAGCTGCGGGTGCTGGTCGAGGAGGTGGAGGCCCGAGGCGAGCGGGGTGCCCCGCCGTTCTGGGGCGGGTTCCGGGTCAGCCCGGACGAGGTCGAGTTCTGGCAGGGGCGGGAGAGCCGGCTGCACGATCGCCTCCGGTACACCGGCGACACCGTGGAAAGACTCGCGCCTTGAGCGTGCAGGAGCGGCTGCGCAAACACGTCATCGATGTCCGGCCGCTGCGGCACGTGGCATACCGGCGGCTCTTCGTCGGCAACGCGGTGTCCTTCTTCGGCGTCCAGTTCACCGCGGTCGCCGTGCCGGTGCAGGTGTACGACATCACCAGGTCGGCGCTGTGGGTCGGCATCGCCAGCTTCGTCGGCCTGGTCCCGCTGATCGTGTTCTCGATCTGGGGCGGCGCGATCGCGGACGCGTTCGACCGGCGCAAGGTGCTGCTCACCAGCTCGACGCTGATGTGGCTGACCACGCTCGGCCTGCTCGCGCAGGCGGTGCTGCACGTCGACGACCCCTACCTGATGCTGGCGCTGATCGCGGCCCAGTCGGCGGCGTTCGGCGTCAACAGCCCGGTCCGGCAGGCGATCATCCCGGCGCTGATCGGGGAGGGCGAGGTCGCGGCGGCCAACACACTGAGCTTCACCGCCTCCAGCATCTCCTCGATCTTCGGGCCGGTCGGCGCCGGTCTGGTCATCGCCTCGGCCGACTTCTCCGTCGCGTACGCCATCGACGCGGTCCTCTTCACGATCGTGCTGTGGGCGGCGCTGCGGCTGCCGTCGCTGCCACCGGCCTCGCTGACCGGGGCTGAGGCGAGGACCACCGGCGGGCTCCGCGACATCCGCGAAGGCCTGCGGTTTCTCGGCGCCTCGAAGCTGATCCTGCTGACGTTCGCGATCGACATCGCGGCGATGGTCCTCGCCATGCCGAAGGCGCTGTTCCCGGTCGTGGCCGACCAGCGCTACGGCGCGGCATCGCTGGGCTGGCTGTACGCGTCGATCGCCATCGGGTCGACCCTGGCCGGTCTCACGTCCGGCTGGATCGGCCGGGTCCACCGGCAGGGGATCGCGCTCGTCGGCGCGGTCGTCGGCTGGGGCCTGGCGGTCGCGGCCGCCGGTGCGGTGCCGTGGCTGTGGGCGTGTGTAGCTTTCATGGCGGTGGCCGGTGCCGCCGACATGATCAGCGGGGTGTACCGGCAGACGGTGCTCCTCAGCGCGCCCGACGCGATGCGCGGCCGGCTGCAGGGCGTGTTCTTCGCCGTGGTGGCCGGAGGTCCACGTCTGGGTGACCTTCGGGCCGGGTCGGTGGCCGACGCGACCAGCGCCACCTTCTCCTGGGTCAGCGGCGGGATCGCCTGCGCCGTGGTGGCCGTCCTGCTCGGCCTGACATTTCCCGCCCTGCTTCGGTACACCGACCGGTCGGACTGAGGATATTGTCGCGGCCATGGACACCGCCGCCGCCGCGCAGCTCTCGCACGCCCCTTCAGGTACACAGTGGACGATCACCTCGGGCGGCCATGAGGCCGTCATCGTCGAGGTCGGCGGTGGCGTGCGCAGCTATACCGTCAACGGGACCGACGTGATCGCCGGCTTCGCCGAGGAGGAGCACGCCGTCGGCTGTGCCGGGCAGGTCCTCGCCCCGTGGCCCAACCGCATCCGCGACGGGCAGTACGCGTTCGGCGGCGATCACCTGCAACTGCCGCTCACCGAGCCCGAGCGGCACAACGCCATCCACGGCCTGGTCAACTGGACCCGCTGGCGGCTGGTCGACGCCGCGCCGGACAGCGTGACCGTCGAGCACGACCTGGTCCCGCAGCCGGGGTACCCGTGGCCGCTGCGCCTGCGCACCACCTGGTCCGTCGGCGAGGGCGGCCTGCGCGTCGAGCACGAGGCGACCAACGTCGGCTCGGAGGCGGCGCCGTTCGGCCTGGCCACCCACCCGTACGTGCTGGTCCCGGGCGTCGCGGTGGACGACCTGACGCTGAAGGTCCCGGCCCGCAGCCGGCTGCTCGTCGACGCGCGCCTGCTGCCGATCGGCGCGGCCCGGGTGACGGGCAGCGAATACGATTTCGTGGAGGGCCGGCGGCTCGGCAGCACCATCCTCGACACGGCGTTCGGCGAGGTGGAGCCCGACGCCGACGGCGGCTCGCAGGTGACGATCACCGCGCCCGACGGCCGGGGCGTCACGGTCTGGGCCGACTCGTCATTCGGCTGGTGGCAGGTGTACTCCTCCGACACGCTGCCTGCCGATCGGCTGCGCAAGGCCCTCGCCATCGAGCCGATGACCTGCCCCCCCGACGCGTTCCGGTCCGGCCGTGATGTGGTGACCCTGGAGCCGGGAACGTCCTGGCACGGGGTATGGGGGATCCGTGGAACTGTCTGAGGCGATCCGCCGGCGGCGGATGGTGCGCAACTACGACCCGTCGCGTCCGGTGGACCCGGCAGTGGTCGACAAACTGCTGGGATACGCGGTGCACGCGCCGTCGGCCGGCTTCTCGCAGGGCTGGGAGTTCCTGGTCCTGACCTCCGACGAGGAGCGGGCGAGGTTCTGGGCGGCGACCACGCCACCGGACTCCGGCCTGACCTCGTGGATGGAGGGCATGAGCCGGGCGCCGGTGATCGTCGTGCCGCACAGCCACCGCGACGCGTACCTGGACCGGTACGCCGAGCCCGACAAGGGCTGGTCCGACCGCGACGAGGCCCGCTGGCCGGTGCCCTACTGGCACATCGACACCGGGATGGCGAGCCTGCTGGTGCTGCTCGGCGCGGTCGACGAGGGGCTGGGCGCCTGCTTCTTCGGCATCCCGCCGGCGTCCGACGCGGCCTACCGGGAGGCGTTCGGGGTGCCCGCGGAGTACACGCCGATCGGCGCGATGACGATCGGCTACCGGGCCACGGACGTCAAGTCGCCGTCACTCAAACGGGGTCGCCGCGAGTCGCAGACAGTCACCCACCGAGGACGCTGGGGCACAAGCGCCGATTTGTGACAACGCTCGGCGTCGGTTCTGTCGCACCGGGTCGGTACCCTGGCAGCGTCAGGGGGGTGAAACGTTCATGATCTTCAAGGCGGTCCGCGACGGTCGGCCTTATCCGGAACATGGGCTGACGCTGAAACAGTGGTCCGAGATCCCACCGCGCCCGGTGCGGCTCGACCAGCTCATCACCACCAAGCGGGAGCTGGCGCTGGACAAGCTGCTCGCCGAGGACTCGACGTTCTACGGCGACCTGTTCCCGCACGTGGTGCAGTGGGAGAACCGGTTGTACCTGGAGGACGGACTGCACCGCGCCCTGCGCTGGGCGCTGCAGCAACGCACCTCGATCCACGCGAGGGTCTACCAGGCGTAGGGGCTGTGCCGAGGTCGGAGGCCGGGCTGCGGCCCGGGTGCCCGCCTCGGCACAGCCCCGCATCGTTTGACTTACAGTGTTAGTTGTGACGACGACCCGGCCCCTTGACCTGCTCGATGTCGACGCGCTGCACTCCGAGGAGGAGCTGGCGATCCGCGCCGTCGTGCGCAGGATGGTCGACGACCATGTCCGTCCGAACGTCGCCGACTGGTATGAGCGGGGCCAGGTGCCGGTCCGCGACCTGGCGAAGGAGTTCGCGGGGGTCGGCCTGCTCGGCATGCACCTGACCGGATACGGGTGCGCCGGGTCCAGCGCGGTCGCCTACGGGCTCGCCTGCCTGGAGCTGGAGGCCGGCGACTCCGGCGTCCGCAGCCTGGTCAGCGTCCAGGGCTCCCTGGCGATGTTCGCGATCTGGAAGTACGGCTCCGACGAGCACAAGGACCGCTGGCTGCCCGGCATGGCCGCCGGCGACCACATCGGCTGCTTCGGCCTGACCGAGCCCGACCACGGCTCCGACCCGGCCTCGATGGCCACCCGGGCCCGCCGCGACGGCGACGACTGGATCCTCGACGGCACCAAGATGTGGATCACCAACGCGCCGGTCGCCGACGTGGCCGTGATCTGGGCCCGCACCGAGGCGGGCGTCAACGGGTTCGTCGTGCCGATGGACACGCCCGGCGTGACGGCCCGCGAGGTCAAGCACAAGCTGTCGCTGCGTGCCTCCTGCACCGGCGAGATCGTCCTGGACGGCGTCCGGCTGCCGGCGGACGCGCTGCTGCCGGACGCGAAGGGGCTGAAGGCGCCGCTGTCGTGCCTCACCGAGGCGCGGTACGGCATCGTGTGGGGCGCGCTCGGCGCCGCCCGCGACAGCCTGCACACCGCGCTGGACTACGCGGGTGCGCGTGAGCAGTTCGGCCGGCCGATCGCGGGTTTCCAGCTGACCCAGGCCAAGTTCGCCGACGCCGCGGTCGAGCTGCAGAAGGGCTACCTGCTCGCGGTGCACCTCGGCCGGCGCGCCGACGCCGGGGTCCTGAAGCCGGAGCAGGTCAGCGTCGGCAAGCTCAACAACGTCCGGGAGGCCCTCGCCATCGCCCGGCAGTGCCGCACGATCCTCGGCGCCAACGGCATCAGTGCGGAGTACCCGGTCATGCGGCACGCCGCGAACCTGGAGACGGTGCTCACATACGAGGGCACCTCGGAGATCCATCAGCTGGTCATCGGGCAGAAGCTGACCGGGCTCGCCGCGTTCGGCTGAGATCGATTCGCGGCGCTTTACCGACCCCTCTACCGTGAGAGCAAGAAGATCCTCCCGGAGGAGTCAGCATGGCCCGCAACGACGAAACCGTGACCCCCGACGACTCGGACGACGAGCCGACCCAGCGGCGCGAACCGGACCCGAACACCGCCGAATACCCCGAGATCACGTCCGGGCCCGCTGACACCCCACCGACCTCGGGCAAGGGCTGGTCGCCGAAGATCGGCGACCGGATCGACCCGCGCGACCGCCCTGACCGGGACGCGCCGGTGATCGTGCCGGTCAAGGCCGGCGGCGGCGCGATGCGTGGCCTGTTCTGGCTCGTCGCCACGATCGGCCTGATCGTCGCGCTGGTGCTGGGCGCCAAGACGATCGGGCTGTTCCCCGACCTGAAGAACCCGTTCGCGAAGGAGCAGACCGACCGCAGCGGACCGGCGCTGCTCAAGTCGGTGCAGGACCTGAGCCAGTACGTGGCGGCCGAGGGCAACTTCGAGGTCATCGTCGACGTGCAGAAGGACCGCAAGTACATCCCGGACTTCCTGCTCAACGAGCGGATCCTGTTCGTCGCCGCCGGGTCGGTGGAGGTCTACGTCGACTTCGCCGGGATCGGTCAGGGCGCGGTGAAGGAGTCCGAGGACCGGCGCACGGTGGAGATCACGCTGCCGGCGCCGCAGCTGCGCCCGGTGCGGATCAACAACGACCGCAGCTACGTGTACCAGGAGGATCGCGGGCTCTTCAACCGGCTCGCGGACGCCTTCAAGTCGGACCCGAACCGGCTGCAGGAGGTCTACAAGCTCGCCGAGGAGAAGATCGGCACGGCGGCCAAGGAGGCCGGTTTGAGCAAGCGGGCCGAGGAGAACACCAGGAAGATGCTGCAGCAGTTCCTCGGGGCACTCGGATACACGTCCGTGACCGTAAACTTCCCGGCGTCGTAGCGCGGGGCGAACTGCAAGCTTTCCTAACGGTAGTTGCGCGGTAACACGCTGAACACTGGTCATTTACCCGATGGACCAATAGCGTGCCCCTCGTCACAGTACTTGACTCGGGGTAACTGAGTTATCCGCGAATTGCTTTGCTGACCTGGGGCGGAGGTGACGGTGGCTACCGTCGCACTCAAAGATGTGATGAAGGTTTTCGCCGACGGCACGGTGGCCGTCGACCGAGTGAACCTCGACGTTGGGCAAGGCGAGTTCATGGTGCTTCTCGGGCCCAGTGGCTGCGGGAAGTCGACCTTGCTGCGCATGGTCGCGGGTCTTGAGGACCCCACGTCGGGCGCGATCATGCTCGACGGTGACCTGGCCAACGACCTCCCGCCGCGGGAGCGGGGGGTCGCGATGGTCTTCCAGGACTTCGCGCTCTACCCGCACATGACGGTCGGGGAGAACATCGGCTTCCCGCTGCGGCTGTCCGGGGTCGAGCCGGAGCCGCGGGCCGAGCAGGTCGCCGAGGTCGCCAGCGCGCTGGGCATCGGTGACGTGCTGGCCCGCAAGCCCGGGCAGCTCTCCGGTGGCCAGCGCCAGCGGGTCGCGATGGGCCGTGCCATCGTGCGCCGGCCCAAGCTCTTCCTCATGGACGAGCCGCTGTCCAACCTGGACAGCGGCCTGCGGGCGGAGCTGCGCGCGGAGATCTCCGGCCTGGTCCGCGAGCTCGGCGTCACCACGATCTACGTCACGCACGACCAGGCCGAGGCGCTGACCATGGCGGACCGGGTCGCGATCCTGCGCAAGGGTGTCCTGCAGGACGTCGGCACCCCGACCCAGGTCTACGGGCGCCCCGCGACGCTCTACGTCGCGGCGTTCCTCGGCAGCCCTCGGATGAACCTGCTCGAGGCCGAGGTGTACGTGCACCTCGACCGGCACATTGCGCTGCACATGGGCGACCAGGTGCTGCACCTGCCGTGGAACGATCTGCGCTCCCGCCAGGTCGCGCACTTCCACGGCGAGCGGATCGTCATCGGCGTGCGCGCCGAGGCGCTCACGCCCGTGCCCGACACCACCGGCGGCGACGTCCTGCGCGGCAGGATCCGCTACCTGGAGCACCACGGCCACGAGTCGCTCGCGTTCCTCGACATCGGCGCGACCGCCGTGATCGTCGACGAGATCGGCGCGCCGCCGACCGACATCCCGATCAACGGCGGTGGGCTGAAGCGGTTCGTCAGCAAGCTCACCGGCCGCGGCGGCAATGTCGAGGACCTGGAGCTGGTCGGTGCCGGCAACGGCCGCGGCGGCCGTCGCGCGCCCCAGCGCGACAGCGTCCTGAGCGACCCGGGTCGCCACCACCGCCGTCCGGCGGAGCTCGCGGTGCGACTCGCGCCATACCCTGCGGTTACGCATGGTCACCCACTGACCGTTGCCGTCCGCATGGAAGCACTGCACTTTTTCGACGAAAGGGGACAGCGCATCGATGTGGGGTGGCGCTGAGTAAACGGCTGCTCTAGCCTGCGGCGATCTGGCCCTCCGACATAGGGGAATGTTCTGATGGCTGCACTAGGCACCACAAGCACCGCTCAACCACCCGGCAGCGGGCTGCTCATCATCGAGCGGATCCTGCGCGACCGGGACTCGATCTGGCGGCAGATCGGGGAGGAGCGCGATCTCGGCAAGCTCACGTTGCAGATGCTCGCCAGCTCAGTGCTGGCGCTCGCCTGCTACGGGGCGGTCCTCGGCGCATCGCACAGCCCGGCCCAGGCCGGGCTGTCGGCGCTGAAACTGCCCCTGCTGTTCCTGATGACGCTCGCGATCTGCCTGCCCACGCTGTACCTGTTCAACCTGGTGTTCGGCGCCAGGTTGCAGGTCCGGCAGGCACTCGCGCTGGTCATGGTCACCATCACCGTCACCGCGGTGCTGTCGCTGGCATTCGCGCCGATCAGCCTGTTCTTCCTGCTCACGGCGTTCAGCTACTCGTTCTACAAGATTCTCAACGTGGCGATCCTGACGATGACCGCGTTCGTCGGGCTGAAGTTCCTCACCAGCGGCATGCACGCGCTGAACGCCCACACGGCCAGGGCCGCTGCGGAGCGGCAGGCGCAGGCCGAGGCCGCCGCGGTGGCCGAGCTGGCCAACCCGTCCGCCGACGCGCCGGTGTCTCCGGCGCCGGCCGGTGCGGCGGAGGTCGTCGCGGGCACGGATGAAGGCAAGGCGGCTGTCCCGGCCGCGTCGGTGTCGGCCGGGCCTGCGGTGCAACCGCAGCCCAACGGGACGGCCGCACCGGTCCAGACCCTGCCGGCGTATCCGCCGAGGCAGCCGCTGCTGCTTCCGGACGGCCGCTACGCGTTCCCGGTGGCGCCGCCGCTGCCTGCGACGCGGACCGGGGCGACCGTCCTGCCGGCGGGTGAACGACCGGCCAGCATGACGCTGCTGCACGTGTGGATCCTGCTCTTCGGGTTCGTCGGCACCCAGCTGGCGTGGACGCTGCGACCGTTCGTCGGTGAGCCGCACGAGCCGTTCGAGGTGTTCCGGGCGATCGAAGGCAACTTCTACGTCAACATCATCCACACGATCGGCGAGCTCTTCTAGGGCTAGCTACCAGCCGGTAACATCGGCGGCATGACCGTTGACCCCCCAACGCTTGCCGCCGGCCTCATCGCCGCAGTCCCGTTCGCCCGCACCGTCGGCATCGAGATCACCGATGTGCGGGTGGACGGTGACGACATCAGCGCCACCGCCACGCTCCCGGACGAGGAGCGGCTGCACAATCACGTCGCCGGCCCGCACGCGGGCGCGATCTTCACGCTCGCCGAGACCGCTTCCGGCGCCGTGGTGATGGCGGCATTCGGCGGGCATCTCGCGCTCGGTACCCCGCTCGCGGTGCGGTCGGAGATCGCGTACCGCAAACTCGCCGTCGGGCCCGTCCGGGCCGTCGCCAGGCTTGGCCGTCCTGTGCGCGATGTCATCGCCGAGCTCGCCGCCGGCGAGCGCCCCGAGTTTCCCGTCGCGATCGAGGTCACGCGGGCCGACGGCGCGGTGACCACCGAGATGACGGTCGTCTGGACCATCCGTCCGCATCGATGACAGGGCCGTTAACTACTGGAAGGTTTCTTGACTATTACTGAGATGTGATGTGACCATTCTCGCCAGGCGCGAAGGGTGGTTGACGCATGGACGCAAGCACGGGGGACGACCTGGTGAGCATGGCGAACGCCGTGCTGCAGCCGGGATTCGTGGGCAAGGAGCCCCCACCGTGGGTCCGCCGCCGCCTGGCCGAGGGGCTCGGCGGCGTCGTCCTCTTCGCACGCAACGTCGTCGACCGTGACCAGGTGGCCGAGCTGACCGCGGCGCTGCGCGCCGAGCGTCCCGACGTCATCGTCGCGATCGACGAGGAGGCCGGCGACGTCACCCGCATCGACGCGCACAACGGCAGCCCGTGGCCCGGCAACCTGGCCCTCGGCGCCGTCGACGACACCGCCCTGACCCGCGAGGTCGCCTGCCACATCGGCCGCGATCTGGCCTCGGTCGGCATCACGTTCGACTACGCGCCCGACGCCGACGTCAACTCCGACCCCAACAACCCGGTCATCGGGTCCCGGGCGTTCGGCGCCGAACCCGAGCGGGTCGCCCGGCACACCGCCGCGTGGATCACCGGGCTGCAGGAGGCCGGCGTCGCCGCCTGCGCCAAGCACTTCCCCGGACACGGCAACACCAGTGTCGACTCGCACCTGGACGTCCCGATCATCAAGGCCGGGCGGGCCGAGCTCGACGCCACCGAGCTGGTGCCGTTCCGCGCCGCCATCACCGCCGGGGTGCAGGCCGTGATGAGCGCCCACCTGCGCGTCCCCGCCCTCGACCCGGACCTGCCGGCCACCCTCAGCGGGCGGATCATGACCGGGCTGCTCCGCGACGAGCTGGGCTTCCAGGGCCTGATCGTCACCGACGGCATCGAGATGCGGGCCATCTCCGACCGCTTCGGCTTCGCCCACGCCACGGTCCTCGCCCTGGCCGCCGGCGCCGACGCGATCTGCGTCGGCGGCGACCACGCCGACGAGGACACCGCCAACCTGCTCCGCGACGCCATCGTGGCCGCCGTGCGCTCCGGTGAGCTGCCCGAGTCGCGGCTCGCCGACGCCGCCGCGCGGGTCGCCCGGCTCGCCGCCTGGTCCGCCGCCGCGCGGGCCGGAGCGACGGCACCGCCGGACCCGCAGGCCGCCGCGCTGGGGCTGTCGGCGGCCCGCCGGGCGCTGCGCATCACCGCACCCGACGCCGCGTTCCCGCTCGCCGGGCCGGCGTACGTGATCGAGTTCCAGCCGGAGCTCAACTTCGCGATCGCGCCCGAGACGCCATGGGGTCTCCTGGCGCCGCTCGCCGAGCTGGTGCCCGGCACGTCCGGCGTGCGGCTGTCGTCGGAGAACGGCCTGCCAGACGCGCTGCAGGCGTCCCTCGGCCGGCCGTTGCTGCTGGTGGTCAGGGACCCGCACCGGTACCCCTGGATCACCGACGCGCTGCGCGCCTCCCTGGCCGTGCGCCCGGACGCCGTGGTGGTCGAGATGGGTGTCCCCGCCGCTCCGCTCGGCGACCTGCACATCGCCACCTTCGGCGCGACGGCCGCCTCGGGCCGGGCGGTCGCCGAGCTGCTCGCCGGCCGGTGACATCGATGTTGCGCAGGGTCACGGCACGCGAGTTGTTTCGCCGATCGGTCTAGCATGCGGGGTATGTCCCGCACCCGTGCTCTGCTGACCGGCGTAACGGCCGCCGCCCTGCTTCTCGTCACCCTGACCGGCTGCACCAGCAAGTCCAAAGAGGACGAGGCGGGGAAGGCGGATCCCAACCTGCCGGCGGCCGAGGGGCTGCTGAAGGAGTCCGCCGCCGCGATGGGCGGGATCAAAACGGCGAAGTTCCTCATCACCGCCGACGGCACCATCGCCGGCGTCGCCCTCAAGCGCGCCGATGGCGTGCTGACCAAGGAGGGCAACGCGCAGGGCACCGCCCAGGTCGAGCAGATGGGCGCGACGGTCGAGCTGGCGTTCACCATCGTGGGACAGACCATGTGGTTGAAGGGCCCCACCGGCGACTACCAGCAGCTGCCGCTCGCCCTCGCCGCCTCGGTCTATGACCCGTCGGCGATCCTCAACCCCGACCGGGGCATCGCCAAGGTCGTCGGGACCGCCACCGGCGGCAAGACCGAGGCCACGGAGAGCGTCGACGGCCAGGAGGCCTACCGGGTCTCCACCAGCAACTCCGCGGAGACGCTCAGCAACGTGGTGCCCGGCGTGACCGGCTCGGTGCCCGGGAAGTTCTGGATCGCCAAGGACGGCAAGAAGCTGCTGAAGGCCGCGTGGACCCTGCCTGCCGTCGGTGAGGCCAAGGGCGGCACGGTCACCGTGACGTTCAAGGAGTTCGACGCTCCGGTCACCATCACCCCGCCGAAGTAGCCGATGACGTCGACGCAGCCCACGAGCGCCGCCACCACCGCGCCGCCCACGGCCGGCGGCGTCCCGCGGCGCCGGCTCGCCATCGGCGTCGGCGGCGTCGCGGTGCTGCTCGCCGCCCTGGACGCCTACGTCGTCGTCGGGGTCCTCACCGACATCATGGACTCGCTGCACATCGCCGACACCAGGCTGGAGCGGGTCACCCCGGTCGTGACCGGGTTCCTGCTCGGCTATGTCGCCGGCATGCCGCTGCTCGGCTCGCTCTCGGACCGTTTCGGGCGCCGGGCGCTGCTCGTCGCGAGCCTGCTCGGCTTCGGCGCCGGCTCCGCGCTGACCGCCGCCTCCGGCGACATCATCCTGCTCACCGGGGGCCGCACCCTGCAGGGCATCGCCGGTGGCGCGCTGCTCCCGGTGACCGTCGCGCTGGTCAGCGACCTGTGGCGGGACCGCGACCGTCACCTCGTCCTCGGCAACGTCGGCGCCGCGCAGGAGCTCGGCAGCGTCCTCGGCCCGCTCTACGGGGTCGCGGTCGCCTCCCTCCTCGGCAGCTGGCGCGGCATCTTCTGGCTCAACCTGCCGCTCGTGGTGGTCGCGATCGCGCTCGTCTGGCTGGCCGTGCCGGGCGGCCCGCCCACCGCCACCGCGCCGCGCCGGACCGACCTCGTCGGCGGGCTGCTGCTCGCGGTGGTCCTCGGCGCCGTCGTCGTCGCGCTCTACAACCCCGACCCCCAGCGGTCCGTCCTGCCCTCGTGGGGCTGGCCCGTCCTCGCCGGCGCCGCCGCGGTGACGGTGCTGTTCGTGCTGTGGGAGCGCCGGGCGAAGACCAGGCTGCTGGACCTGACCGGCGCCGCCAAGGGACCGTTCTTCGCCGCCCTCGCCGCGAGCTTCTGCGCCGGCGTCGCCCTCATGGTGACACTGGTCGACGTCGAGCTGGTCGCGCAGACCCTGCTGGGCCGGTCGGGCGTCGAGGCCACCCTGGTGTTGACCCGGTTCCTGGTCGCGCTGCCGGTCGGCGCCGTCGTCGGCGGGCTGCTGCTGCGCTCCGGCCGGCTCGGCGAGCGCGTCGTCACCGCCGGCGGCCTGCTGCTCGCGGCGCTGGCGTATGTCCTCATCGCCGGCTGGCCCGCGGAGGTGCCCGCCGCCCGCTATCTCGGCTTCCTGCCCCGGCTGGACACGGACCTCGCGCTCGCCGGGCTCGGGCTCGGCCTGGTCATCGCGCCGCTGTCGGCGGCGGCACTGCGCGCGACCCCGCCGCCGCAGCACGGCGTGGCCTCCTCCGCCGTCGTCGTGGCGCGGACGATGGGCATGCTGATCGGCGTCGCCGCGCTGACCGCGTGGGGCCTGCACCGGTTCCACACGCTGACCGCGAAGCTGGACTTCCCGCTGGTGTTCGGCAAGCCCGCCGAGGAGCAGAAGCGCCTGCTCTCGGCGTATGCGGACGCCCTGCAGTCGGCGCTGCGCACCGAGTATCGCGAGATCTTCCTGATCACGGCGGTGGTGTGCCTGGTGGGCGCGGTGTCCGCAATCTTCCTCGGTGGCTCGCGCCGTCCCTCATGATCCGGAAGACTCTGTGCACCCAGGAGTACACAATCTCTTCCGGATCACGGATAGCGCGGGGCTAGAGGTGGCCGGCGGTGTGGGCTAGGGAGCAGATGGCGATCAGGCGGACCGTCGGCCACTCGGCCCTGGACCAGTCGATCTCCGAGGTCGGCGGGAGCTGCCACTGGGCCTCGATCAGCGCGTCGCGGACGCCCGTGGCGTAGCTGGCCAGGGCGACGGCGTTCGGTCCGCGCTCCGGGTCGCCGAGGGCGTCGCGGACCGAGGCGGCATGCTGATCGACGGCGGCCTGGAGGCCGGCGGACGCGGCTGCGGCCGCCAGGCCGGACTCGCCGAGCCAGGTCATCAACCCGTTCAGGGTCGAGCGGGCGGCGCTGTGGCGGGTGGCTTCGGCGAGGTCTTTGAACATGCCTCCGACTTCGACCGGCCGGCCCCCCGGTTGACCGGTGAACCCGGAGCGCACCCGTGTCGACCTCAGTTGTAACTGTGGGAGTTCGACTCGTCGGGCATCAGGACCCACAGCACGATGTAGACCACGAACTGCGGCCCCGGCAGCAGACACGAGAGCACGAAGATGAGCCGCATCGTGTTGGGCGACAGGCCGAACCGCCGGGCGAGACCGGAGCACACGCCGGCGATCCAACGGTTGTCCCTGGGTCTGACCAGTCTGGACATTGCTGCTCCTTCGACAAGACCTGCGTACGAGGTGTGTAGCTCAACGGTATGAATGCCCGGGGCCGTCGCCCTCCAACCTTTGACGGAACTTCACGGGCCGGTCCACTAGGGACCCACCCGCACGGGTAGCGGGCCGGTTGCCGACCGTTGCGGGGTAGTTGAGGTGCTCACGAGGGCTGTGAGCGACCCGATACCAACTGCGTCAAAGCTCACCGACGGAAGGTTCTCTCATCGTGACCCGGTTCCCTCGCCGTGCCACCATCCTCGCCGCCGTGCTGCTCGCGGTGCCGCTCGGCTTCACGCTCACCGCCACGGCAGCGACGGCCGCCCCCGCCGCCGCCCAGGTCGTCACCGCCGTCACCGCCGTCGGTGACGCGGTCGCCGGTGTCGACGTCGCCGCGGCGGTGTCCAAGAAGAAGAAAAAGAAGAAGACGACCGCCAAGAAGCCCGCCACGAAGCCGGCGACCACCCCGGCCACCAAGCCGGCCACGCCGACCACCAAGCCGGTGGAGAGCAGCTCGCTGGAGTCCGAGGTCGTGGCGCTGACCAACAGCTACCGCACCGCGAACGGCTGCGGCGCGCTGCGCATCGACACCCGGCTCGTCGCCGCCGGCCGGGCGCACAGCACGGACATGGTGACGAACAACTTCTTCAGCCACACCGGCTCCAACGGCAGCACATTCGTGCAGCGCGAGGCGGCCGCCGGCTACACCACCGGGGCGTCGGCGGAGAACATCGCCTGGGGCTACCGGACGCCGAAGGAGGTCGTCGACGGCTGGATCAACAGCCCCGGGCACAAGGCCAACATCCTCAACTGCGGCAGCGTCGCGGTCGGTGTCGGGCTCGCCTACAAGGCCGACGGGACCCCGTACTGGACCCAGGATTTCGGCCGCGTCTGAAACCCTGTACAAACACTGGGGTGACCCTACGCAGAGCCGTGCTGTCGGCGGGCGTCGTGCTGGCGCTCGCCGGCTGCGGCGACAACCCGTCCGGACCGGCCCAGCCGCCGGACCCGAAGCGCAACGGCGGGCTCTACGACGCCGTCGACGTGTGCGGCCTCGCCACCGACGACCAGCTCAAGGCCGCGCTCGGTGAGGCGCCGGGCGCCAAGGAGCGGCGCGACACCGACTCGCTCAAGGCGTGCTCCGTGGACGGCGTCTCCGGCAACTTCTACCTGTTCCTGGTGCTGGTCCGGCCGACGATGGGGGCCGCGCAGCAGGTCGCCTACGACAAGAACGTGGCGAAGGACGCCAAGTCGATCGACGCGACGACGTACTCGTCCGTGGCCGGCGGCGAGGCGCACGTCGAGACCGCCAGCGGCGAGCTGGTCGTGCGGGTGTCGTTCGTGTACTACCAGGACGGCGGCAGCATCACCGACGCCCCGGCCGTCGTCGGCAGGCTGCAAACCCTTCTCGGGGCCATCACCAGGAAAACGTAGGCGGTTCATCCTGGCCTCCTAGCGTCGCGGGCCATGAGGAATCTCCGACGAATCGGTGTCGGCGCGGGTATCGGCGTGCTGACGCTGGCCCTCGCCGCCCCAGGTGCCGCCGCACACGACACGTACGGCCGTGCCACCCTGACCGGTTTCGCCGCGCTCCCGGCGGCCACGTTCGTCTCCGCCAGCGACCCGTCCGGCTCGCTGCTGGGCGGCACGCCGTCCAACGGGATCACCCCGCCGTTCGCCGACCAGCCGATCCAGGGCTTCAGCGGCATCGTCCGCAACGGCGACGGCACCTTCGAGGTGCTCTCCGACAACGGGTACGGCAACAAGGCCAACAGCGCCGACTTCGTGCTGCGCATCCAGCGCGTCGCGCCGGACTACGGCAACCACACCGTGGACGTGGTCGGCGGCATCAACCTCACCGACCCGAACAGCTTCGTGCCGTTCGCGCTGACCCGGCCCGACCGGGTGCTGACCGGCTCCGACTTCGACGTGGAGTCGATCCAGCGGGCCAAGGACGGCACGTACTGGATCGGCGACGAGTTCGGCCCGTACCTGCTGCACTTCGACCGCGCCGGGCGGCTGCTGCAGGCGCCGATCCCCCTCGATGGCGTGCGCGCGCCGGAGAACCCGGCCGGCAACCCGAACCTGAACAGCAGCAAGGGCTTCGAGGGCCTCGCCCAGTCGCCCGACGGCCGGAAGCTGTACGCGCTGCTGGAGGGCGTCGTCGCCGGCGACGCGGCCGGTGGCCTGCGGCTCAACGAGTTCGACATCGCGTCGAAGACCTACACGGGCAAGCGCTGGATCTACCAGCTCGAGGACCCGGCCAACGCGATCGGCGACGCGATCGCCGTCGACGACGACCGCTTCCTGATCATCGAGCGGGACAACGGGCAGGGCGCGACCGCGAAGTTCAAGCGGATCTACCTCGCCAAGAAGAAGAACAACGGCACGCTCGAAAAGACCCTGGTCGCCGACCTGATGAACATCGCCGACCCGCGCCACCTCGGCAGCACGGACGGCACCTTCACGTTCCCGTTCCAGACCATCGAGGACGTCGTCATCCTCGACGACCGCACGCTCGGCGTGGTCAACGACAACAACTTCCCGTTCTCCAGCGGCCGTACCCCCGGCCAGCCGGACAACAACGAGTTCATCACCATCCGGCTGACGGACTCCCTGCACGCCGACAAGCGGTTCCTCAAGTAGCGAACCGCTACGACGGGATCAACGAACAGACCGCCAGCAGGCGGAGCATCGCCCAGGTCGGGCGGGACCAGTCGTCGAGGGTCTCGCCCGCATCCCGGGCGGCGTCACGGATCGCCGCCGCGTAGCCGGCGAGGGCCACCGGGTCGAGCAGTGTGCCGCCGAGGGACTCCCGGATCGCGGCGGCGTGCTGGTCGACCCGTGCCAGCAGGTCGGGCCGGGTGGACACGGCCACGCGGCCGGGCCGTCCGATGGCGGACGCGAGCTCGGCCAGGCCGGCCCGGGCAATCCACGCGCGTCGACCGGACGTCAACTCATCGAAGGGTGCGCTCACGTTCGCGACCATAAGCCCAGCATGCAACCGGTCGCAGCCCCGACGCGCCGGGTTTGGGCCGATCGCCAAGTTCGACCTGCCGACCCGTTGGGTAAATGAACCCGCATGGCCGATCGCGACGAGACCCCGGATGAGCGTTTCGACCGGAACTGGAATGAATTGCTGCAAGAGCTGCGGGTCGCGCAGACCGGGGTGCAGATCCTCTTCGCCTTCCTGCTGACGATCCCGTTCAACCAGCGCTTCGCCGAGATCACCGACGTGCAGCGGGCGACGTACATCGTGACGCTGCTGCTGACCGCCCTGGCGACGCTGTGCCTGATCGCCCCGGTCAGCCATCACCGCATCCTGTTCCGCCGGGGGCGCAAGAAGGAGCTGGTCGAGGCCAGCAGCAACCTCGCGAGTGTCGGCCTGGTGTTCCTGTGGCTGTCAGTGGTCGGCGCGGTGTTCCTGGTCTTCGAGATCGTCGTCGCCATGTCGTGGGCGATCGCGGTCGGCGCTGCGCTGGGCGTGTCCTTCATCGTCGTCTGGTACGTGTTCCCGACGCTGAAGCGATAGCCAAGCAAGAAAGAGTATTGACACTCTGTGTGCTGTAGGCCACAGTGGGAGCGCTCCCATTTCCCTTCCGCCACAAGGGGTGTCTGTGTGAAGCGCAAACTTTCGCTTGCCTTAACGGCGGCGGTGCTGGTCGTGCCGATGACCGCCTCCGCCGCCTTCGCCGATCCGGCTGAACAACTCGTCAACGGCACCTTCGACAGCGGCACCGACCCGTGGTGGTGGACCGGCAACGCGCCGGCCGCCGTCGTGGACGGGCAGCTGTGCGCGGCCATCCCGGCCGGGACTGCCAACCCGTGGGACGCGATCATCGGCCAGAACGCGGTCAAGCTGCAGGCCGGCGAGTCATACAAGCTGGCGTTCAAGGCCAGCGCCAGCACCCCGGTGACGGTCCGCGCCAACGTCCAGCTTGCGGCGCCGCCCTACACCCAGGAGCTCTCCGCGGCACCGGCCCTCACCGCGACGCCGCAGACCTACAGCTACACCTTCACCGCGGCCGCCGACACCGATGCGGGGCAGGTCGCGTTCCAGGTCGGCGGGAGCGCCGTGGCCTGGACGTTGTGCCTTGACGACATCTCGCTGCAGGGAGGTGCACCGCCGCCCGTGTACGTCCCGGACACCGGCCCGCGGGTGCGGGTCAACCAGGTCGGCTACCTCACCAACGGCCCGAAGGCCGCCACCGTCGTGACCGAGGCGACCACGGCCCTGCCGTGGCAGCTGCGCAATGCCGCGGGCACGGTCGTCGCCACCGGCACCACTGCTCCATCCCCGGGCCCATCCGGCGTCGACGCGACGTCCGGCCAGAACGTCCAGACGGCCGACTTCGGCTCGTTCCACGTGGCGGGGACCGGCTACACGCTGACCGCCGACGGCGAGACCAGCGTGCCGTTCGACATCGGCGTCAACGCCGCCTACGAGAAGCTCCGCGCCGACTCGCTGTCGTGGTACTACACGCAGCGCAGCGGCATCGAGATCCTCGACAGCATCGCCCCCGGCTACGCCCGTGCCGCCGGTCACCTCGGCGTCGCACCCAACCAGGGCGACACCGACGTGCCGTGCCAGCCCGGCGTGTGCGACTACCGCCTCGACGTGCGCGGCGGCTGGTACGACGCCGGCGACCACGGCAAGTACGTCGTCAACGGCGGCATCTCCGTGTATCAGCTGCTGAGCACGTTCGAGCGGACCAAGGTCGCCACCGGGGCCCGCGCGGACAAGCTCGGCGACGGCTCGCTGCGGATCCCGGAGCACGGCAACCAGGTGCCCGACGTCCTCGACGAGGCCCGCTGGGAGCTGGAGTTCATGCTGCGCATGCAGGTGCCGGCCGGCAAGCCCCTCGCCGGCATGGTCCACCACAAGGTGCACGACGCGGCCTGGACCGGTCTGCCGCTCGACCCGGCCGCCGACCCGCAGCCGCGCGAGCTGCACGCGCCGTCGACGGCCGCGACGCTGAACCTCGCCGCCACCGCCGCGCAGGGCGCCCGGCTCTTCCAGCCCTACGACAAGGCGTTCGCGGCCAAGCTGCTCGCCGCCGCGAAGACGGCCTACGCCGCGGCGCTGGCCAACCCGGCCCGCTACGCGCTGGTCACGGACGGCACCGGCGGCGGCGCGTACGACGACGACAACGTGACCGACGAGTTCTACTGGGCCGCGGCGGAGCTGTTCATCAGCACCGGCGAGAAGGCCTACCAGGACGCGGTCGTCGCGTCGCCGTGGCACACCGCCGACGTGTTCCGCCCGGAGGGCTTCGACTGGAAGTTCACCGCGACGGCCGGCCGGCTCGACCTGGCGACCGTGCCCAACGCGCTGCCCGACCGGGCGCGGGTGCGGCAGTCGGTGATCGACGGTGCCCGCGGTTACCTGTCGACGCTGCGCGGCAACGCGTACAACATCGCCTACAACCCGACCAACGGGAAGTTCGACTGGGGCTCCAACGGTCTCGTCGTCAACAACCTGGCGGTGATCGCCACCGCGTACGACATCAGCGGCGACACCGCGTTCCGCGACGGCGTCGTCACGGGCATCGACTACATCCTGGGCCGCAACGCGCTCAACCAGTCCTACGTGACCGGCTACGGCGAGCGGGCGTCGCACAACCAGCACTCGCGGATGTACGCCCACCAGCTCAACCCGGCACTGCCCAACCCGCCGGCCGGCTCGCTGTCGGGCGGCCCGAACTCCTCGATCCAGGACCCGGTCGCGTCGAAGATCCTGCCGGGCTGCAAGCCGCAGTTCTGCTACCTGGACGAGATCGAGTCGTGGTCGACGAACGAGATCACCATCAACTGGAACTCGGCGCTGTCGTGGGTGTCGTCGTTCCTCGCGGACCAGGGCGAGGGCGGCGCGGTGCCGAAGTCTCCGTGCACCGTGTCCTACACCAAGGTCCTGGACCTGGGCGGCGTGTACATCGCCTCGGCGACGGTTCGCAACACCTCGAAGCAGACGCTGAACAACTGGTCGCTGGGCTTCGCCTACACCGGCACGCAGAAGGTCGAGCTGGCGGTCAACGGCACCGCCACGCAGACCGGCGCCTCGGTGCAGGTCAAGCCGTGGCAGACCAGGCTGAAGCCGGGAGAGTCGACGACGATCCTGCTGATCGGCAAGGTGGCGTGGGGCCCGAACGCGGCCCCGGCGGTCTTCACCTGCGGTTGATTGGGTGGCCGCATCGGATGGGGTGAGGAAAGGAGAGGGGCACCGGCCGCGACCCGGCCGGTGCCCCTCACCCGGTTCAGACCGGTTCAGACCAGCCAGATGACCAGCGCGACGATCACCGCGACGAGGACGACGACCGGCACCGCGATCTTGATGATGTTGGTGGTGCCGGCGGTCTCCAGGAGGTTGACCGGCTCGGCCTCGGGCCCCTCGATGACGCGGACGGCCTGCTGGGCCGGCGCGATCGAGGCGCCGTTCGGGTCGGGGACATTGCCCGCCGGCAGGATCGCGACGACCTCCTCCACCTGCGCGGCGGAGGCGGGCACCGGCTCGGTCGACGCGGCCTGCTCAGCTGACGCGGAGGCGGAGGCGGAGGCGGAGGCGGAGGCGGGGACGGCGGGTTCGGCGGCGGCGGGCGGGCTGGCGGCCAGCTGCGCCTCCAGGTTCGTCACGAACTGGCCCAACAGCCGGGTGCTGATGTCGCCGATCGTGCTCCGGCCCATCTGCGCGAGCGGGCCGGCGATCGTCAGGTCCGTCTCGACCGTGACCCTGGTGTCCTCGCCCTCGGCCACGAGCACCGCGGTCACCAGTGCCGACGCGCGGCCCTTGCCGGTCGCGTCGCGGCCGCGGGCGTCGATCACCGCCCGGTGCGCTTCGGTGTCGAGTTCCTTGAACGTGGCCACGCCCGAGAACTGGGCGGTCATCGGGCCGACCTTGACCTTGACCTTGCCGTGGTACTCGTCGCCCTGCACCGAGGTGAGCTGGGCGCCGGGCATGCACGGCGCGATCCGCTCCAGATCGGTCAGGACGGTCCAGGTCTCTTCGAGGGGGCGGTGGACGACGAACTCATTGGTGAGCAGCATGACGGGCACGTCCTTCTAGTGCAGCCAGGAGGGGGTCGAGAGCGTTGAGGGAGTGTGCGCTGACCACCGCGTCGCAGTAGGGCCACGCGGCGGCCATGCCACCGACGAGCGGCCGGTAGCGGGGACTCTGGGTTCTGGGGTTGACCCACACGATGCGGTGGGCGAGCCGGGACAGCCGGGCCATCTCGACGCCGACCTGCGCCGGGTCGCCGGTCTCCCAGCCGTCGGAGACGATGAGCACGACGGCGCCGCGGGCCATCCCGCGCCGGCCGAAGGTGTCGTTGAAGGCCTTCAGCGCGGCGCCGATGCGGGTGCCACCGGACCAGTCGGGGGCGGCCTGCCCGGCGCGGTGGAGGGCGACGGCCGGGCGGGTGCGGGCGAGGATCTTCGTCAGGCGGGTCAGTCTGGTGGCGAAGGTGAACACCTCGGCGTGCGAGGTGCCGGCGGCGCAGTACAGCAGCTGCAGCATTGCCCTGGCGTAGGGCTCCATCGAGCCGGAGATGTCGCAGAGCGCGACGAGCCGCCGGGGGCGCACGCGCGGTTCGCGGCGCATCAGCCGCACCGGATGCCCGCCGGTGCGCCTGGCCCGCCGGAGCGTGGCCCGCAGGTCGACGGCGCTGCCGTGCGCCCGCGCGGCCATCCGGCGGGTGCGCCGCGGCGGGGTCGCCACGGCGAGCCGGCGCATCAGGTCGGCCAGCTGGTAGAGCTCGTCGGGTGTCAGGGTGGCGAAGTCCCGCGACGCGAGGCGTTCGGTCGCGCTGCCGACGGTGGCGACCGGGATCTCGATCTCCCGGCCGGTGGACGCCGTGCCGGGGGGCGGCGGCCCGGCCGACGGGGTGCTCCCGGACGACGCACTGGTGGTGGACGTGCCGGTGGCGTTGGGGTCGCCGCGGAAGTCGGCCGGGTCGTCGGCGTAGCCGCGGAAGACCGCGTCGAAGACCCGGTCGAGGATCTCGAACTGCTCCGGGTGGCAGGTCAGGGTCGCCCGCGCGCAGCGGTGCAGCTCCGCGGTCGTGGTCGGGGCCAGCAGCGTGACGGCCCGGGCGAAGCGTTCGCTGCGGTCCGGCCCGACGGGCAGCCCCGCGTCGTGCAGCGCCGCCCCGAACGCGGCGACGAGCCCGGCCAGGTCACCTCTCGACAAGGTCCGCCAGTCCCGTCCTGCGGGCCAGCTCCTCGTCCTCGCGATACTTCAGGACCGCGCCGAGGGTCGCGCCGGCGGACTTCTCGTCGAGGGGCAGGCCCAGCAGGCGCAGCGCGTTGGCCCAGCTGATCGCCTCGGCGACGCCGGGCGGCTTGGTCAGGTCGAGGCCGCGCAGCCGGGACACCGCGCCGGCGACCCGGGCCGCGAGGAGCTCGTCGGCGCCCGGCACCCGCTGCCGGATGATCGCCGCGACCCGGTGCGCGTCGGGATAGCCGATCCAGTGGTACAGGCAGCGCCGCAGCAGCGCGTCGTGCAGGTCACGGGTCCGGTTGCTGGTGAGCACGACGACCGGCGGCACGACGGCGGTCCGCGTCCCCAGCTCGGGGATGGTCACCGACCCTTCCGCCAGGAGCTCGAACAGGAACGCCTCGAACTCGTCGTCGGCCCGGTCGACCTCGTCGATGAGCAGCACCGCCGGGCGCGGCCCGGGATGTTCGATCGCGGCGAGCAGCGGACGGCGCAGCAGGTACTCGGGGGCGAACAGGTCCGCCTCGCGGGGCACCTCGCCACGGGCCTCGGCCAGCCGGATCCCGAGCAGCTGGCGGGGGTAGTTCCACTCGTAGAGGGCCTCGGCGGCGCTGAGCCCCTCGTAGCACTGCAACCGGATCAGCGGCGTGTCCAGGAACGCGGCGAGGGCGCCCGCGGCGGCGGTCTTGCCGACCCCGGGCTCCCCTTCGAGCAGGATCGGCTGGCTGAGCCGCACCGACAGGAACAGCGCCGTGGCGAGGCTCTGGTCGGCGAGGTACCCCTGCGCGCTCAGCCCGTCGACCAGTTCCTCGACCGACGCCGTCACAGGTACCGGGCCGGGTTGTCGATGAACGCCCGCCGGCAGCCGGAGCCGCAGAAGTAGTACCTGGTGCCCTCGTGCTCGTACTGCAGCGCGTCAGGGGAGATCGCCACGTCCATGGCACACACGACGTCCTTGGCGATCGCCACCTGCGACACGGGCTTCTGGATCAACGGCAGGTCGATGCGGCCCGGCGGCGGCGCCGTCTGCCGGGGTCGCCTGGAGATGACCTCGGCCAGGATCGACAGGGCGATCTCCGGTGCCGTGCGAGCGCCGATGTCCAGGCCGGCGGGGGCGTGGATCCGCGCCTTCTCCAGCGCGGTCAACTGCAGCTCGTCCAGGACCGCGGCAGCACGCTTGCGGCTGGCGACGAGCGCGATGTACGGCACGTCGGCGCGCACGGCAGCGGTGAGGACCTCGACCTCGTCGCGGCCGTGTGACGCGACGACGACCGCCGAGGCGTCCAGCGGCAGGGTCGCCGCCGGGCCACGGACACCTTCCCAGCCGATCGAGCGCGCCACGTCGACCATCGCGCGGGCGACGGGAGCTTCGCCGTGCACGTACACCAGCGGCGCGGGGATCATCGTCTCCAGGAAGATCTCCAGGGTGCCCCCCGACAGGCACGGATTCGTGACCGTCAGCAGGCCCTCCCGCTCGCCGTCAGTGCCGGATGAGGAACCGCTGGGCGTGATCCGCAGCAGTGTCGACTCGCCCGTCTCCAGCAGCCGGAGCCCCTGGAGACGGACGGTGGACTCGGCGCAGGTACCGCCGACGAACCCCTCCATCGTGCCGTCCGGCAGCACGAGGGCGCGGTCGCCGGTCTTGGCGCTGGTCGGGCGCTCGGCGCGGACCACGGTGGCCAGGACGAACGGGGTGCGGTCCGCGCGCAACCGGTCGGCGCGATGGAGGAGGTCCATTACTGGATAGCCAAATCTGTGCGGATCGGGCGGCCCTGAGCGGCGCGCCACACGTTGGACGGGGTGAGCGGCATGTCGGCGTGCCGGACCCCGAAGGGCTTCAGCGCGTCGAGGACCGCGTTGACCACGGCGGCCGGCGAACCGACGGTCGCGGATTCGCCGACGCCCTTGGCGCCGATCGGGTGGTGCGGCGACGGCGTGACCGTCTCACCGAGCTCCCACGAAGGGCACTCGAGGGAGGTGGGCAGCAGGTAGTCCATGAGCGACGCGCCGAGGTGGTTGCCGTCCTCGTCGAACGCCATGAGCTGCATGAGCGCCATGCCGATGCCGTCGGCGAGACCGCCGTGCACCTGGCCCTCGACGATCATCGGGTTGATCCGCACACCGCAGTCGTCGACCGCGATGAACCGGCGGACCTTGACCTGGCCGGTGGCCGGGTCGACGTCGACGACGCAGATGTACGCGCCGAACGGGTAGGTCAGGTTCGGCGGGTTGTAGACCGTCGTCGCGTCCAGGTGGCCCTCGACGCCCTCGGGCAGTTCGAGGCTGGAGTGCGCGGCCATGGCGATCTCCTGGATCGTCTTGGCCTGGTCGGGATCGCCCTTGACGAAGAACTTCCCCTTCTCCCACTCCAGGTCGTCCGGGGACACCTCGAGCATCGCCGACGCCACGATCCTCGCCCGGTCGCGGACCTTGCGGGCCACGATCGCGGTCGCGGCACCCGACACCGGGGTGGAGCGGGAGCCGTACGTGCCGAGCCCGAACGGGGTCTGGTCCGTGTCGCCGTGCACGACGTCGATGTCGTCGGGGGAGATGCCGAGCTCCTCCGCGACGATCTGCGCGAAGGTCGTCTCGTGGCCCTGACCCTGGGTCTGCACCGACAGCCGCAGCACCGCCTTGCCGGTCGGGTGGACCCGCAGCTCGGCACCGTCGGCCATGCCCAGACCGAGGATGTCCATGTGCTTGCGCGGGCCGGCGCCGACCCCCTCGGTGAAGAAGCTGATGCCGATGCCCATGTACTCGCCGCGCTGGAGCTTCTCGGCCTGCTCGACCCGCAGCTTCTCGTAGCCGACCATGTCCATCGCGAGCCGCAGCGCCTTCGGGTAGTCGCCCGAGTCGTACTCCCAGCCGGTCGGCGTGGTGTACGGGAACTGCGCCGGCTGGAGCAGGTTCTTCATCCGCAGCTCGGCCGGGTCCATCTTCAGCTCGAAGGCGAGCACGTCGATCATGCGCTCGACCAGGTACGCGGCCTCGGTGATCCGGAACGAGCAGGCGTATGCCACGCCGCCGGGCGCCTTGTTGGTGTAGACGCCGGTGACGTCGCAGGACGCCGCCTCCAGGTCGTAGGACCCGGTGAAGATGTGGAAGAAGCCGGCCGGGAACTTCGTCGGCTGGGCGGTGCCGTTGAACGCGCCGTGGTCGGCGAGGACCTTGACCCGCAGCGCACGGATCTTGCCGTCCTTCGTCGCCGCGATCTCGCCGCGCATGTGGTAATCGCGGGCGAACGCGGTGGCCGTCAGGTGCTCGTTGCGGTCCTCCATCCACTTCACCGGCTTGCCGGTGACGATGGAGCCGACGATCGCCAGCACGTAGCCGGGGTAGATGCCGACCTTGCCGCCGAAGCCGCCGCCGATGTCGGGGGAGATGACCCGGATCTTGTGCTCCGGCAGGCCCGCCACGAGGGCGTAGACCGTCCGGTGCGCGTGCGGCGCCTGGGTGGTCGAGTAAATCGTCAGCTTGCCGGTGACCTTGTCGAAGTCGGCGACCGCGCCGCACGTCTCCAGCGGGGAGGGGTGCACCCGCGGGTAGAGGATGTCCTCGCCGACGACGACCTCCGACGAGGCGAAGACCGCGTCGGTCTTCTCCTTGTCGCCGGCGGACCAGTCGAAGATGTGGTTGTCGGACTTGCCCTCCTTGTCGTCCCGGATGACCGGGGCGCCGGGAGCGAGGGCCTGCTTCGCGTCGGCGACGACCGGCAGCGGCTCGTACTCGACCTCGATGAGCTCCAAGGCGTCGCGCGCGATGTAGTGGTTGTCCGCGACGACGAACGCGACCTCCTGGTTCTGGAAGCGGACCTTGTCGGTCGCGAGCACCGCCTGGGTGTCGTACGACAGGGTCGGCATCCAGGCCAGGCTCAGCGTCTCCAGGACGGCGCCGGTGATGACGGCCTTGACGCCCGGCAGCGCCTCCGCCGCGCTGGTGTCGATCGAGACGATCTTCGCGTGGGCGTACGGGCTGCGCAGGAACGACCCGTGCAGCATGCCCGGCAGGTTGACGTCGTCGACGTAGTTGCCCTTGCCCCGCACGAACCGCGCGTCTTCCTTGCGGTGCATGCGGCCGAAGCCCATCGGGGTGGGGTTCTCGGTCACCGTCATGACGTCACCTCGGCTTTCGCTGCAGCCTCGTGCTCCGCGGCCCAGCGGACCGAGCGCACGATGTTCTCGTAACCCGTGCACCGGCAGATCTGGCCGGAGATCGCCTCACGGATCTCCTGCTCCGACGGGTCGGGGTTCTTGTCGAGCAGGCAGCGGGCGGTGAGCATCATGCCCGGCGTGCAGAAGCCGCACTGCAGCCCGTGGCACTGCACGAAACCCTGCTGGACCGGGTCGAGGCCGTCGGCCCGCTCGAGTCCCTCGACGGTGCCGACCTGCTTGCCGTCGGCCATCACCGCCAGGACCGTGCAGGACTTGACCGGCACGCCGTCCAGGGTCACGGTGCACACGCCGCAGTTGGACGTGTCGCAGCCCCAGTGCGTCCCGGTGAGGCCGAGGTCATTGCGAAGGAAGTGGACCAGCAGCAGCCGGGGCTCCACGTCGCGGGTGTGGCTCTCGCCGTTCACCGTCACGGTGATCTGCATGGTTCAGGCCTCCTGACCTCGCGCGCGGGCCGCCGCGGCGCGCAGTGCGCGCACGGTCAGCTCGCCGGCGAGGTGCCGCTTGTAGTCGACCGGTCCGCGCTGGTCGGCGACCGGGTTGCTGGCTTCCGCGGCGATGCGTCCCGCCTCGGCGAAGCTCGCCTCCGTGGCCGGCTTCCCGACCAGGTACGCCTCGGCCTCGGCGGCGCGGAAGTGCTCGGCGCCGACGGCGGCCAGGCCGATGCCGACGGTGCTGACGTTGCCGCCGGCGTCGGTCCAGATCGCGGCGCCGGCCGCGGCGACCGCCCAGTCACCGACGCGCCGCTCCACCTTGACGTATGCGGACCCGCCACCCGGGCGGATCGGCACGCGCACCTCGGTGAGCAGCTCGCCGGCCTCGACGACCGTCTCGTAGGGGCCGACGTGGAACTCGGTCAGTGGCACGGTGCGCGACCCCCGCGGACCCTGGATCACCACCGAGGCGCCAACGGCGGCGAACGCCGCGGAGAGGTCCTCGGCCGGGTCCGCCTGGCACAGCGAGCCGCCGACGGTGCCGCGGTTGCGCACGATCGGGTCGGCGATCACCCGCTCCGCGTCGCGGAAGATGCGGTAGTGCTCCTCGACGAGGGCCGACTCGAGCAGTTCGGCGTGCCGGGTCAACGCCCCGATCCGCAGCTCACCGCCCTCGACCTTGATGTAGGACAGCTCGCCGACGTCGTTGATGTCGATCAGCGCCGTGGGCCGGGCCAGCCGCAGTTTCATCATCGGGATCAGGCTGTGACCCCCGGCGATGACGCGGGCGTCCTCGCCCCACTGAGCCAGCAGGTCCAGCGTCTGGGTCACCGACGTGGCCTTTGCATATTCGAATGCGGCGGGTACTTGCATCGCGCCTCCGCGTGAGGGGATCGTTCGGGCACCAACGGGAGAATGCTCGTCCTAAAGGCGACATTGAACAACACCTGATGACAAAAATTCTTCACTCGCGGGGTCACTACGGTTGGGCGCATGGGTCGACAGAAGCGAGCGGGCGGCATCGTCGAGCAGATCGACGGCGGGGTCGCCGAGCTGCATTCCGACGACGGCCGGCCCGGGCGGTGGACGCTGCTGGTGGACGGCTACCCGCAGTCCGCCGTCGACCTGGACGATCCCCGCCGGCTCGACTTCGAGTACATGCGCCGCCTGGCCTCGATCGTGGACGGCGTCGCGCCGCCCGGCGCCCCGCTGTCGGTGCTGCACCTCGGCGGCGGCGCGCTGACGATGGCCCGCTACGTCGCCGCGACCCGGCCCGGCTCGTCGCAGCGGGTGGTCGAGCTGGACGCGGCGCTGATCGCCCTCGTGCGGCGGGTGCTGCCGCTGCCGCGGGGCGCCGACATCCGGGTCCGCGCGATGGACGCCCGGGCCGCCGTGGAATCGATGTCCGGCGGGCGCTTCGACCTGGTCATCGCCGACGTGTACCGCGGCGCCCGCGTCCCGGCGCACCTGGCGTCGCTGGAGTTCCTGACCGCGGCGGCGAACCTGCTGCGCCCCGGCGGGGTCTACACCGCCAACCTCGCCGACGGCACCGGGCTGGCCTTCGCCCGGGGTCAGGTCGCGACGCTGCGGCAGCTCTACGCCGACGTGTGCCTGCTCGCCGAGCCGTCCGTCCTGCGTGGCCGGCGGTTCGGCAACGTCATCCTGGCCGCGTCGGCGGCGGCGCTGCCGGTCGCCGGGTTCGCCCGGGCCGGTGCCGCGGACCCGTTCCCGGCCCGGCTCGTGCACGGTGAGGACCTCGACCGCCTGGTCGCCGGCGCCCGGATCGTCACCGACGCGATCGCCACCGAGTCGCCCGCCCCGCCGGCCGGGATCTTCCAGTCCCAGCGGAGCCGGGGAAGTCAGCAATAGCTACCGCCCAGTTCTCGGGAAGGAGCTTAGGGATCGTTCAGGAAGCGCATACAGTCGCGGAATGCTTGATTTCGCAACCGTTTCCGCGCCGCGCCGCCCCGCGGCCGAGCGCGCCGCCCTGTTGAGCGACCCCGGCTTCGGTCGCGTCTTCACCGACCACATGGTCACGATCAGATACGCCGACGGCAAGGGTTGGTACGACGCCCGGCTCGAGCCGTTCGGCCCGCTCTCGCTCTCGCCGGCGACCGCCGCCCTGCATTACGGGCAGGAGATCTTCGAGGGGCTCAAGGCCTACGCGCAGCCCGGCGGCGGGGTCGCACTGTTCCGCCCCGAGGCCAACGCGCGCCGGCTCAACGTGACCGCCGAGCGCCTCGCCATGCCGCAGCTGCCCGAGGAGCTGTTCCTGCGCGCCGTCGAGCTGCTGGTCGACGCCGACCGGGACTGGGTGCCCACCCGCGACGGGCAGAGCCTCTACCTGCGCCCGTTCATGATCGCGACCGATCCGTTCCTCGGCGTCCGGCCGTCCTCGGAATACCTGTTCGCCGTCATCGCCTCGCCGGCCGGTTCCTACTTCGCCGGTGGTGCCAAGCCTGTCACCATGTGGGTCTCGCAGGAGTACTCGCGGGCCGCGCCCGGCGGCACGGGCGCGGTGAAGACCGCCGCCAACTACGCCGCCAGCCTCCGCGCCCAGGAGCAGGCCCACGCGGCGGGCTGCGACCAGGTCGTGTTCCTCGACTCGGTCGAGCGCCGCTACATCGAGGAGTCCGGCAGCAACAACCTCTTCTTCGTCTACGACGGCGAGCTGGTGACCCCGCCGCTGGGCGGCACGATCCTGCCCGGCGTCACCCGCGACTCGGTGCTGCGCCTGGCCGAGCATCAGGGGCTCACGGTGACCCAGCGCCCGTACACCTTGCAGGAGTGGCGCGACGACGCCCGTTCGGGCGCGCTCAAGGAGACCTTCGCCAGCGGCACCGGCGTCGTCATCAGCTCCATCGGCACCGCCCGCACCGCCGGCGACGAGTTCACCATCGCCGACGCGGTCGAGGGCCCGGTCACCGCCCGGATCCGCGACGCGCTCGTCGGCATCCAGCGCGGCACCGTCGAGGACCCCTTCGGCTGGCGGCGGCCGCTCTCCTAATAGACGGAGAGATGGACGTGGTTGGTGTGGTCGCTGGACGGGTCGCCGTTGCCGCCGCTGTAGGAGTGCCAGCCGGCTGCCGGGGTCCACACCTGCCGGAACCAGATGACGTAGAGCACGCCGAGCGCGCTCGCGTTGCGGACGAAGAACGCGGCCAGGTTGCCGCCGTAGACCTTGTCCCCGCCGGTCGCCACGCCGCCGAAGCCGTTGGCCGCGGCGGCGAAGTCGCACGCCCGGCCCTTCGGATGCTCATACGGGCCGGAGGGCCGGAAGCACGAGTAGTAGCGGGTGAAGCCGGCCTTCTGGGCCTCCTTCGCCGCGTGCAGGGTGCGCGGGGTGATGCAGCCGCTCGTGGTCGGGTCGTCGATGATGCAGTTCTCTTTCGGCCACGAGCCGTTGGCGTTGCGCGGGGCCGGTGTCGCCAGGGGTGAGTTGACGTTGACGTAGCCGTTGGCCCGGCCGCCCATCTTCACCAGCGCGGTCTCGGCGTCCTTCTTCTTCTTCGCCATGACGTCGGTCTGCGCCTGCTGCTGCGCGACCTCCGCGTCGACGGCCTTCTTCGTCTCGCCGAGCTCCGCCTGCAGCTTCGTGAGCCGCCCGATCTGGCGGTCGTTGTAGCGGGCGATCGTGTTGACCATCATCGTGCGCTCCATGAACGACTCGGTGGAGTCGCTCTGCAGCAGCGCCGCGGCGGTGCGCACCCCGCCGGTGCGGTAGGCGGCGCCGGCGATGACGTTGACCTCGCCGAGGATCACGTCGAGCTCGCGCTGCATCGAGTCGACCTGCGCGGTGAGCTCCGCCTGGCGTTTCTTGGAGACCTCGAGGATGCCCTGGGCGTCCAGGAAGTCGCCGTTGGCCTTGTCCAGCAGCTCACCGAGGGTCATGTTGGCGGTGCCCTCATCGGGTGCGGCGGTCGGGTCGCCGGGCGCTGCGCCGGCCGGCACCCCCCAGGCACCGATCATGACGAGCGCCACGAGGAGCGAGGCGATGATGCGCTTCCGCAACGGTGTCCCTTCCGCGGGCTGGTCAGCCGTCAGATTACCGACTGCCCTCCGGAAGTACAGGACCGAGAACGCTTACGGTCAGTTACTGACCGTAGCCATGCGCCGGGTCGTGAACAGCGCCACCCATCCGAACGTCAGGCCCAGGCCGACCGTCACGACCGTGGTCAGGCCGCCCGTCGGGAGCAGGCCCGAGAGGCGGGAGGCGGCGACGCCCAGCCCCACGTAGAGCCCGCCCCACAGGGCCGAGCCCATCGCGGCGGAGCGCAGGAACCGCACGTAGGGCATCCGCAGCCCACCCGCGGCGAGCGGCACGAGGGTGTTGAGGAACGGCAGGAACGGCGCCGTGACCAGGATCCGGGTGCCCCCGGTGCGGACCACGTGGTCGGCCTTCGCCCAGCGCTCCTCGCCGATCCAGCGGCCGAACCGGCCCTGCCGCAGCCGCTGGCCGAAGGTCCAGCCGACGAAGAAACTCAGTGACCAACCGGCCAGGCACCCTGCGATGATCCAGCCGAGGCTGCTGAACGGGTCGGCCGCGCCGACCGTGGTGAGGATGGCGACGTCGGCCGGGATCAGGATGCCGAGCAGCGGGATGGAGTCGAGCAGCATGACGAGCCCCAGCGCCAGCCCCAGCAGGGCGGCAGGGAGGCTGTACAGCGGTTCGAGCCACTCGGTCATGTGGATGACGGTATGGCTGAGCGTATAAGCGGCACATCAGGGAGCGACCCCGAGACAACCCCGAGGGGCTTCCGGATGCTTCTGGGGGCCCGCGGCATCTCGTACGCCGGCGACACCCTCAGCATGGTCGCGTTGATGCTGCACGTCGCCTCGTCGACCGGCCAGGCCCTCGCGGTCGCCGCGTTGCTGCTCGCCGGGGACTTCGTGCCGTCGCTCGTCGCGCCGTTCGCGGGAGCCCTCGCCGACCGGTTCGACCGGCGTCGGCTGATGATCGGCTGCGAACTCGTGCAGGCGCTGGCGGTCCTGGTCATCGCGCTGACCCTGCCCCCCGTGTGGCCGCTGCTGGCGCTGGTCGCCGCCCGGGCCGTCGCGGGGCAGGTCTTCCAGCCGGCGTCGCGGGCCGCCGTGCCGTCGCTGGTGCCGCCCGACGGCCTCGTCGCCGGCAACGCCCGGCTGGGCCTGGTCACCAACCTCGCCGAAGTGGCCGGACCGCTGCTGGCCGCGGCCCTGCTGCCGGGGCTGGGCACGCGGGGCGTGCTCGCCGTCGACGCGGCGTCGTTCGTGGTGTCCGCCGCGCTGCTGACCCGGCTGCCGCGCCTGGAGCCGGTGGCGCTGGAGGTCGAGTCCCTGTGGGCGGGGGCCCGCACCGGGCTGGGGTATCTGGTCCGGCACCGCACGGTGCGGATCGTCGCGCTCGGCTTCTGCGCGGTCGTGCTGTGCACCGGCGTCGACGACGTGGCGCTCGTCGTGCTGGCCAAGGAGGACCTCGGCGCGAACGACTCGGTCGCGGCGCTGCTGCTCGGCGCGGTCGGCTTCGGCCTCACCGCCGGCTATGCGCTGCTGTCGAAGGCCGGCGACCACCTCCGGATGACCGTGCTGCTCATCGCGGGCTTCGCGGTCAGCTCGGCCGGTAACCTGCTCACCGGGGCGTTCGCGCACGTCACGTGGGCCGTGGCGGCGGTGTTCGCGATGCAGGCGGGGCGCGGGCTCGGCATCGCCGCGATCGATGTGGCGAGCAACACATTGCTGCAGCGGCTCGTCCCGGACGCACTGCTGGGTCGGGTCTTCGCCAACCTGTACGGCGCGGTGGGCGCGTCCGCCGCGCTGTCCTACGTGGGCGGTGGCCTGCTGCTGGACGCCACCGACGCGCCGACGACCCTGATCGTGGCCGGCGCCGGCGGGCTGCTCGCCGCATTTGTGGCCGCCGTCGCGCTGGCCCGGCGCGTCGATTGAGGACATCGACACTTCCTTTGCTAGCGTCCCCGCTAGCAAACGGCTAGCAGGAGTGTGGGTTGGAAGCGACAGAGAACGCGGTGGCGATGCCGCCGCAGCGACCGCGATTCGAGCGTGTGCAGCTCAACACGCGGGTCCGGGTGGAGATCGAGCAGATGCTCCAGCGCTTCGTCGAAGACCACAACACCACGGTGCAGAGCTCCGTGGACCTCGCGCTGGCCGAGTTCCTCGCGGCGCGGGGCTACCCGCTGCCCGCAACGGATGACAGGAGAAGCCGGTGACTTCGCCGGGCAGCAAGCGACCTGGAATTGTCGAACTCGACGCCGACCTGCAACGCACGGTCCGCCGCACCTCATACATGCGCCAGCTGTTCTACTTCGTGGTGCTGCTGGTCGCCCTCGCCGGGCAGGTGTCCGGCGCGGTCGAGGCGCTCGGCATCCCGCTCCTGTGGGCCATCCCCGCGGTCGGCGCGCTCGAGCTGGGCGGCATCGTGGTCCTGGCCAACGCCGACGTCCGGCGCCGGCTGGGCGAGCGGGCGACCGCCTCGCGGGTGCTGTCCGCGGCCATCGCCGGCTTCGCCGTCGCCTTCAACTGGCTGGCCCACGACAACAAGCTGCTCGCCGGTTTCTTCGCCGGCATGTCGCTGCTGGGTTACCTGGTGTGGCTGATGCACACCGAGAACCAGCGCCGCGACCGGCTGCGGGCCACCGGCGACCTGCCGCCGACCACCCCGGCCTACGAGGTGGTCGGGCACTGGATCCGGCACCCGTGGCTGACCCTGCGGGCCAAGAACCTGGCGAAGGCCGACGACCGGCTCGGTCTCTACACCTCCCTCGCGGCGGCGCGCGCCGAGAAGCGCAAGGAGGTGCGGACCAAGGCGATCGCCAAGGTGCTGCACCGCAAGATCCGCGCCGCGGTCGACCCGACGACGGCCGACATCGCGGTCGCCGTCTACGACCTGGACGAGATCGCCGTGCGGCTCGCCGACGGTGCCGACTACGACGGGCTCACCGCGCTCATCGCCGCGGACCTGTCCCCGGCCCGGCTGGCATCCGACGCGCGGATCATCTCCGTGGTCGACGAGCCGGCGCGCCGACCGGCGATCACCGATGCGGTCGAGGTGCCGGTCGACGAGCAACTGACGTTGCCAGAGGTGGCTGACGTTTCCGTTGCGCCTGGTGTACCCCCAGCGCCTGCTGTGGCCTCGGCGCCCGCTGAGCCTGCCGTTCCCACCACGCCCGAACCGGCCGTCTCACCGCTCGGCGAGTGGCGGGGCGAGATCGCCGAGATCCTGCCGCCGCCGGCCCCGCGCCGGGCCCGGGGCCAGTCGAAAGTGCCCGCGCCGGATCTCGGCGAGGAGCCGACGCTGACCCCGAGCCGGGCGATCCGGGAGGGCTCGCTGCGCAGCCAGGTGCACGCCGCGCTGCACGAGCACGTGCCGGACAACGACCCCCGCGACACGATGGCGCTGACCTCGTTCGTCGGTGACCTGCTGGAGCTCAACGACGTGGAGCGGCTGACCGCGTCGAACTACGTGCGCACCTGGAAGCGCGAGGTCGACGCCGGTCGCCGCGCCTCCGTCAACGGCCGCCACCTGCAAGATGTGATCCCGACCAAGCGCTGACACTGTCTCCAGTTCCCCGGCCCGGCGGCCGCGGTTCCCGTGGGGGGTTCCCACCCCACACCCCCATGCGCCGCTTCGCGACGCACGCAGGCTCAACACGGCCCTCTGCCTGTCGATCATCACGGTGACAGGCAGGGGGCCGGTATGGCGCGGATTCTGGTCGTGGACGACGAGCAGGACGTCCTGGAACTGATCGTCAAGCGGTTGCGTGCCGACGGGCACGAGGTGCTCGCCGCCGCCAGCGGCGATGCGGCACTGGAGCAGGTCGCGCGGCACGGATTGCCGGACGGCGCGATCCTCGACGTCGATCTGCCCGGCATGGACGGCATCGACCTGCTGCTCCGGTTGCGCGAGCTTCGGGCCGACCTGCCGGCCATGTTCCTGACGGTGCTGTGGGACGGTGCGGTCGTTGCTCGCGTGCGCGACACCGGCGCGCTGTACCTGCGCAAACCGTTCACCACGGAGAGCCTCCGGACCGCGCTCGACATGGTGCTGGTGCCCGGATGATCGGCTCACTCGGGCGGACGCTGGCCTGGTCGGTGCTCTGCCTGCTGGCCACGTTCGCGGGCCGGCTGACCATCATGGACGGCACGAGCCTCAGCCTGGTCTGGCCGGCGGCGGGGGTCACCGTCCTGTGGTTCTCCATGCAGCGCCGGGCCAGGCTGCGCTGGGTCGATCCGCTGATGCTGGCGGCCATCACCCTGGTGGTGAACATGGCGACCGGCGCCCCGCTCGTCCTGGCGCTGTGGTTCGTCGCGGCCAACCTGACCCAGGTGGCCGTGTTCCTGCGGGTGCACGCCCGGCTCAGTCCGCAGCTCTGGGGGGCCGGCGGCGACGCGCCGCTGGCCCGCTCGGCCGACCTGTGGCGGCTGCTGTTCGCCACGGTGGCGGGCACGCTCGCCGGCGCCGCGATCGGGCCGCCCGCGGTCTGGCTGGTCTCCGGACACGTCTCCTGGCTGGACGCCGCCGTCTGGTTCACCCGCAACACGGTCAGCATCCTGCTGATCGCGGCGGTCGGCCTGCGGGTCGGGCACCACTGGCGCGGTGGCTGGCAGGTCCGGCGGATCCCGCCGCTGCGCCTCGCCGAGTACGCGGCGCTGATCGTGTGCTCGATCAGCGCCTACGCCATCGGCTTCGCCGCGAACCACGGCCTGCCGCTGGCGTTTCCGCTGCTCGCGGTCACGGTCTGGGCGGGGTTGCGGCTGCACACCACGTTCGTGGTCCTGCACGACCTGTGCCTGGGCAGCATCGCCGTGCTCTTCACGCTGCACGGGCAGGGGCCGTTCGCGGTGATCGAGTCGTTCCAGGCGCGGGCTCTGGTGGCGCAGGTGTTCGTCGGCATGGTCGCCATCGTCGGGCTGTCGATCGCCCTCGGCCGGGATGAGCGGGCCGAGCTGCTGCGGCAGCTCACCGACACCGGGCGGGCCGCCGCGGCGCAGGCGCAGCTGCTCACCACGATCGTCGACTCGATGAGCGACGGCGTGGCCGTGGTCCGGACCGACGGCAGCTGGGCGATGCGCAACCCCGCCTCGGTGGCGCTGCTCGGCGGCGTGACCAGCGGCACCGGCACCATCGCCGACCCCGGCCACTACGGCCTCTTCCATCCGGACGGCACCCCGCTGCCGGACGCGGACATGGCGCACACCCGGGCCCTCGCGGGCGAGGACGTGCACAACATGGAGCTGCTGGTGCGCAACAGCGGTGTGCCCGATGGCCGGATCGTGAGCGTCAGCGCGCGGCGGCTGCTGGGCGACGACGGAGTGGTGGTCGTGTTCCACGACGTGACGGCCGAGCGGCGGCAGCGCGACGAGCTCGCGTCCTTCGCCGGGGTGGTGGCGCACGATCTGCTCAACCCGCTGACCACCATCGACGGCTGGGCCGAGAACCTCGACGACACGTTGCGCGGCATGCCCGACACCGCGGCGCAGCGCGACGCCACCGACAGCCTCAGCCGGATCGTGCGCGCCTCCGGCCGCATGCGGCACCTGATCAACGATCTGCTCGCGTACACCACCACCCGCAACGCGGTCATCGCGCCGGTCGACGTCCGGTTGCGGGACCTGGTGGTGGACGTGACCACGGCGCGCGGCGACCTGGCCGCCTCGGGCGCGACGCCGGCGCCGCTGTTCGCCCTCGGCCGGCTGCACGACGTGCACGCCGACCCGGTGCTGCTGCGGCAGCTGGTCGACAACCTGATCGGCAACGCGGTGAAGTACACCGCGCCAGGGGTCGTCCCGCGGATCGAGATCTGCTCGGTGCGCATCGAGGGCGACCTGGTCCGGGTCGAGATCACCGACAACGGCATCGGCATCCCCGCGGGACAGCACGAGGCGATCTTCAACAACTTCCACCGGGCGCACCGCTCCGGCGGCTACGCCGGCACGGGACTCGGCCTGGCGATCTGCAAGCGGATCGTGGAGCGGCACGGCGGCTCGATCATCGCGACCGACAACCCGGGCGGCGGCTCCCGGTTCGTGTTCACGCTGCCGAAGGCGACCCGCCGTGAGGTAGCCCACGCCGTGAAAGCGAACGCTCGTTCTTGACGCGCCATGCGGCCGGGCGCATGCTCGACGGTAAGCGAATGAACGTTCCTTTTAGGAGAGTTCCGATGGCACCCACCGCACCTCGGTCGCCCTGGTCCCGCGTCGGCGCGATCGTGCTCCTGTTGACCGCCCTGCTCAGCCTGATCATGATCGCGTTCGCCTGGCCGGCGACCCGGTCGAGCGTCCACGACATCCCGATCGCCGTCGCCGGTCCGCCCGCCGCCACCGCGCAGATCGCCCAGCAGCTGGCGGCGAAACGCCCCGGCACGTTCGACGTCACCGTCGTGGACGGCACCGCCGCGGCCGAGCGGCTCATCCTCGACCGCGAGGTGTACGGCGCGATCGACGTCTCCAGCGGCCACCCGCAGCTGATCATCGCCTCCGCCGCCAGCCCGACCGTCGCGCAGGCCCTCCAGCAGGTGGCCCAGGCCCTGGGTGGCGCCGAGCCCGCCGTGCCGGTCCGCGACCTGGTCCCGCTGCCCGCCGACGACCCGCGCGGCGCCGGTCTGGCCGCCGGCGCGCTGCCGCTCGTCCTCGGCGGGATCGCCGCCGCCGGCCTGCTCACCAGCCTCGTCGTCGGGGTCGCCCGCCGCCTCGCCGGGGCGCTCGCCTTCTCCGTCACCGGCGCCCTCGCCCTCACCGCGATCCTGCAGTTCTGGCTCGGCTCGATCGAGGGCTCCTACTGGTTCAACTCCGGCGCCGTCGCCCTCGGCATCGCCGCCACCGCCCTGACCATCCTCGGCCTGGAGTCCCTGCTCGGCGCGGCCGGTCTGGGCCTGGGGGCGGCGACCATGATGCTGCTGGGAAACCCACTGTCGGGGCTGACCAGCGCCCCGCAGATGCTGCCGTCGGGCTGGGGCACGTTCGGCCAGTTCCTTCCCCCGGGCGCGGCGGGCTCGCTGTTGCGCAGCACGGCGTTCTTCGACGGTCACGCCGCCGCGTCGCACGTCTGGGTGCTGCTCGGCTGGGCGGCCTTCGGCCTGGCCCTCGCCGGCCTGGCGGCGGTGCGCACCTCGCGCCGCCCCGCCGCGGCTGAGCCGGCATCCGCCGAGCGACGTGCCGAGACGGCGGCCGTCTGAGACCCGCTCCGGCCCGGCTCACCCCCGCCTCCCCCGGGGGTGAGTCCGGGTCCGAGGTCTGCTCTTTCCCGCTAGCCGCAAGGTCGGCGGCGGCTACACCTGGCACCGTTCACGGTATGACGATCCGCTGCGTCATCGTTGACGACTCGGAACGCTTCCGTGTCGGTGCCAGGCGCCTGCTGACCGCACAGGGCATCTCGGTCGTCGCGGACGCGGCGAACAGCCAACAGGCGCTGCGCGCCGTGCAGGAACAGACGCCGGACGTGGTGCTGGTGGACGTCGGCCTCGGCGACGAGAGCGGGTTCGACCTCGCCGCCCTCATCGACACCAGCCCGGTCATCATGGTGTCGGCGTTCTCCGCCGAGGAGGTCGCGGACCTGCTCGCCGACAGCAAGGCCATCGGCTTCCTGCCGAAGGAGCACCTGTCCGCCGCCGCGATCAGGTGCCTGCTGACCCGGCTGCCGTGATCAGGTGCCTGCTGACGCGGCCTCGAGGAACGTGAGGACCGCCAGGACCCGGCGGTGCGTCTCGTCGGTCTCGGGCAGGTCGAGCTTCGTCAGGATCGACCGCACGTGCTTCTCGACGGTGCCCTCGGTGACCCACAGTTCCTTGGCCACACCCGCGTTGGACCGCCCCTCCGCCATCAACCCGAGGACCTCCCGCTCGCGGGGGCTCAGCACGTCGAGGGGATCCCGCCGCCGGTGTGCGGCGACCAGCTCCTGCACGACGGCCGGGTCGACCACGGTCCCGCCGTCCTGGACCCGGTGCAGCGTCTCCAGGAACTCCTCGACGTCGGTGATCCGGGTCTTGAGCAGATAGCCGATGCGCTCGCCGCTGGCCAGCAGCTCGATCGCGTGCTCCACCTCGACGAACGCCGACAGCACGAGGATCGCCACCGACGGGAACCGGGCCCTGATCTCCCGGGCCGCGGCCAGGCCCTCGTTGGTGTGCGTCGGCGGCATGCGGATGTCCACGACCGCCAGGTCCGGCCTGACCTCCTCGACCAGCCGGAGCAGGTGCGCTCCGTCGTCGGCGATCCCGGTCACGGCATACCCGTGCCGATCCAGGAGGCTGGCGAGCCCCTCCCGGAGCAGTACGTCATCGTCGGCAACTACCACAGATGTCATCAAAGCCAACATATCCCCGCTTAACCGGGTAGGACACCCCCATGCACGGGGGGTTGACGCTCCGCCTAGGGGTGACGTGCGCGCTGTTCACACTGCTGATCAGCACCGCGTTCGCAGCCATCCTGCTGTCCGTCTACCAGCTGCGGGAGTCCGTGCTTGCGGTGTCGAAGGCCGAGCGGGCGGTCTCGGCGGCGACCACCCTCGAGCGGCTCCTGCTGGACGTGGAGGCGGGCCGGCGGGGGTTCGCGCTCGCCCGTGACCCGGCGCTGCTGGTGCCGTGGAAGGCGGCGCAGGAGCAGATCCCGGCCCGGCAGGAGGAGCTCACGGCGGCCGTTGCCGACGATCCCGCACAGGCCGACCGGATCGCCCAGATCAACGTGGAGATCACCGATTACCTCGACGACTACGCCGACCCCTCCATCGCGCTGGAGGAGGGCGCGGTGCCGAAGAACATCAACGCCGAGTCGATCCGCGCCGGCCAGCGGCAGATCTCCGACCTGCGCCAGCAGTTCGACGACTTCGCCAACGCGCAGCGCACCACGGTCGAACGCGCCCGGCGGGACGCGATGATCGCCGGCCAGCGGGCCTTCGTCGCGGGGATCGCCGGCTTCGCCACCTCGTTGATCGGCGTCGCCATCCTGACCCGGTCGCTCGCCGTGATGGTGGCCCGCCCCCTGCACCGGCTGGTGTCCGCCGCCGACAAGGTCGCCAACGGCGACCTGAGCGTCCGCGTCGCCACCGACGGCCCGGTGGAGATCGGCAGCATGCAGCGCACGTTCAACTCGATGGTCGGCGTGCTGGAGCAGAGCCGCGACACGCTCAGCGCGATCGCCGCCGAACAGGCGGCACTGCGCCGGGTGGCGACCGTCGCGGCCAAGGGGAAGCCGGCGGAGGCCGTGTTCGGCGCGGTGACCGAGGAGGCCGGCAAGCTCTTCGGCGCGGACGCCACGGCCCTGCTCCGCTTCGAACCCGACGGCGGCGGCACCGTCGTGGCCAGCTGGTGCTGGGACGTCTCGCACCGCATCTCGCTGGGCAAGGTCAACCTGGAGAACCAGGGCCTCGCCGGGCAGGTCCTGCGCTCCGGCAAGCCGATCCGCCTCGAAGGACCCAAGAGCGCGGACTTCCTCGGCCATGAGTTCGGCGACCTGTCGATCCGCTCCGCGATCGGCGCGCCGGTCCTCGTCGCCGGGCGGACCTGGGGCGTGCTGAAGGCCCTGTCGACCCGCTCCCACCCGCTGCTGCAGCACGACGCCGCCCGGGCCGCGGAGTTCACCGACCTCATCGCCAGCGCGATCGCCAACTCGCAGGCCCGCGCCGACCTGACCGCGTCCCGGGCCAGGGTCGTCGCCGCGACCGACGAGAGCCGCCGCCGGATCGAGCGCGACCTGCACGACGGCACCCAGCAGCGGCTGATCGCCCTGCTGCTGCAGCTGCGGGCGACCGAGACGCAGGTCCAGGACGGGTTGCAGGACCGGCTGCGCACGATGGGCACCGACCTGGCCGAGGCCATCGACGAGCTGCGCGAGCTGGCCCGCGGCATCCATCCGTCGATCCTGTCCGAGGGCGGCCTGGTCCCGGCGATCAAGTCGCTCGGCCGCAGGTCACCGATACCGGTGGAGGTCCGCCTCGCGCTGCCCTCCCGCCTCGACACGAAGATCGAGATCGGGGTCTACTACGTCGTCGCCGAGGCGCTGACCAACGCCATCCGGCACGCTCACGCGAAGCTCATCTGCGTCCGCGCGGCGATCATGGAGGCGCCCGGCGGCGATCCGCCGGCGGGCCTGCTCGAGGTCTCGATCGAGGACGACGGGGTCGGCGGCGCCGATCCGCAGACCGGCACCGGCCTGATCGGCCTCGGTGACCGGGTCGCCGCGCTCGGCGGCACGATGCACATCGCCAGCCGGCCGGGCCGGGGCACCCGGCTCGACATCAGGATCCCGCTGGTGGACGCACCCGACGAGGGTGATGCCGGTTGAGACGCCGGTGGCGGCCAGCCGGTATATCCGGGTCGGGAAACCCGCAGTGCCGGACGCATGCTGGCGCAGATGCCCCGCACCCTCACCCGAGCGACGGTGGACAGGACACCAACGACCTCTGTGAGAGGTGAGCCACAATGACGACCTGCCTGGTGGACCCGGTCCTGTGCATGGCCCTGTTCGTCTCCGACACCCCCAACCACGCCGATCTCGACGACGCGACGGTTCGCGCCACCGTCGACCGGACGCTCGACCGGCTCGGCCCGGACGAGTGCTACGCCCGCGCCGCCGAGGTCTTCGGCGACCGGCCAGAGGTCGCGCTGGACCGCATCCAGTGGGCCCGCACGCTGTGCAGCCGGGCCCTCGCCCCGGTCTGACCCTCCCTCTCTCTTCCGACCGGTCAGTTCGTGGCCGGTGGCTGGCCACCCTGCTGGCCGCCGCCGTTGGCCTGGTTGAGCGTGGAGTCGGTGATCGTGGTGGCAGTCGCGGCCTCGCCGCTGAGTGTGCCGACCACGGTCACGGTGTCACCGACCTTCACGTCGCCGATCGCGCCGCCGCCGCCGACCGTCGTCGAAGACGTGACCGCGAACGTCGTGGCGTGCCCGTCGGCGCTCTTCGCGGTGATCGACGAGGCGCTGACCGCGGTGACCGTCCCGGTCTGCATGCGCCTGGTGACGGTGCCGCCGTTGCCGTCGGACGCGACGAAGTCCCCGTAGAGCACCCCGGCGAGGCCGTTCGCCCCACGGCCCATGCCTCCGCCCGTACCCCCGCCACCCATGCCACCCGCAGCACCCTGGCCGCCGCCCGGCGCCCCCTGTGCGCCCTGGGCCCCCTGCACCCCGGTCTGCTGGCTGGTGGACGCGCCGTTGTCGCCGGCCGCCCTGATCACCGCGAACCCGCCACCGCCGATGATCAGCACCGCGACCGCTCCGACGATGGCGGTCTTCAACCTCGACGACCTGCCCGGCGCTTGAACTGTCGGCGCGCCGTTTTGAACAGGTGCCACGCTCGGTTCGGTCAGGTGGGGCACCGGCGTGCCGTTGACGGCGACCGGCTCGGCCCAGACCGGCGTGGTCTGCTCGGTGTTGTTCATGTTGTCGCTCCCGCGGTCGGTCGGCCCGCTCCGGGAGGGCCGCTGGAAGCAACTGTCGTGGCCGTGCCTGCCAGCAACGTCCGCTGAACTTGGCAGCCGGCTGTGAAAAGGCCACCCGTGGCGGCGGGTGGCCTTTCCGATCGCGCGGCGGTCTAGAAGTTGCCCGCCGAGTTGCACTTGTAGCCCTGGTCGAGGCAGTCCCGGACCCGCCGGGCCAGCTCCTCGGGCTCCCAAGCGTTGAAGAAGTCCGCGTGCATCGAGTACCCGTTGCCGGAGGAGAGCGTGATCCCGGTCGTGTTGGTGTTCAGCGGGTAGGCGATCACGAAGGACACCGAGGGGATCGGCACCGGGTGCGACTTCGGGCAGGCGCCGGTGTAGTCGCCGTTGGCCATGTGGTCCTTGTGGTTGGGGCTGTCCAGGTGCACGCCGTCCCAGCAGTCGGGGAACGTGATCTGGCGGACCAGCTCGGCCGTCGGGGCGCAGACCGGGTACTCACCGTCCGGGGTGCGGCCGGTCGAGCCGCCGATGCCCGCGCACCAGAAGTGGTTGCCCTGCTTGTCGGGCGTGTCCGTCTGGGTCTTCGCGTCACCGGCGATCATGCGCAGGCCGAACGGGAACGGCTGGGTCTTGCTCGGGTCCTTCAGGCGCGATCCGTAGTAGATGGTCACCGCGCCCTTGGGGTCGACGACCTTGCCGTTCTGATACAGCGTCGGGATCCAGTAGGCCGAGTGGTCGCCGGCCGGGTTGCACGTCGTCGCCCCGGCGAACAGGCTCTCGGCGGTCGAGGCGGCATCGGTGGTCTTGTTGCCGAAGAACGTGTGGTTGTGCGCGGCGCCGGCCAGGCCCGGGAAGACGATCGGGTCGTCGTTGTTGTGGTGGCTGACCGTGCACTGCGCGTTGAACTCGGGGACCTTCACCGGGTTGTTGGTGATCGGCTTGGGCTTGCGGGCGAAGAACGCGGCGGTGTCGGCGGCCTGCTTCGCCGCGTCGACGGTCGGCCAGCCGGTCTGCGGCGCCGGCGGCGCGCTCGTCGGCGCCTTGGTGCCCCCGGCCGAAGCGGTCGGGGAGCCCGGGATCGTCGCGGTCGGGGTCCGCTTGAACTGCAGCCAGTTGATGTTGATGAAGTCGCCGGCCTGGTTGCTCTTCAGCACGACGAAGACGGTCTGCGGGCCGGTCAGCGCGGTCGGGCTGACGGCGGTCTTGGTGGTCCACGTCTGCCAGCCGCCGGTGTAGTTCACCGGGTAGCTGGCGAGCAGCTCGCCGGTCTGGGAGCCGGCGTGCAGCTCGACGGTGCCGCCGGCGCGGCTGGCCGCGGCGACGCGGACGCTGGCGGTCAGGGGGCCGCTGCTGCCGAGGTCGATGGCGTCGTAGCGCATCCAGTCACCGTTGGCGAGCCAGCCGACGTTCTTGCCACCGCCGGTGTCGCCGGTGTTCTCGGTCTTCGCGCCGGACTGGCCGCTCCACGCCTCGGCCTGGATGAGGCCGGCGGTGTCGGACTGTTCGGCGCCCGCGCTGGTGGTGACGATGACGGTCGTCGCGACCGCGCCGACGACCGGCACGGCGAGCAGTGCGAGCAAGGTACGGCGTCTGGTCTGCCGTTGGGTCGGCATGAGCCCTCCGGGGAAAAGTTGGGGCAGGCACCGAGACGGTAGACAGTGAGAGAGCGCTCTCTCAAGGGTTCCCCGGAGATCTAAGTCGAACGTAAAGGTGGCCTAAAGCTCGGTCACCACCCGCAGCGAACGCGTCACCGTGTCCGCCATCGCGGCCCTGGCGGCCTTCAGGTACTTGCGCGGGTCGACCACCGCCGGGTCGCCGAGGGTGGCCCGGATCGCATCGGTGAACGCGATGTTCAGCGCCGTGCCGATGTTGATTTTCACGAGCCCGCCCCGGACCGCCGCGCGGAGCTCGCCGTCCGGCAGTCCCGACGAACCGTGCAGCACCAGCGGCACCGGCACCGCTGTGTTGAGCCGCGCGATGAGGTCGTGGTCGAGGGACGCCGTCCGGGTCGTCATCGCGTGGCTCGACCCGACCGCGACCGCGAGGGCGTCGACGCCGGTCGCCTCGACATACGCCGCCGCCTCCCCCGGGTCTGTCCGCGCGCCCGGGGCGTGGGCGCCGTCCTTGCCGCCGACCTCGCCGAGCTCGCTCTCCACCCAGATCCCGGCCGCGTGCCCGCGCCGGACCGCGTCCGCCGTCGCTCGGACATTGTCCGCGAACGGCAGCCGCGACGCGTCGTACATCGCCGAGCCGAACCCGTGCGCCGCGGCCAGGTCGAACAGCTCGTCGCTCTCCACGTGGTCCAGGTGCAGCCCCACGGCCACCGCCGACAGCTCCGCGACCCGCCGCGCCGCCGCCGCGATCGGGCCGAGCCGCCCACCGTGGAACTTCACCGCGTTCTGGCTGATCTGCAGCACCACCGGCCGGCCCGCCGCCTCCGCCCCGGCGACGATCGCCTCGGCGTGCTCGACGGTGATGACGTTGAACGCGCCGACGCCGACCCCCGCCACCCGTGCGGCCTCGACGATCTCACCCGTGGGGCTGAACATGGACCCGTTCCCTCGTTGCTCGGTAGTGGTTGATGTCGATCTCGCCGGCGACCGGTGCTTTGACCGCAGCCGCGGCCAGGGCCACCGCGTCCGCGAGCAGTGCCGGCCACGGCGTGCCGTCGCGCAGGCCGCGGGCGAGCGCCGCCGCGCACGCGTCGCCTGCGCCGGTCGGGTTGCCGGTCACCACCTCGGGCGGCGCCGCCCGCCACGACCCCTGCGGCGTCCGGGCGATCAGCCCTTCCGGCCCGTGCGACTCGACGACCGCCGCCGTCGGGCTCTGCAGTGCGGCGAGTTCCTGGGCGTTGGGCTTGACCACGTCCGGCCCGGCCGCCGCGCCCCGCTCGAGTGCCGCACCGCTGGTGTCGAGGACGCTGCGGCAGTGGTGCCGCCGAGCCAGCCGGATCAGCACCGCATAGGCGTCGTCCGGAAGTCCCTGCGGCAGTGACCCCGACAGCACGACCACCTCGGCGTCCTGCACCAGCGCGACGTAGTTCGCCTGGAACGCGGCCCACTCCACATCGGTCACGACCGGTCCCGGCTCCCACAGCCCGGTCGCGTCCGTGCGGTCGACGACCGTCACGGTCCGCCGGGTCTCCCCGCCGATCGGGGTGAAGCTGTGCGGGGTGCGGATCTTCGCCTGGACGACGGCGCCCGTCGCCCCGCCGAGCAGCCCGGTCGCCAGGACCGGCTCGCCGAGCGCGTGCAGCACCGCGGCGACGTTGAGCCCCTTGCCGCCGGCCCGCTCCGCCACCCGCCGGACGCGGTGCGTGGCGTGCGGCACCAGCGCGTCCACGGTGTACGTGAGGTCCAGCGCGGGATTCAGCGTCACCGTGACGATCATGGCTGGGTCAGGATCACGGAACGGGTCAGCAGCCTCGGCCGGTCCGGGTCGAGCCCCTTGTGCTCCGCGAGCGCGACGGCGAACCGCTGCGCGAGGACGAGCTGGGCCAGGGGGTCGAGGCCGTTGCGGACCGGGGTCGCCCCCGCGCCGCGGATCGGCTCGTCCAGCGACTCCGGCACCGCGCCGAACGCCCAGACCAGGCTCCGCGCCCCGGCCACGGCGACCGGTCCGTGCCGGTAGTCCATCGCCGGGTACGACTCCGACCAGGCCTGGGCCGCCTCGCGGACCTTCAGCGCCGCCTCGTGCGCCAGCCCCACGGTCCAGCCGGTGCCGAGGAACACCAGGTGCTCGGTCTTCCCGGTGTCGCCGGGGAGGTCCGCGGCCAGGGCCGCCTCGCCGTCGGCGACCAGGTGCGACAGGTCCTCCCCGTACGCCCGGCGCGCCACCGCCAGCAGCGTGGTCGGGAACCTCGTCTGCACGACGCTGCGCTCGTCGGCGAAGTCCAGCAGGATCCGCTCCTCGACGAGCTGGTCGACCGGCTCGCCGTCCACCGCGGTGATCGCCACCCGGTGCGTGCCCTCCGGGATCTGCCGCAGCGCGTCGAGCACCTCCGTCGACGTGCCCGACCTGGTGATCGCGATGACCCGGTCATACCGGCGGCGCGGCACGAACTCCGACGCGCACACGGCGTCGGTCTCGCCGAAGCCGGCCGACTCCCGCAGCTCGGCCAGGCTCTGCGCCATGAACCACGACGTGCCGCAGCCCAGCACCAGCACCCGCTCCCCGGGCGCGACGAGCGCGGCACCGTCGACGCTTGCGGCCCGCGCCCACGTCTCGGGCTGGCTGGCGATCTCGTTCGCGGTGTCCGTCATGCCACCAGGGTTGCGCGATTCCTGCGCGCCTCACAAGCTATCTTGCTCAAGTGGACATTCTGAACTGCGCGTTTGGCTGCTTGTGAGCCGCCGCCGCGCCGATCGCGTCTCCGCGATCCTGACCCGCGTCTCGGGCGACGGCTCGATCGACGCCGGCTCGCTGGCCGCCGAGTTCGGCGTCTCGGCCGCGACCATCCGCCGCGACCTGCAGACCCTGGAAGACCAGAAGCTGCTCGCCCGCACCCACGGCGGCGCGGTCGCGGCCTCGCCGTCCCACATCGAGCTCCCGGTCCGCTACCGCACCGGCCGGCACCGCGAGGCCAAGGCGGCGATCGCGCGGCTGGCCTTCGACCTGCTCCCGCACGGCCCGCTGACCCTGGGCCTCACCGGCGGCACGACGACCCACCTGCTGGCCAGGCTGCTCGCCACCCGCGTCGACCTGACCGTCGTCACCAACGCGGTCAACATCGCCGCCGAACTGGCGCTGCTTCCCCGCCTCAAACTGATCATGACCGGCGGGGTGACCCGCACGCAGTCCTACGAGCTGGTCGGCCCCATCGCCGACCGCACCCTCAACGGGCTGCACCTGCAGGTCGCCGTGATCGGCGTCGACGGCGTCTCCGCGGCCGGCGGCCTCACCACCCACGACGACATCGAGGCCAACACCAACGCCACCATGCTCCGCCGCGCCGCCCACGTCATCGTCGTCGCCGACGGCTCGAAGATCGGCCGCAACTGCCTGGCCACGATCGCGCCGCTGACCTCGGTCGCGGTCCTCGTCACCGACCCCACCGCCGACCCCGCCGAGCTGGCGGCGATCCGCCTCGCGGGCGTCACCGTCGTGAGTTCCTCGTGATCCGGAAGACCCTGGGCACCCCTGACTACACAAGGTCTTCCGGATCACGGGAACCTCAGCGGCGGGCGTGGCGCAGCCGCGTCACGCCGAAGGCGAGCGCGAACAGCGCCACCGCCGCGCCGGCGACCGCTGCGGGTGGCGGGCCACCGGACGGCAGCGCCCCCATGAAGTCCAGGGCTGCGACGTCGTTGATCAGCATGTACCAGAGCACGGTGTAGAGCGCCTGGAAGGTGCGTGGCACGCCGGTGAGCGTGCCGAGCGCGAGTGCCAGCGCCGGGATGAACAGGGCGCCGGCGGTCCACGCAGCGAGGCCGGGCAGGTCGGCGCCGGCCAGCATCCGGACGGCGGGGAGGGCTCCGATGGCGGCGGCGACGAGCACCCCGGCGGCCCACTCGGCAACGAGGCGCCGGCGTGGAGCGGGATACGCCGCGAGGATCGCCGCCGTCTCGTCGCGGGTCCCGAGGCGGGACCAGAGCAGCACCGGCCAGATCCACACGACGGCGAGCACCGGGCCGGGCGGCGCGGCGAGACCCGCGACCGCGAGCACCGCCGCGCCGGCCCACCACCACCATGGCGTGCCCCGGACCAGGATCAGCACCTCGGCGGCGAGCAGCCGCCCGGTCGCGGACCCGGCGACGGCCGCGGTCGGTGGCAGTCCCCGGTAGACGGTGTGCGGCTCCGGCAGTGACCGGGCGGTGGAGCGGGCGGCGACGTCGAAGCGGTGGAACCACAGCGCCGGCAGCAGCGCGACGGCCACCGCAAGGAGGGTCAGCGCGACCCGCCCCGCGACGAAGCCGGCGTCCAGTGGCAGCCCGGACCATTCGAAGGTCCGCAGTGGACGGTCGACGTACATGAGACCCAGCCCGAACGTGTCGGCCGTCGCCGGCATCGTCCCGGCCAGCTGGCCGACGCCGATGCCGCCCAGCGGTGCCGACGCCGACTGACCGCCGATCGCGCCGGCCATCCACACGAAGCACCACAGCATGTTGCCGAACCCGGAGCGCAGCACCGGGGTCGTCTCGAACAGCAGCGCCGCGGCGGCGGTCACGGCGAGCATCGGCAGCGCCAGGAACACGAACGGCGCCATCAGCCCGACCGGGTCGACGGTGCGGGACTCGCCCCGCAGCAGCTGCAGCACCAGCGCGGTCACCGCGAGGACCCCGGCCATCGAGCCGAGCACCAGCAGGTTGCTGGTGAACTTGCCGGCCAGGTACACCGGCGTGCGCAGCGGGCCGGCGGCGAGCAGCTGGCCGACGCCGGTGCGCACGTCGCGCGCCACGGCGTCGCGGACCAGGTAGAACCCGACGAACGTGAGCCACAGCGCGCTGGTCAGGGCGGTCACCAGGCCGACGTACGCGCTGGTGTAGAGGCCGCGGTACCCACCGGCGTCGAGCACCACCCAGCGCGCGTCGGTGGGCGGCACCGCCAGCCAGCCCAGGCCGACCGCCGAGATCAGCATCACCAGGTACGCGGGCCGGCGCACCCGCTCGCGGAAGTCCGCGACGGTGAGCCCCCACCAGGCCGTCACGCCGGCCTTCATGTCGTGGCCCGGGTGCGGTGCACGACGGCGAGGTAGGCGTCCTCCAGGTCCGGCGGGACCGGGGTCGCGTCCGGCGCCGGCCGGTGCGCGGCCAGGACCCGCACCCGGACCTGCTCGGCGGTGCGGACGAGGCGGGTCACCGGCAGGCGCCGCTGCAGGGCGGCCAGCTCGGCCGGCGGCACGGTCAGCTCCCAGACGTGCCCGGCGACGCCGCGCTGGAGCTCGGCGGGTTCACCGTCGAACCGGATCCGGCCGCCGGTGACGACCACGATGCGGGTCGCGACCGACTCGACGTCGGAGACGACGTGCGTCGACAGCAGCACCGACCGGTCCGCGGACAGGTCGCTCAGCAGGTTGCGGAACCGCACCCGCTCCTCCGGGTCGAGACCCGCGGTCGGCTCGTCCACGACGATGATCCGCGGGTCCGCGAGGAGCGCCTGCGCGATCCCGACCCGCCGCAGCATGCCGCCGGAGTATCCGCCGAGGGGCCGCTTCGCGGCGTGCGTGAGGTTGACCAGCTCGAGCAGCTCGCCGACGCGCGCCCGGGCGGAGCGTCCCGCCAGCCCGCGGACGGCGGCCAGGTAGCTGAGGAACTCGTGCCCGGTGAGGTGCGGGTACACGCCGAAGTCCTGCGGGAGGTACCCGAGCGCCCGGCGCAGCGGGCCCGGCCTGGCCACCGCGTCGCCGCCGGCGAAGCGCACCTGCCCGCCGGTCGGCCGGGTGACCGTCGCCGCGATGCGCAGCAGCGAGGACTTCCCGGCCCCGTTGGGCCCGAGCAGCCCCACGAGACCCGGCCCGAGCCGCAGCGTCAGCCCGTCGACGGCGCGCTTGTGCCCCTTGTAGACCTTCGTGATGTCGATCAGTTCCAGCATCGTTCGAGCGTCCCGACTGCCACCGCGGCGCACATCTGCCGAACGGCAGATTCCGGGCCCCCATGGCCGCCGGAGATGTCGTAGCCTGTTGCCCTTCACGGGAGGAACCACCATGTCAACATCGGCTCAGCAGCAACAGCAGGCTGCCCAGCTCACCCCCTGCCGCTTCTGCAACAACGTCCCCACCGCCAAGACCAAGTTCCGCGGTCACCGGGGCATGATCATCGTGATGCAGTTCCGCCACGTCGACGGCCCGTTCTGCCGGGACTGCGGCATGGCCACGTTCCGCGAGATGACCTCGAAGACCCTCATCCAGGGTTGGTACGGCTACATCTCGTTCCTGATCACGCCGTTCATCGTGCTGTGGAACATCATCAACCGGGGCAAGGTCGCCAGGCTCGCCCCGCCGCAGCCCTCGCCGTTCGGCGGCGCCCGCCAGCCGATGGACCCGGGCCCCCGGCTGCTGGCCCGCCCGATCAGCATCATCGGGCTGTGCATCCCGTTTCTCCTGATCATCGCGTTGGTGATCATCGTCAACCTCGGCTGATACGTCAGCTGACGGCTGGCAGGTGGCAGGTCACCTGCCAGCCGTCGCCGAGCGGACCGGCGGTCAGGTCGCCGCCGACGGACCTGACCCGCTCGTCGAGGCCGACGAGGCCGGTGCCGCCGCCGTCCCTTTCCAGCCGCGGTCCCGCGCTCTTGTCGTTCACGATCCGCAGCTCGACCCCCGGGCCTGTCGATGTCACGGTCACCGTCACGGTGGTCGCGGCCGGGGCGTGCCGGCGGACGTTGGTCAGTGCCTCGATCACCACGTGGTAGGCGGCCTTCGACGCGTCCGGGGACAGGTCCGGCACCGCCGGCATCGACAGCGTCGCCGCGGTCGGGCCGGTGGTGGAGAACCGGCGCACCACGTCCGGCAGGTCCGCGACGCCGTGGACGCGCTGTGACACCGGTCCGCGCAGGGTGCTGACCATCTGGTCCATGGCCTCCAGCGCCCGCAGGCCCGCCGCCTCGATGTCGGGCAGCGCCGCCGCCTGCGCCGCGATCACGATGCCGGTGACCTCGTGGGCAACCAGGTCGTGCAGGTCGCGGGCCAGGTCCAGGCGGTGCGCCCGGCGGGCCTGCTCCTCGGCCAGCCGCCGCCGGTGGTCGCCGAGCCGCAGGTACAGCCCGGTGCCGGTGGTGCAGACCGCCGCCGTGAACGCGGCCGCGACGAGCAGCACCGACGCCTCGACCCGGTCGCCGGGCACGTGCAGGGACATCCGCAGCGGCAGCGCGGTGACGGCGAGGCCGACGGCGACGACGGCACGGGCCGGTCCCCGGCGGGCGAGCGACACCAGCAGGACGGTCAGCGCAACGAACTCGACCGGCGCCCACAGCGCGGGCGGCTGCGGCGGGCCGGTGTAGAGCGCGTCGGTCAGCAAGGACCCGGCGGCGGCCAGCATCGCCGGCCACGGCGTGCGCGCGAGGGCGGCGACCGTCACGGCGGCCCCCGCGGCGGCGCCGGGAACGATGCCGGCGGGCCCGGTCAGCGGCAGCGCGCACAGCCACAGCAGCCCGACCGGCAGCACCACCAGGAGCAGCTTGAGGGGGCGGGTCACGGTGCCACGGTGCCCGTGTCCCACGCCCACACGGCGATCCCGACGCGGTTGCGCACGCCGAGCTTGCGCTGGATCGCGGCGACGTGCGTCTTGACCGTGCCCGCCGAGATGAACAGTTCGGCGCCGATCTCCGCGTTGGTGCGGCCCGCGCCGACGTGCGCGGCCACCTCCAGCTCCCGTTCCGTGAGCGCCTCGACCGGTGCGGGCCGGACCGGGCGGGGACCGGTGACGTGCTTCAGCAGCCGCACCGTGATCGAGGGGCTGATCAGGCTGTCCCCGGCGTACGCGGCGCGGACCGCCTCGGCCAGCAGCGCCGGCCCGGACCGTTTGAGCAGGAAGCCGGAGGCGCCGTCGCGCAGCGCCGGGTAGACGTACTCGTCCAGGTCGAACGTGGTGACCACGACGACCCGGGTCGGTCCGCCGGCGAGGTGCCGGGTCACGGTGAGGCCGTCCATGCGCGGCATGCGGATGTCGAGCAGGGCGACGTCCGGGGCGAGCTCCCGGGCCAGCCGCAGCGCCTCGACCCCGTCGGCGGCCTCGGCGACCACCTCGACGTCGGGCTCGGCGCCGAGGATCTGCCGCAGCCCCGCCCGCACCATCGGCTGGTCGTCGGCGATGAGCACGCGGATCACAAGGTGGAAGCCTAGGCCAGCCCGGCTTCCGTGCCACGAGCTCGGCAACAGGCGGCGCTCCCGTGGCGCCGTCCCGATCTGCCCGCCCGGTTCGTCTGGGGCCAAACGAGATCGGCTGTTGACCGCCCGGGCGACCCGGTGTACTGGCCGCCATCAAGGCGGGCCCCTGGCCCAACCCGGATGTCAGAAGTGTGCCATGACTGCCACGCCCCCTCCGACTGTGGCAGTACTTTGACATCGTCATTCCACGATTTTCCACGTATTTGCAGGGCAATTGGACTGCAGTCGGGCCCGTGGTTACAGGGTTGGAACGGTCAAGAAATGTCAGAGTAATGACTCGGGGTCAACCTGCTCTCACCTGCACAGTCGGCTGCACCTTTCCGGCGACACGGGGTGGGGCGCTCGGGACGCCGGCGGTTCGCCCTGGACATGTGTATCCGCACGATCCGCCGTGCCGCGACCCAGGCGTCACGCCCCTTTACCAGGAACGGAGCTCTCACATATGTCCACCACCAGCAAGCGGCTGCGCACGCTTGTGGCCACGGGCGCCATCGGGACGACCGTGGCCCTCGTGCTCGCCGGCTGTGGCGCCAAGGCCGGCGACGAGGAGAAGCCCGGCGGGGCGGCTTCGGCGGCCAGCTGCATCGACACCTCCGGCGACACGATCAAGCTCGGCTTCCTCAACTCCCTGACCGGCGGCATGGCGATCTCCGAGAAGACCGTCTCCAACGTGCTGCACATGGCTGCCGACGAGATCAATGCCAGCGGCGGCATCCTCAAGAAGAAGATCAAGTACGTCCAGGAGGACGGCGCCACCGACTGGCCCACCTTCGCGGAGAAGACCGAGAAGCTGCTCACCCAGGACTGCGTCGGCGCGATCTTCGGCGGCTGGACCTCGTCCTCCCGCAAGGCCGTCAAGCCGGTCGTCGAGAAGAACAACGGCCTCTTCTTCTACCCGGTGCAGTACGAGGGCCTCGAGGCGTCGCCGAACATCTACTACACCGGTGCGACCACCAACCAGCAGATCATCCCCGCGATGGACTTCCTCGCCTCCAAGGGCGTGAAGAACCTGTTCCTCGCCGGCAGCGACTACGTCTTCCCGCGCACCGCGAACGCGATCATCAAGCTCTACGCGGCCAAGCTCGGCATCAAGATCGTCGGTGAGGAGTACGTGCCTCTCGACAAGGACGACTGGACCACCCAGGTGGCGAAGATCAAGGCGGCCAAGCCCGACTTCATCTTCAACACCATCAACGGCTCGTCGAACGTCGGCTTCATCAAGGCCTACTACGACGCCGGCCTCACCGCGGAGACGACGCCGATCATCTCGGTGTCGATCGCCGAGGAGGAGGCGCCGGCCATGGGTCACGCGGTCACCGGCCACTACGCGTCGTGGAACTACTTCCAGTCGCTCAAGACCGACACCAACCAGAAGTTCATCGACAGCTGGAAGGCATACCCCAACAGCAGCGGCGTCACCTCCGACCCGATGGAGGCCGCCTACATCTCGCTGTACCTGTACAAGGCACTCGTCGAGGCGGCCGGCTCGTTCGACGTCAACGCGGTGAACGCCGCGGCGAAGAAGGGCGGCATCACGTTCGCCGCGCCGGAGGGCACCGTCACGCTCGACGGCGAGAACCACCACATCTCGAAGCCGGGTCACATCGGCAAGATCAACGCCAGTAACCAGTTCGACATCGTCTGGTCCTCCGACGCGTTCATCAAGCCCGACCCGTTCCTCAAGGGCTACGACTGGTTCCCGGCGAGCGTCCGTGACCAGCTCGTGAAGTCCGCCGGCTGACAGTTCCACCCGGACGCGGGGTTGCGTCAGGCAACCCCGCGTACCCCGGATCCCCCGCACACCCACCTCCGCACAGAGAGCGAGAGCACGTGGACTCACTGATCCCACCGCTGCTGAACGGCAGCGCACAGGGTGCGCTGCTCCTGCTCGCCGCGCTCGGCCTCTCGCTCACGTTCGGCCAGATGGGCGTGATCAACATGGCCCACGGCGAGTTCCTCATGATCGGCGCATTCACCGCCTACCTCGTCCAGCAGGTCATCGACTCCAGCGACCTGTCGATCCCGGTCGCGCTGCCGGTCGCGTTCCTCGTCGCCGGACTGTTCGGCCTCCTGCTGGAGGTCAGCATCATCCAGTGGATGTACCGCAGACCCCTCGACACCCTGCTCGTCACGGTCGGTGTCAGCCTGATCCTGCAACAGGCGGCGCTGCAGATCTTCCCGTCCCAGGGCGTCCCGGTGGAGAAGCCGGGCTGGCTCGACGGGCAGTTGACCATCCTCGGCTACGACTGGCCGCTGCGGCAGGTGTTCACCATCGTGCTCGCGACCGTCTGCGTCGCCGCGCTGGCGGCCTGGCTCAAGTACACCTCGTTCGGCCGCCGCATCCGGGCGACCGTGCACAACCGGGACCTCGCCGAGACCGCGGGGATCTCCACCCGCACCGTCGACCGCCTGACCTTCTTCGTCGGGTCGGGGCTGGCCGGGGTCGCCGGAGTGGCCGCGTCGCTCATCGGCGGCACGAACTCCACGATGGGCGTGCAGTACATCATCCCGGCCTTCCTCGTCGTCGCCGCAGGCGGCATCGGCCAGCTCAAGGGCACCATCATCGCCGCATTGGCGGTGGGCGTCGGCCTCTCGTGCTTCGCCTACTGGACGACCGGCAGCCTCGCGCAGGTGCTTGCCCTCATCCTCGTGATCGTCTTCCTGCAGGTGCGCCCGCAGGGCCTGTTCACGGTGCGAACCAGGAGTCTGGTATGACCAAACTGAAGCCCTGGCTTTCCCTCTCCGGCATCGGGGTGTTCGCCGTCCTGCTCCTCGCGGTCGCTCCCCTCGTGCTCACCGATCACTGGCTCAGCAACCTCGGCAAGTACCTCTGCTGGGCCATGGCCGCCGTCGGCATCGGCCTGGCGTGGGGCCGGGGCGGGATGCTCGTCATGGGCCAGGGGGTGTTCTTCGCTCTCGGTGCCTACTCGATGGCCATGCACCTCACGCTGGAGACCGCAGGTGACGGGGTGCCGGGGTTCATGGTGCTCTATGATCCGCTCGCGCCGCTCCCGGCGTTCTGGGAGCCGTTCCGCAGCACGGCGTTCACCCTGCTGGCGATCGTGCTGCTCCCGGTGATCGCGGCCGGCCTCCTCGGCTACGCGCTGTTCAAGCGCCGCGTGAAGGGCGCGTACTTCGCGATCCTGACGCAGGCGCTCGCCGTCGCGCTCGCCACCCTGGTCAGCTCCACGATCCGCGAGACCGGCGGCGACACCGGACTCAGCGACTTCAAGTACTTCTTCGGTTACGTGCTGAACGACCCGGCGAACAGGACCATGGTGTACCTCATCACGGCCGCGCTGCTCGTCGTGTGCCTGCTCGTGGTGTGGCAGCTCTACCGCAGCCGCTTCGGTGAGCTCCTCGTCGCCACCCGGGACGCCGAGGAGCGCGTGCGCTTCCTCGGCTACGACCCGGCCAACGTCAAGCTCGTCGCCTTCGTCGGCGCAGCGCTGATGGCAAGCATCGGCGGAGCGATGTTCGTGCCCATCGTCGGCATCATCACTCCGGCCGAGATCGGTGCTGCTGCCTCGATCCTCATGATCGCGGGCGTTGCCTTCGGCGGCCGCGCCTCGCTCTTCGGCCCCGCGCTCGGCGCGATGGCGGTCGGCTGGGGGCAGTCGAGCCTCGGCTCCACCTGGCCCGACGGCTGGACCTACATCATCGGCCTGCTGTTCGTCGTCGTCATCCTCTTCCTGCCGAAAGGACTGTCATCGGTGCCGGCCAGGTTCATGGCAGTGCGACGGGGCCCGGGCGAACAGCCCGCGGCGCCGACCGCCACCCTGCAGCTCGAGGAGGCGAAGTCGTGACCGACTCGCTCGTCGTCACGGACCTCCACGTCGAGTTCTCGGGCTTCGTCGCGGTCGGCGGCGTCTCCTTCGACGCGCACCCCGGCGAGGTCCGGTTCCTCATCGGCCCGAACGGTGCCGGCAAGACGACCTGCATCGACGCCATCACGGGGCTCTCCGCGGCCACCGGGTCGGCGAGGCTCGGCGAGCAGGAGCTGCTCGGCAGGCCGGTGCACAAGATCGTCCGACTCGGGGTCGGCCGCACGTTCCAGACCGCGAGCGTCTTCGACGAGCTCTCGGTGCTGCAGAATCTCGACATCGCCGCCGGACGCCACCGCCACTGGGCCTCGCTGCTACGGACCCGGCGTGGCGTCGACCCGTCGATCATGCAGGCGCTCGATGAGACAGGACTCGCCGGCGAGCTCGCCACGCCGGCCGGCATCCTGTCGCACGGCCAGAAGCAGTGGCTGGAGATTGCGATGCTGCTCGTGCAGGACGCGAGGGTGCTGCTGCTCGACGAACCCGTCGCCGGTATGAGCCAGGACGAGCGCACCGCGACCGGCGAGCTCCTGCAGCGCGTCGCGGCGAAGCGCATTGTGCTGGTGGTCGAGCACGACATGGACTTCATGCGCCGCTTCGCCACCCGCGTGACGGTGCTGCACCAGGGCAAGGTGCTCTCGCACGGCACGGTGGCCGAGGTGCAGGCCGACCCCAAGGTGCAGGAGGTCTACCTGGGCACCGCGGGCGCCGCGACCACGGCCGCCATGGCGGCCGTGCCCGAAGCGGCAGCCGCAGGGCTCGCAAGCTCGCAGCAGGAGGAGGACTCACATGCTTGAGCTCACCGACATCGAGGCCGGCTATGGGCGCACGCGGGTGCTGCACGGGGTGACGGTCCCGGCCGGGAAGGTCGTGGCCGTGCTCGGCCACAACGGCGCCGGCAAGACGACGCTGCTGCGTGTCGCGATCGGGCTCATCAAGCCGACGAAGGGCCGCGTGTTCTTCGACGGCGAGGACATCTCGTCGCTGGCCCCCAACAAGCGCGTCGCTCGCGGCATGGCGTACGTGCCGCAGGGTCAGCAGGCGTTCGGCCAGCTCACCACGCTCGAGAATCTGCAGCTCGTCGCCGACGGGCGCCGGGGCGGCAAGGCCCTCATCGACGCGCAGCTGGCTCGCTTCCCCGCACTGGAGCAGTTCGCAGCCCGCAAGGCCGGCCTGCTCTCGGGCGGGCAGCGCCAGCAGCTCGCGATCGCCCGCGCCCTGATCACCGAGCCGAAGCTGCTCATCCTCGACGAGCCGACCGAGGGCATCCAGCCCACGATCGTCGCCGAGATCGAGCACACCATCGTGCAGCTGGCCAGTGAGGGCATCGATGTGCTGCTCGTCGAGCAGCACATCGGCTTCGCCCTCGAGGCCGCCGAGCGGTACGTCGTGCTCGCCTCGGGCTTCGTCACACAGACCGATGAGGGGGGATCGGCAGCCGTCTCCACCGTGCGGGCCGCCATGGCGATCTGAGCCGACATTGCTGTTTTCCGGGCCTGCAATGCCGTCGTAACAACGGGCCCGGATGATGCCCCACGCCTAGCGCGTGAGGGGATGCCATTGTGAGCAGAACAGGCAACGCGCGCGCGGCCGCGGAGGACAGCCTCGAGGACTATGCCTTCCGATATGTGCCGCGCACCTTCCGGCGCTGGAGCGCGGCCTCCGTCGGCGCGACCGCCCTCGGGTCCATCGCGTTCCTCGCCGATTTCTCGATCGGCGCGAGCGTCGGCATCGACCACGGCACCATCAACGCCGTGCTCGGCATCCTGTTCGCGCCGGTCATCATCATCATCGTGGGCGTGCCCGTCGCCTACTACGCCGCCCGCTACAACCTCGACCTCGACCTCATCGCCCGCGGCTCGGGATTCGGCTACTACGGCTCGATCATCACAACAGTGGTCTTCGCGGGTTTCACCTGCATCTTCTTCGCCCTGGAGGGCGCCATCATGGCGCAGGGGCTGCAGGTGGCGACGGGGATGCCGCCGTGGCTCGGCTATCTCATCTCGACCGTGGTCGTGATCCCGATCGTCATCTACGGCATGCGTGCACTGGAGCGCCTGCATTTCTGGACCACGCCCATGTGGCTCGCCCTCGCCCTGCTGCCGCTGCTGTGGATCCTCGTCTCCGACCCCGAGTCGGTGCGCGCCTTCACGTCGTTCAGCGGCAATTCCGACGGCTCGATCGGTTTCGGCGCCGTTGTCTCAAGCGCGGCCGTGTGCTTCGCCCTCACCCCGCAGCTTGCGGAACAGATCGACTACATCCGCGCCATGCCGCCGCGCACGCCGGCGAACGCCCGCTCGTGGTGGACGTCGTTCGCGCTGGCCGGCCCCGGCTGGGTCATCTTCAGCGGCACCAAGCAGGTGATCGGGGTGTTCCTGGCCGTCTACGTCCTGGTGAAGGTGGATGCCACCCTCGGGCACAACGCGACCGAGCCGGTCAAGCAGTTCGTCGGCATGTACCAGACCCTGTTCCCCGACTGGCTCGCCATCGTCCTCGCCCTCCTGCTCATCGTGGTCGCGCAGGTGAAGATCAACGTGACGAACGCGTACTCAGGCTCGCTCGCCTGGTCGAACGTCTTCACCCGGGTGACGAAGCATTACCCCGGTCGCACGATCTTCGTGCTGCTCAACCTCGTGATCGCGTACGGGCTCATGATGCTGGACGTCTTCACCCTCATCTCGTTCGTGCTGAGCCTCTACGCGAACGTCGTCATGGCGTGGCTCGTGACGATCGCCACCGACATCGCGATCAACAAGTGGGTGCTGCGCATCTCGCCGCGCTTCCCGGAGTTCCGCCGCGGCATGCTGCACGACTGGAACCCGGTGGGGCTCGTGTCGGTGGGACTCGCCTCGGTGCTTTCGCTGCTCGCGTTCGCCGGGCTGCTCGGCACCGCCGTCAAGCCGTTCTCGGTGCTCATCGCGATCGGCGTCGCGTTCGTCGCCACGCCGGTCATGGCCCTCGCCACGCGGGGGCGCTACTACCTCCGCCGCCGCTCCGACGGCATCGACTCCCCCCTGTTCGACGAGCACGGCAACCCCTCGGGTGAGCGGTTCCGCTGCCACGTCACCGGCTATATGTTCGAGCGGCCGGATATGCTGGCCTCGGCGCAGCGAGGGTCGCACGGCCAGTTGCAGTACGTCTCGTCGCTGGCGCTCACGCTCGACAATTCCGATCGCTACGTGCTTCCGCCGGAAGTCACCGGCCCCCCGCACCGGGCGACCGATCGAGGCAGGGGAACGTGATGGAGGAGCCGGTCGACACCGCGACCGCGATTCTGGCGAGCGCTGCGGCTCTGCTGCGTGAGCACACGTTCGACGACATCTCCTATCGTGCCCTCGCCGACGAGGTCGGCATCTCGGAGCGCACGGTCTACCGCCAGTACCCCACGCGTGCGCACCTGCTCGCCGCACTTTCGAACTGGATTGAGCAGACCCATTTCCCGCTGCCGCCGTTCGTGACCGTGGCCGATTTCCGCGCCGCTGTGCACGACCGCTTCCGCGCCTTCGACGCGTCGCCCGCGTACGCATACGTCGGCGCACGGGCGTCCGCGATCTCGCTGACGATCGACGCCGAGCCCGCCTACATCACGCGTGCGATCGAGGCGATGCTCGACGTGTCGGCTTCGACGCTCAACCGACGGGATCGGCGGCGGGTCGCGGCATCCCTGCGGTACTTCTCGTCGGCGATGTTCTGGGCGCGACTGCGCACGGGCTTCGACATGGATGCCGGCGAGATCTGCGACGCGTTCGATCGCGCCGTGGGCACCATGCTCGCGAGGCTGCTCGACGCGACGTGGGCGAAGCCGTGACCGGGTCGACGGACGTCCCGGCGTTGAGCGGCACGCAAGCAGCCATCCTCGCCGCCTATGCCGAGCTGATCGAGGAAGTCGGCAGCGACGACGTGTCGTTCCGGCTCGTCGCGCGCCGGGCCGGCATCGCCGAGCGCACGGTGTTCCGCAACTATCCCACGCGGGTCGATCTGCTGCTGGCGACCGCGACGTGGATCGAGGCGACGGTGTTCGTCCGCGAGGAGTCGCACTCGATCTTCGACATCCCCCTCGCGATCCGCGACGCGATGCAGCGGTACGACGAGCGGCCGGAGCTCGCACACGTCGTAGCCGAGACGGCGATGCGCGGCGTGAGCGGCGCGGCGCCGGCGCTCGGCCGGCCGCACCTCGAGCGGCTGCTGGATGCCGAGGTGCCATCCCTCGACGCGGCGCAGCGCAGGGCGGTCATCGTGGCGCTGTCCCACCTCGACTCCGCCGCGACCTGGGTGACGTTTCGCCGCGAGTTCGGCATGGACCGGCGTGACATCGCCGACGCCGCCGCGTGGGCGGCGGAGGCGGTGCTCGACAGCATCCGCAACCGCGTCGCCCTGTAGGGCCGCGTAGCCGAAAATGCACGATCGTCACGTCAGCCTGCCGACGCCGGTCCAGATCCCGGCAGCAGCCATGTGCAGCGTGTCATTGGGCGCCTGCCGACCGGCCGCTGCACGTCGTCGTAGCCGAGATGGCGTCTTCGTCGTCCGCGTGACCGTGTTCGACCCCCACTTGCCGTTCGCCCGTCCGAGTGCAGCAGCCACGCCACAGGTGCTGGTGACCACCCGCGAGGTGCCAACCGGCCCGGTCGAGCCGTGGCGGGTGCGATCAGCGTCGGTTGCAGGACCTTCCGCAGATGCAGGCAGTCGCTGACGCTCCGCATCGAGGTGGCGGAGACCCGGAAGCTGGTGGGTGAGGTGGTGTTGTTCTGGCGTAGCCGGGAGCAACGCTCGCCGGCGAGTGGGCTGGGAACTGCAATTGGCATGATCTCTGACCTGAACCCGTGGGGAGAAAGCGCTCGGCACTGGGGTGGGCCCTACCAACGAGAGGGCGGCTCGCCGGATCGGTTGTAGCGGCGCCGGCGCCTAGCGTCGATGGCATGACCGCGACCTTGCTCGAGACGCCCCGCACCACCATCGCTTCCGCGACCGGCCTCCCGGCCCGGGTCGCCGCCGACACCCGCTACGTCCTCACCGGGTTCCCGCTGGCGCTTGGCGGACTGGTCCTGTGCATGACCGGCTTCGTCGCCGGGGTCAGTCTGGCGGTGGTCTGGGTCGGGGTGCCGCTGATGATCGCCGCCATGACGTTGTCACGGGTGTTCGCCAGGGCGGAGCGGGCACGCATCGCCGCGGTGCTCGGAAAAGCGAAGGCGGAGGCGGAGGCTGGGCAGGTCCGGCAGCCCCGGCACCGCGTCGCCTTCACCGATCCGCAGGCCTGGCGGGACCTGGCGCACGCGTCGTTGCGCATCATCCCCAGCACGGTCGCGTTCTCGGTCGTGGTCACCTGGTGGGCCGGGGTGCTCGGCGGGCTGAGCTGGGCGCTGTGGGGGTGGGCGCTGCCGGACGGGCAGGGGTTGCCCGAGCTGCTCGGCCTCGGCGACGCCTACCTCACGGCGGTGGCGTTCTACCTGGTCGCGGCGCTGCTCTTCGCCGTCACCCTGCCCGTTGCCGTCCACGGCGCCGCGCGGTTCGAGGCCCGGTTCGCCCAGGTGCTACTCAGCCCCGCGGCGCTGCCCGAGGCCTGAGTTCAGCTGGTACGCCTCCCGGCTGGCCTCGATGTGCGGCACGTGCTCGATCGCCCAGCCGGCGAGAGCGAGCGCGGGCGGGATCAGGCTCTTGCCGGTGGGGGTCAGGGTGTACTCGACCCGTGGCGGGACCTCGGCGTACACCGTGCGGGAGACCAGGCCGTCGCGCTCCAGGTTGCGCAGCGTCAGGGTCAACATCCGCTGGGAGATGCCGGGGATCTGCTGGTGGAGGTCGGTGAAGCGCAGCGTGCCCTGGTCGAGGGTGGCGACGACGAGCAGCGTCCACTTGTTGCAGATCTGGTCGAGGATCGCCCGGAGCGTCTGGCCGCCGTCGCCGCGGATCATGCAGGTGTGCTCGTACTGCACAGTGACAACCCCTTGTGCCTCACGTACATCCGTGTGCCTTTTGTAAGCCCCTCAATAGTGACGCATCATGTGCCTACTTACGACTGGTAACCATCCTGGTGAGGGGCGCTCATGGAGATCGCGTACTGGATCGTCGGCGGGTTGCTCGCGGTGTTCTACCTGTACGCCGGCGGCAAGAAGGTCGCGCAGAGTCAGGAGCAGCTCCAGCCGATGATGGGCTGGGTCGACCGCGTGCCGATGCCGCTGGTGAGGACGATCGGGGTGCTGGAGGTCCTCGGTGCGGTCGGGTTGATCCTGCCGCCGCTGACCGGGATCGCGCCGTGGCTCGCCGTGGCCGCCGCGGCCGGGCTCGTGCTGATCCAGGTCGGTGGCATCGCGGTGCACCTGTCCCGGGGTGAGGCCCGCCTGATCGGCCTCAACATCGGCCTCCTGGTGACCGCCGCCGTCGCCGTCTGGCTGGGCACCACCTGGCGCTGACCGGCTAGTGCAATGTGATCTTGAGCAGGATCATCAGGACGCCGAACGCACCGGCGACCAACGCCGACACCAGCCGTTCCGGGCGGGTGAGCTGGCCGTTCCGGCCCACCTCCCAGCCGGCCAGGCACAACAGCAACGTACTGCAGACGAGCGCGGACAACACCGCGGCACGGAGCGGGGCACCCCCGAGCCGCAGCACGGTCAGGACGGCCACCGGCAGGGCGGACGCCGTCACGATCTCCCAGCCGGTGGTCAACTGTGCCCGCACCTCGGGTGCGGTCGGCCGGCGGTGCGCGTGGATGCGTTGTGCCACCAGGCGGGAGTACCGCTCGGCGGTCCAGTAGACGACGAGGGCGACCAGGACCGCCCCGATCACGGCCGCGGCTGAGGCGGCGTGGGACGAGGCCATCACGGCCGCGCCGATGATGACGCCATAGATGCCCGCCGCGGTGCTCTCCTCGTCGGGTCCGGTCACCCAGAAGTGATGCCGGTGTACCCGTGACCTGATCCGCATCGTCACCGTCCTGTTCGCCCGCCACGGGGGATGGCGAGCCGTGATTGTGGGTGAAGCGTGGGTGATACAGGAGCGAAGGAGGGAAAATGGCGACGTTTTCAGCGAGACACGGCGACGCCCCTCGGCGCGGCGTGGCGCACGGTTCCCCGGCTACGGCCGCCGTGCCGTTCAAACAGACCCTGACGTTGGGCGTGATCACCGCCCTGTTCGGGATCGTGGTGCTGGCCTGGCCGGGCGAGACGCTGCGGGTCCTCGGTGCGCTGGTCGGCGTCTGGCTGCTCGTGGCCGGCGTGATGCGGGTGGCGGCGGCACTGACCGAGCATCAGGGGATGGGACGGCGGGTGCTGACCGGGGTGGTCGGTGCCGCGATGATCATCGGTGGGGTGGCCTGCCTGCGCGACGTTGCCAACGGCGTGGTGGTCCTCGCGTTGATCGTGGGGTTGGCCTGGCTGCTGACCGGCGTGTCGGAGATCGGGATCGGGATGATGACGCACGGCCGGGCGCGGATCTGGCTGACCACCATGGGCGTCGCGTCGCTGGTCGTCGGCCTGGTGTTCGTCGTGTGGCCCGGCGTGACGCTGACCGCGATGGTGCTGCTGACCGGCATCAGCGCCCTGGTGATCGGGTGCGTGGAGATCGCGTTCGCATTCATCATGCGGCGGGAGGCCCGAGCCTGAGAGGCCCCACAGAAGAAGCAGGAACGGCAGGCGGCGCCCCGGGGCGCCGCCTGCCGCGTCATTTCGACTCGGACTTGCGGGTGTGGGACCGGGCTGCCGTGGCCTTCGCGGGTCTCGCAGTACCACCGGTCGTCGGTTCCTCATCCTCGCCGTCGTCCAGAACCTTCATGATTCTCGGCGCGAGCACCTCCGCCAGCGCCGGTGCGATCGCGTCGGCGAGCACCCCGGCGAGGGCCTCGGCGATGAGCATCCGCTCCAGCGTCGAGCCGCCCGAGCGGCCGCGCATGGTGGACCGGACCCCCTCGAGCAGGCCGCCGGGGGCCGGGGCGCGCCCCTGGGCGCGACCTCGACCCGTGGTCTTCGTGCTCTGGTCGGCGTTGTCGAGGATCTCCAGGATCAGCTCGTCGATCAGGGCTTCGACATGTTGGTGTGGTTGGTCCGGATCATTGGGTACGGGCGAGTCAGCCGCCACGATGGTGCCTCCCTCAGATGGGCAAATGCCCCGCCCCCCGGCCGCGAACAGCCGGAGGACGGGATCGGGATGAACAGGCGGCCCCGGTCAGTTGCGCGCCATCATGGCGGCCAGCAGAAGGGGGTGCTCGACGATGTTCTTGCCCCGCCGCTTACGGCCGGCGAGCGCCATGAGCAGCAGCGGGTTGTCCATGATGCTGTCGCCGTCGTCGCGGCGGCGACGGGCGAGGGCGGCGAGCAGCAGCGGGTGTTCGATGCCGGACTCGCTGTCGTCGTCGCGGCGGCGGCGGGCGAGCGCGGCCAGCAGGAGCGGGTGTTCGATGCCGGGCTCGTCGTCATCGTCGCGGCGGCGGCGGGCGAGCGCGGCCAGCAGGAGCGGGTGTTCGATGCCGGACTCGCTGTCGTCGTCGCGGCGGCGGCGGGCGAGGGCGGCGAGCAGCAACGGGTGTTCGAACAGGGTGTCGCCACGCTCCTCCCGGCGTGCCATCAGCGCCGCCAGCAGCAGCGGATGCAGGACGCCTTCTTCTTCCCGCTCACCGGTTTCGGTACGGGTGCGTTCAGCGGTGGAACTGGTCACGGGTGCTCCCTTGATCAGTAGATCCGTCACGGGCCGCCTCGCGGCGCGTGCGCTTACGGGATCCACAATCCGGCTCCGGCACCGGCAAGCACCCACCCGAGCCGCATGAACGGCTGGCCCGGCTGTGATGCAATCTTTCGCGTGACCATTGCGATCCTGGCCCGTGGGCAGAACACGGCGCTGCCGCCGGCGCCGTCGTACACCGTCGTGGTCAGCCACGCGTCCGGGCCCGAGGTGGACCTCGTGGCGTTCCTGCTCGACGAGACCGGCCGGGCGCCCGGCGACGAGGCAATGGTCTTCTACAACCAGCCCACCGGCGCCGGGGTGCGCTGGCTGCCGCCCGAGACCGCCGGCGGGGTGACCCGGCACCGCCTCGAAGTGACGCCGGGAGGGTGGGCGGGGACGACCGCCCGGGTGCGGATCGGCCTGACGGTTGCCGGTGCCACGTTCGCCGCGGTACCAGATCTGCGGGCGGCGCTGCACGGGGACGGCGGGGAGCTGTACGCGCTGGACCTCGGCACGCCGACCGTGCAGGACGCGCTCATCGTCGGCGACGTCTACCGGCACCGCGACGCGGTCAAGGTGCGGTGCGTCGGGGACGGCTTCACCGACGGCCTGCGCGGGCTCATCACCGACGTGGGGCTGACGGTCGACGAAACGGTCGACGACGCGGCGCCCCTGGCCGAGACCACGGCACCCGCGATCCAGCTCACCAAGGCCAAGCAGATCAGCCTCGCCAAGCCTGCCGCCGGCGCCTCCAGCGTCGACCTGCGCAAGTACGCCGTCGCGGTGTCGCTGGTCAAGAGCGGCCTGGACGGGCGCACGTTCCGGGTGGTGCTCGCGATCGACTGCAGCGGCTCGACGAAGAAGCTGTTCCGCAGCGGCGTCATGCAGCGCTCGCTGGAGCGGATGGTCGTGATCGCCGACCTGCTGGACGACAACGGCGAGATGGAGGTGTGGTTCTTCGGCGACTTCCCGGTGCGGTCGGCGCCGGTGCGCACCACCACCGCGCACGACTACCTGGAGCGGCAGGCCGACGACAAGAAGCGCGCGGAGGGCGGCAACTTCGAGCCCCGGGTGATGAAGGAGATCCTGGACTGGACGGCGGCCGAGCCGTCGCCGCACCCGACGCTGGTGCTGTTCTGGTCCGACGGCGGCGTGCACGCCGAGAAGCAGATCAAGGAACTGCTGGTGCGTTCCAGCAACCAGCCGGTGTACTGGATGTTCCTCGGCCTCGGCGTTGCCGACTACGGGGTCCTCGCCCGGCTGGACGACGTGCGCGGCGGGATGGTCGACAACGCCGGCTTCATCCCGATCGACGACATCGACCTGCTGTCGGACGAGGACCTGTACGGCCAGATCTTCGGCAACTTCGTCAGCCGCTGGCACACCGCCGCCGCCGCGGCCGGCATCCTGCGGTCCTGAGGACACGGGTGCCCACCACCCCGTGAATGGTGGGCACCCGCAAACCCCGGTCAGGAACGGGCGTACTCGTCCTTGCGCCGCCACCAGACGCCGGTCTCGTTGCGGCCGCGGGGGGCCCGGTCCAGCCACGAGTACATGCCCCAGATGCCGTCCACACCGCGCTCGTACGAGGAGTAGGTGTGGTAGACGGCGCCGTCGTCGAGCACGAACGCGCTCACGCCCGGGCCCTGCTGCCGGTACGTCGACCAGTCGACGCCGACACCCGACGCCATTTCGATCACGCTCGGGGGCAGCTCCCCGGCCGGTCGCACGTCCATCTGGCGGTAGTTGTACTCCACGCTGCCGGAGCGCCACTCCTCGGCGGAGTGGGTCACGCGGAAGTCGTAGTTGAAGTCGCTTCCGGCCGAGGACGCCCACGGGAACGTCCAGCCCATCCGCTGCTTGTACCCCTGCAGCTTCGCCAGCGGCGCCTGCGAGACGGCGTGCAGCGTGACGTCGTGATTGGCGAGATGGACGACGGAGCCGTTGAAGCCGTCCGCGATCGACGAGCACGACGGGCAGCCGGCGGTGTAGTCGGGTCCGAACATGAAGTGGTAGACGAGCAGCTGCGAGTTGCCCCGGAACAGGTCGGCGAGGGTGGCCGGCCCGTCGTCGGTGTCGAAGCGGTACTCCTTGTCGACGCGCACCCAGGGCAGCTCCTGCCGCTGCCGGGCCACCTCGTCGCTGCGCCGCGTGAGTTCCTTCTCCGCCTTGAGCAGTTCCAGCCGCGCCGCGAGCCACTCCTCGCGGGTCCCGGTCGTGTGGTCGGTCATGATGTGTTCTCCCTTCGTCGCAACCTAACGGTTGCACATCCTCGCGCGAATGGCAACCAAAAGGTTGCGTCAGGATTGGCTCGGAGCTGTCGTAAGGAGCCGGTAACCACGTGACATCTGGCCCCGGTCCGGGGCGACCGGTTCACTCGGAGGCATGACGCGCAAGCCGTTGACGTGGATCGTGCTCGCGGGACTCGCCGTGGGGGTCGGGTTCGGCCTGTACTGGTTCGCGCCCTGGCGCCTGTTCACCGACACCACCGTGCGGGAGGCCCTGACCACGCCCGCGCCCACCGTGGCTGGTTCTGGTTCTGGTTCTGGTTCTGGTTCTGGTTCCAACGCCGCCGTCGTCGTGGCGCAGGGCACGTTCGTCACCCACGAACACGACACGTCCGGCACCGCGCGGATCGTGCGGCTGCCCGACGGCACGCACCGGCTGGAGATCGAGGGGCTCGACACCTCCGACGGGCCGGACCTGCGCGTGTGGCTCACCGACCAGCCGGTCGTCACCGGCAAGGCCGGCTGGCAGGTCTTCGACGACGGCCGGTACGTCGAACTCGGCAAGCTCAAGGGCAACAAGGGCGACCAGGTGTACGCAATCCCCGCGGCCACTGACGTCACCGCTCTGCGCTCGGTGACGATCTGGTGCAAGCGCTTCTCGGTGTCCTTCGGCGCCGCGCAGCTCGCTTAGCCGGGCCGCCGAGGCGGGCGACGGAGCCGAGGCGCTGACCAACACGTCCGCATCCCGGTCGCGCCGGTCTCCGCCATGCGGACGCCAGCACCTCGACAAGGCGGCCCGGAGGGCCAGTGGCACGCGAACGGCACGCAAGCCCAGGACGAACGTGCAAGATGTCTCTGGTCTGGTGCCCCCGGCAGGATTCGAACCTGCGACACACGGTTTAGGAAACCGTTGCTCTATCCCCTGAGCTACGAGGGCGCGGTGCACAGTGTACCGACGCCCCCGCTGACCTGCGTCGCCATATCCCGCCCCGGCGTGACCTGGCTTCGTTCGGGCTGGTGGGAGCGGGGGCCGATCACACAATCGGCGTTTGCGATGGGCGGGGTCCGTCCGGTATGCCCGGTTGGTTCGCCGTGACCCTGGGTGGTTCGCTTCGTCGAGCACTCTTCGAGCCAGTGCGGCGGTCGAAGGCGTGGTACCACAGAGTGATCCCGCTTGCGGATACTTGGTTCGCCGAACATCTCGCGTCGCTGAAGAGGGGGCCATTCGTGACCGAGGCGTCGAACTGGCGAGACGTCAGGGCGCAGGCTGGCGCCGCCGACCCAACCTGGGACAGCGCCGAGTGGGTAGCTCGGCGCCAGGACGACATCCGCGCGGAACTCGGCGACGGCGACAGCGACGCGCTGAACGCGGAACGGGTCCGGACCGAGGCGTGGGTCAGCGCCTTCCACTTCGCCGAGGTTCGATCTTTGTCTAAAGACATCTAATTCCACCTAAGAAGCACCATGACGCGCTGCTCGTGAGCTGCGACGGGCCGCCGTCGGTGGAGTCAACGGCACCGGACCCCCGCCCGAGCGCACCTGCCGTGTGGACGTCGACCAGCTCATCTGGCCACGCTCGGGCACAACGTCGGCGACCGGCTCATCGTGTCCGCCGCCCACCGGCTCACTGCGGCGGCCACCGTCGGCGAGTTCGTTGCGCGGCTCGGTGGCGACGAGTTCGCGGTGCTGACCCGGATCGCCGACGGGCTGCCTGCCGACCAGTCCGCGGCCGCGCTCGGCGAGCGGTTCCGGCAGGCGATCGCCACGCCCGATCCGGCGCTACCAGGCCGGCGCGCACAGCGTGGCCAGCGTCGGCGTCGCGAGCGCCGGCGCCGACGCGGAGACGCTGCTGCGCGAGGCGGACCTGGCGATGTACCGGGCGAAGCGGGCCGGCGGCGACAAGGTCCGGGTCGCGCTGAACGTCGGCGCCCAGCCCGGTTTGCGTCCGGGCGCCGGCGACGACATCGTCCGCGCCATCGAACACGGTGAACTCCGGCTGTTCTACCAGCCGATCATCGGCGTCACCGACGGATGGGTCCAGTCCGTCGAGGCACTCGTCCGCTGGCAGCACCCCCAGCACGGGCTGCTGACCCCTGACCAGTTCCTGGCGGACGTGCGCCGGGCCAGGCGGCTGCCGGCCCTGGACAGCTGGGTGCTCGACCGCGCGTGCGCCGACCTCGCCGCCTGGGACGCCACGCTCGGCAGCCAGGCGCCGCGGTGCGTCAACGTGAACCTCACCCTCGAAACGCTCTGTGCCGACGATCTCGCCGACCAGTGCGCCGCCGCGCTGCCGCAGGCGGCGTTGACCCGGACCGCCTGCGGGTGGAACTGCCCGAGTCGGCCGACCTCGCCCAGCTGCAGGATGTCGTCGGGCAACTGCATGACCTGCGCGACCACGGCGTCGGCATCGTCCTGGACGACATGGTCGCGGGCGTGGCGACGTTGCGGCATTTGTCGGCCCTGTCGGTCACCGGTATCAAGATCGACCGCTTGTTCGTCGCCGGCATGCTGGACAACCGCAACGACCACGCCGTCGTCAAACTGCTCGGCGACCTCGGCCAGAGCCTGGGCATCGACGTGACTGCCGAGGGTGTCGAGGTCGACGGGCAGCTGGACTGGCTGCGACGGCTGCAGGTGCCGTACGCGCAGGGCCACCACCTCGGCATGCCCGCGCCCGCCGACCACCTCACCCCGCTGCTGCGCACCGGCCGCCCCCGGTACCTGGGCCGTGTGCCGTTCCAGCAGCTGGAACGCCAGGTCGAAGTGGGACGCCACCGGGGGTAGGCGTTCACTGCGCAGGCTCGAACCGAATCCGAGGGCACCGGCTGAAACCGATGCGCGGACTACGGACCGATACGACAGCACAGGTCATCATCGCCAGACACGCCTTCACGCAGAGCCTCCGACGCGGACACTACGAACTCGCCGTCGACGCCCCGCCCGCGCTGCGGGTCGCCACAGCGTTCGCCGAACTCGCCCCACGCGATCTGACCGCGGACCCGACACGGGCACAACACGTCCGCCGATCCCACAACGCAACTGTGCCCTGCGCGTCGATCGACAGCTACAACCGCTGACCGGTCAGCGGGCGCCGAGGGCGTGGAGCCGGTGCGACAGCAGGCCCGTCATCGCCCGGACTCCGACGCCGATGGCCCGCTCGTCGGCGGCGAAGTCCGGCGCGTGGGCCACGCCGTTGATGCCGGCGGCGGGGTCGGCGACGCCGAGGTACAGCATCGCTCCGGGGACGCGCTGCAAGAACAGTCCGAAGTCCTCGCCGTTGAACGGGAACGCGGCGTGCAGCACGGTGACGGACTGCGGGCCGAGTGTGCCGCGGAGGAAGTCGGCGGCCGTGTTGCTGAGCTGCGGCGAGCACACCATCGGCGGGAAGGGCTCCGGGACGAACGTGACCCGGGCGCCGTCGACGGACTCGACGAGGCGCCGTACCTCGGCACGGATCTCCGGATAGCGGTCGTGTGGCCATGCCCGAACCGAGACCCGGATCTGTGCTCGCCGGTCGTCCTCGGTGAGGTCGGACCGGACGAAGACGAATCGCGCCAGCGGGCCGTCCGGCCGCTGCAGGTCGTCCACCAGCCGCGCGTACTGTTCGGGGGTCTGCGGGCGCTGCACCGTCGACAGCGCGTCGATCGCGGCGCGCAGACGCGCGGCGTCGGATCCGGACACCTCGATGTCGAACGTGTCCTGCCCGGGCAGGCCGTAACCGGGCATGACCGCGAACGCGCCGACTGGCAGCGGGCTGCAGTGCAGCGCGTAGATCTCCTGCGGCTCGATCCGGTCGAGGGCGCCGTCGGCGAGCATCGCCCGGGCGCCCTCGACGTTCTCCTCGGCCGGCTGGAACACGAACACCACGCGACCGCTGAGGCGGTGCCGGAGCCGCGCGAACACCTGGGCGACGCCCACGCCGATCGCGGTGTGGACGTCGTGGCCGCACAGGTGCGCCACTCCCGGCACCTGCGAGGCGAAGTCACTGCCGTACAGCTCGCTGCTGGGAACGGCGTCCAGGTCGGCGCGGTAGGCGACAGTCGGCCCGTCGCGCTCGCCGTCGAGGACCGCCACGACGCCTTGACCGCCCACGCCGACCGAGACGGCCAGACCCGCGGCCCGCAGCCGGTCCGCGACGAGGGCGGCCGTGCGCCGTTCGTCGCCGGCCAGCTCGGGCCAGCGGTGAATGTCACGGCGTAGCGCGACCAGGTCGTCTTCGAGCTCGGCCGTTGTCGTGTCGATCGATGCGCGATCCGGTACCGCTGCCACGACGCCAACGGCAGGACCTCGACGCCTGGTACTGAAACGGCGTTTCGTCACGTGTGATCACCTTCGATTCTTTGCGGTAGTTGCTGGCTTTCGCTTGGGCTTAGACCGTGTCTCATTTGGGGTGACGTAGGATGGTTGATGTTGTTCAATGAGTTTGTGTCCGATATGGAGCGTTGGTGTCCTGATGCGCGTGGGAGATCGCTGAGCCGTTGATCCCGGCTGCGCCTGTGAGGGCCCAGGGTGGCGGCCGGCGTCGGGTCGATGACCGGGCCGCGCTCCGCGCATCGAACTCACGGCCACCTGGGCCTTCCGAACGCGGCGACATCGACCGGATCACCGCACGGGTCCGTCAGGCACTGGGCGAGCCTCGTTTCACCACCGAGTTCCAACGCGGCAGCAGCCTCACCTTCGAAGAAGTGCGGACTCTCATGGCCGCGCTGAAGGCGCCCGTAGCGACTGTTGTCGGCACCAGGTGAAACAGATCAGGTTGAGGATCATCGGCGCGAGCCCCGAACCGGGGTGGTGCGATGCCGGTAGTGGTGGTGGGGCGGACGCCGGATATCGGGCTCTCACCGCCATGGACCGGAATCGGCTTCGGCGGGCTCTGGACGCCGGTCGAGGAGGCCGGCTGCCGCCGCGACCAGCCCGGCGAGGACCGCCACCACCACGAACGAGACCCGGAGCGAGGTCGCCGCCGCCACCGCCCCGATGACGCTGGGCGCTGCCAGTCCGGCGCCGTAACTGACCGTCGCCACACCGGCGACGCCGACCGCTGGGTTGGCCGTGGCGTGCCCGGCGGCGGCGAATGACAGCGGTACGACAACCGAGACGCCCGCCCCGATCAGCATGAACCCAGCCATGGCCAGCAGTTGCGTATTGGCGATGACGACGAGCAGCGCTCCGGTGGCGCCGAGCAGTCCGCAGATCCGTACCGTCCGGCCGACTCCGAGCCGCCGGACCACGAGGTCGCCGCTGAGCCGACCGCCGGTCATGGTCAGGGCGAACACGCTCGTCGCCAGCGCCGCCGTAGCCTCGTCGGCGCCGAGGACTCTTCGCATGAAAATGGCCGACCAGTCGTGGGCAGCGACCTCCGGAAAGACCGCGCAGAAGCCGACCAGTCCGATGAGCAGGACCCGCCCCGTCGGCAGAGTGAACCAGGGCACCCGTTCCTGCCCCGGCCGGTCGACGGCCGTGGGCGGCCCGCTGAACCTGGCTGCGGCGACCAGACCGGCCACCAGCAACCCGGCCGCGATCACCGCGAAATGCACGCGTGCGTCGACCCGAGCCCGAGCGAACAGCGAACCGGCGAACGCCGCCACGAGCACCCCGACGCTCCACGACCCGTGCAGCCCAGACATGAGCGACTTGCCGAGCCGCTTCTCCACCTCGATCCCCTGCGCGTTCATCGCCATGTCCGCGGTCCCGCTGGTCATCCCGAAGACAAACAGGAGCGCTCCGAAGACCACCACATTCGGGGCCAGCGCCGGCAACGCCAACGCGGCGCACCACGCCGCCAGCGTCACCATCGTTGAAGTCCGGCCGCCGAATCGCTGGACGAACCGGCCGGCCAGTGGGGTCGCAAGGAGCACGCCGACCGAGATCATCGACAGGGCCAGGCCGAGCTGTCCCGCGCCGAGGCGGAGGTGATCGGCGATCCACGGCAGCCGTGACGTGAATGTCCCGAGCACCGTGCCGTGGACCGCGAATACCGCCGCGACCGCCCAGCGTTCCCTCGCTGCCCGGCCGCTCATGACGGTACCGGAAAGAGCTGCTCGAGAACCTCGGCGACGCCGTCGTCGTCGTTTGCGCCGATGACCCGGTCGACCGCGGCGAGCACGTCCGGATGCGCGTTGGCGACGCCGTACGAGGTACCTGCCCAGGCAAGCATCGGCAGGTCGTTGGGCATGTCCCCGAATGCGACGGCGTCGGCGGGGTCGATGTCGCCGCGCGCCGCCAGGTCGGCCAGGGCCGAAGCCTTGCTCACGCCCGCGGCGGTCGCCTCGATCAGCCGTATCCCGTTCGAGTGGTAGACGGTGACGATCCCCGCGAGGACGGGCGCCGCGATCTGTAGCAATTCGTCGGCGGAGAGCACCTGGTGGCGGCCGAGGAGCTTGGGTGCGGGGCGGCCGAACAGCTCCGGGTCGCTGAGCCGCTGGAGGGTGACCCCGACGTCCCATGCGCCCGGCTCATAGCGGGCGTCGCCGGCGAGTTCGTCGGCGTATTCGACGGCCAGACCGATCCCGCCGACGGTCGAGCGCAGCAGCCGGGCCGCCTCGGCGAGGTGTGCCGGAGGGATGAGGTGCTCGTCGATGACCTTCTCGTGGTACAGGTCGTAGAAGAGCGCGCCGTTGGCGCAGATCGCCGTGCCCTGGTGACAGAACGCCTTGGCAACGGCATCCATCAGGCGCGGCGGTCGGCCGGTGACAAAGACGAAGCGCGCGCCCGCCTGCCCGATCCTTTCGAACGCGGCGACGGTGCGGGCAGAGATGGTGCCATCGCTGCGGATGATCGTCCCGTCGAGGTCACAGGCGACCAGGCGGGGCGTCAGGGACGGTGACATGAGCGGCTCCCTCGGGCAGCGGTAGCAGCCACCATAGAGAACGCTGGATCGGCGATACGATCCAATACTGTGCTGGAAAACCAGGCCAATACTGCCCAGGAAACCTTGCTGCTGCTCCTTGAAGGTCAGGTGGTTGGCCCGTTGCACGACCGGCTGCGCCGGGCCGTCCGTGCCGCGATCGTCAGCGGGCGGCTCCCGGCCGGCAGCACGCTCCCGCCGAGCCGCACCCTCGCCGCCGACCTGGGCTGCTCGCGGTGGGTCGTCACCGAGGCATACGCACAGCTGGCGGCCGAGGGTTACCTGGAGTCGCGCACCGGGTCCGCCACCCGCGTGCGTCCGAGCGCCGGCAGGGCCGCCACCCGACCCGCGCCGCCGGTGCCACTACCGCCGCCGCCGCGCTTCGACCTCGCCCCCGGGCTGCCGGACCTGCGGGCGTTTCCCCGTAAACACTGGTCGGAGGCGATACACCGGGCCAGCCTGCGGGCCGCATACCCGGACTTCGGCCACTTGGAGCCCGCCGGCCATCGCGACCTGCGACGGACCCTCGCCGAGCACCTCGTGCGCTCCCGTGGCGCGGCGTTGACGCCCAACGACACCACAATTTGCGCGGGCACGACCGACGGCGTTACGCGGATCGCCCGAGCCCTGCGAACCCGCGGCGTCACCCACGTCGCCGTCGAAGAGCCCGGCTGGCCAGGGACGCGCAAGGCCATCGCCGATGCCGGGCTCATGCCCGTCTCGATCAACGTCGACGGACACGGGCTACAGGTCGACCTGTTGCGGGCGCAGTCACGGATCCAGGCGGCGATCGTGGCCCCCGCACACCAGTTCCCCACTGGCACCGTCCTCGCGCCGGCCCGCCGCGCCGAGCTCATCGCCTGGGCCGACGAGGTCGACGGCATCATCCTGGAAGAGGACAAGGATGCCGACTTCCGCTACGACCGGCGTCCAGTCGCGGCCATGCAAGGCATGGCGCCCTCCCGGGTGGCCCTGCTCGGCTCGCTCAGCAAGACGCTCTCCCCAGCGCTGCGCATCGGCTGGTTCGCCGTTCCGCACCGCTGGGCGGCGGCGGTCCGGGCGGCCAACCCGATGGAGCTGCCACCGCCGGTGCTCGACCAGCTCGCGCTCGCTGCGTTCCTGGACAGCGGGGGCTACGACCGCCACCTTCGGGCCAGTCGGCGGCGCTACCGGGCCCGCCGCGACACGCTCATGGCACAACTGTCCCGGCAACTGCCCAGCGCCCGCATGTCAGGCGCCGCGGCCGGACTGCACCTGCTGCTCCACCTCGGTACGACCGACGCGGCCAGCGTGGTCGCGCTCGCAGCCAAGGAAGGTGTACGGGTCGGCAACCTCGCCGACTATCGCACGGCAACCGACCCCGCCGAGTCGACACTGGTCGTCGGCTACGGCAACCTCGCCGACAGCAGCGTCAACGAAGCGGTCGGTCGGCTCGCCAGAGCAATCGAACGCGCCACGGCTGTGCGCGCCTGACACTGCACTGACAGTTCGATCTCGGGCCTGACCGACTCGCTTGACCAGGCCGTTGCGACGTTGCCGATCATGCCCAGGAGATGACGCTCGTCGAGCGCACCGACGGCAAGATCTACGCCCTGGCCCGGGAGCGTGGGAGAGGCCAACGCGCGGTTCGCCGAGGCGCTGCGCCGCAGCAACGTCGACGCTGCCATCGCCGCCGATGGCGATTTCCACGGCGTCGCGGTCACCGCGCGTGCCAATCAGGCCATTCACACCGTGCTGGATCAGTTCACTCCTCTGCTGCGGCGCGTGGAGCGGCTGCGGTTCTCCCCGCTGAGCGGCCGGGACTCGGGAGAGTAAATGCTTGAGGGACGGATCACGCATGGTCTTGCGTCGAGGGTCGTTGAGGATGGTCGAGCACGTGGCTGCCAACTCGTCATCGAGGATGGAAGGCCACTCAGCAGGCCCGACCACCTGGCCCCGGTGCACACAGAGTCCCACGTACCCGGGATTGAGGACGGTGGCCTTTACCTGTTCGAGCGACCAGCCCCCTTTGCCGTTACGAGGGGTCGGCACGCCACGGTCGTTAAGATCAGCGAAACCGATGCTCTATCCCCTGAGCTACGAGGGCGCGATGAGCGGTGTACCGACGCCCCCGCTGACCTGCGTCGGCATATCCCGCCCGCACGTGACCCGGATGCATTCGGGCTGGTGAGACCGGCCACCGATCACCCGATCGGCGTTTGCGACCGACCCTTGTCCGTCCGGTGTGCCGGGTTGGTCTGCTGCGACCTTCGCTGGTCCGCTTCGCCGAGCACTCGTCGAGCGCTGGCCAGGCGTATATACTGATGACCGGAAGAAGATATATGGGGGGCTGCGATGACCAAGAAGCTGATCGACATCGACTTGGACGCCTTGGCGGAGGCAACAGCGCTGCTCGGGACGAAGACGCAGAAGGACACCATCAACACTGCCCTCCGCGAGGTGGCCGCCATCCAGCGTCGCGCCAAGGCTCTGGACGAGCTGACCGAGATCGCCGCTACCGGCGCGTTCGATCATCTGCTTGACAAGGGGAACTACCGGCCGTGAGCACAGTTCGGTTTCTCGCCGACACGAGTGCCGTGGTGCGCCTGCTGCGCAACCAGCGGGTGCAGGAGCTGTGGCAGCCGCAGTTACGGGCCGGCGTGATCGGCATCTGCACCCTCACTGAACTGGAGTTCCTTCGCGGAGTGCGGTCCAAGGCCGACCACGACCGGTATGCCGCATTGCTGGGGTCGGTCTTCACGTGGGTGGTGACCCCGGACGACGTGTGGCATCGAGCCGCCGAGGTCCAGCAGCTGCTCGCGGACGGTTCGGAGCACCAGGGACCCAGCGCGGTCGACCTGCTGGTGGCGGCGGCCGCCGAGCTGTCCGGCCTGTCACTGCTGCACTACGACCACGACTTCGAGACGATCGCGCGGACGACCCAGCAGCCGACCACCTGGCTGGCGGCTCCCGGCTCCATTGACTGACCCGGGCAACGGCTTGCCGCATGTAGTCCACGCTGCGTCATCTGGCTCCGGAGTCGAGGCCTTACTGATCGTCTCCGAAGACGCGGACCTGACCAGCTACTACGACAATGGCTCGGCTGCTTGGTGCAAGGTCCTGCCGTCGGTAAGCCGAAACCATGCGGGAGCCCAGATCTGTGCCTTCTCTGGCTGCCCGGTGGCTGCATCGATGATGTGCCGGATGAGTTCGATGAGCCGATGGGGTTGCGCGTCGTACGCCCACTCCACTGGCCCCTTGACGTCGTTGCGCCAGTGGACGGTCGAACGGCTCTGGTCTTCGTCGAGCCACGCCCGAATCGCGTCGCGATCCTGGCCGACGAGGTCCGGCACCTGAATCGTCAGCGCAGTGCCGTCCGGAATCGCCTGGTGCAAGATGAGTCGTTGAACCGCCGATGCGCGTCGTTCGGTAGCGGCCTGGGTAGCCGCCTGGGTGCTGACGCTGGAGCGCGGTCGAATCATGAACTGTTCCGCGTCGGGAACCGGGAGAAGCTGGGAGACCGACAGCACCTGCTCGCCACCGGCTGTGCGGTACAGCTGGTAGCGGACAAGGCGCACATCGATGCCGCTCTCGTACAGGAAGAGTGCGGTGTTCGTGACCACGGGCCCGAAGTCTGCGGCCATCAGGACGATTCGAGGTGGGCTGAGCGTGTCGTCAGAAATGCCTTCCGCCCACTCCATGAGCTGCTCACGGGCCTGACATGACCTTGGACGACCTGATGTGGTGGCGTCCTGAACCGCCGAGGAGGGGGCGTCCACGCAAATCGTGAACGTGATTGCGACCATCGAGCATGAGACAGAGTCGATAGGCTGCCGGCAGCTGAAGACTGACGCTCGATGCGCTGTGCATCTATTCGACACGCCGTAGGTCGCTGATCATTCATGCGGCCGAAGCGACGACGAGTTCCGAAACTGTGGCAATGAACATGCTGGATACGCGACTGAGACATGAAGAACCAGCGGAATTAGGAAACCGTTGCTCTATCCCCTGAGCTACGAGGGCGCGATGAGCAGTGTACCGACGCCCGCGCTGACCTGCGTCGGCATATCCCGCCCCGGCGTGGCCGTGGGGTGTTCGGGCTGGTGAGACTGTCGACCGATCACGCAATCGGTGTTTGCGACCGGCGTGGCCCGTCCGGTATGCCGGCCTCCGCGCCAGAGCGAAGGGTGTGACGTCTTGTGCCAGTAATCCGCTCTTCTGAAGGATGCGAAGTATGTCGACCTGAGGAGGATCTTCCGTGCGGCATCTTGGAACCCTGATCACCGCGATCGTCGTCGCCCCGCTCGCCTGGGTACTGCTGGCGATCGGTCAGCAGCGGTCCGTCGCGGCGTTCTCCGGAGACCTGCAGCCCGCAGAGTTCGTGCGGCCCTTGCTGGTGCTGGCGGCGGCCGGACTGCTTCTGGGCGTGCTCGGCACCCTGCGGTTCTCCCCGCTGGGCGCAATGGTGATCGGCATCGTGTACATCCTCAGCGACACGATGCTGCTCGTCTCGCCGTCGGCTGTGATGCGCGTGTTCACCGACGACCTGCATGTCGCGGACCGGCACATCGACCTGACCGAGCCGATCCGGAGCGGCACGGCGATGGTGCTCGGCGTGCTGCTGCTGGTCGGAGCGGCCAGCGTGCAGCGGTGGCGTCGCTGGCCACGACCCGACCGCGACGGGGCGCCTGAGACGGCCGCTGAGGACCGTCCGGTCGGCGTTGACGGGCTCGGCCTGAACACTCCACAGCAGGACACCGAGCCCGAACTGTCCGTCCGGTACGCCACAAGCTCTGAGCCCTATGCAACGTCGCGGCGCGGCACCTCGGCGAGCGACGCCCCCTACAGCTGGTGAGTCGGCGACGGCCTGGGAGAGTCTGCCGAAGTTGTATGGCTGGACGCGGTGTACTCAGTCCAGGAGAGGGCGCAGCAGGGCCGTGAGGGTGTCGGCGGTCTGTTCGTCGAGGTCCCTGTCGTCGCGCATGTCGTCGATCCTCCGCTGCAGGTCCTGGGCCGTCCTACGTTCCTTGCTGCGGCCGATGTTCTGGCGTAGGTCGTTGACCTTGTCCCGCAGCTTGTCCGCGGCGTCGGAGTCGATCCTGCCGTCGGCGAGAGCGTCGGCGATGACGACGTCGAGTTGGTTCACGATGGCCTGCGGGGTGGTGGCGGAAGGGGCGGGTGACGCGGCCGCGGCCGCGGACGGGGACGACGGTGGGCTTGTCTGGGTCGGCGAGCCCGGCTGGGCGGTCCTGTCCGCGGGACGGGACAGCAGCATCGTGGTAACGACGGTCAACGCGAGCACCAGCACCACCACCGTGCCGATCAGCCCGCCCAGCAACGGCCGCGACACGCGCCGCGCAGCGGGGACGTCCGGCTGCTCGGCAAGTACCGCCGATCGGGATTCGATCATGGTGGGTGGGTGTGGCAGTGGTGCCGATCCGACGGCGTATCCAGCGCGTGCGGTGTGCGTGGCCGGCGGTGGATCGGCAACGAGTATCGGCAGGGCGGTCGTGACCTGCGGCGGCTGGCCGGCGGCCGCGGCCAGATCCTGCGCCACGGCGTCGGCGCTGGGCCGTCGGGCGGGGTCGGGAGACATGCAGTCCATACACAGCTGGCGCACCTCGTGTGGCAGCCCCGGCACCTGCGGCGGCGGAACCGGCGGTCCGGTCCGGTGTGCCGCGGCCGCCTCCCGCCAGGTGGCGATCCTGACGGGCGGATGCCCGGTCAGCGCCTCGTACAGCAGTACACCCAATGCATAGACGTCACTCTCGGGCAACGCCGCGCCGGGCCGGAGCCGCTCGGGTGCCGCGTATGTCGGGGTGCCGACCAGCCGACCGCCGTCGGCGTCCGGTTCGCCGCCGCTCAACGCGGCAATGCCGAAGTCGAGGATCTTGGCGCCCATGTGGGCCAGCATCACGTTGCCGGGCTTGATGTCGCGATGCACTACACCGATGCGGTGGGCGGCGGCCAGCGCTGCGGCGATCTGAGCGGCCATGATGGTCGCCTGCCGCCAAGGCAGTGGTCCGAACCGCAGCCGATCCGCGAGGCTCTGCCCCTCGACGAGCTCCATCACCAGGTACGCCACCACCGCGCCGCCGGGCAGGGCCGCCTCACCGTAGTCGTACACCTGGGTCACGTGAGGATGAGTCAGGCGGGCCGCGGCGCGCGCCTCGGTCCAGGTTGCGGCGCGCAGCAATGGGTCGGTGGCCAGCGGCGTGGTGAGCACCTTCACCGCCACCTGGCGGCCCAGGATCTCGTCCTCGGCCCGCCAGACCTGTGACATACCGCCCCCCTCGATACGGTCGCGCAGCGTGAACCGATCGTGGAGGCGTACCCCAGAAGCCAACGGCGACATGGACACCAGTGTGCCCGGCCCATGCGGGCCGAGCTCGTCGGCGCGGCCGAGGCACTCGAGGTCCGCGGGGTGGGCCCGGATTACACCGGTGCTGTGGTCAGCAGGGACAGGGCGTGCTCGGCGATGGTGATCAGGACCTGTTTCACCGATTCGCGGGAGCGGGCGTCGATGAGGACCAGTGGCACGTGGTCGGCGATGGCCAGGGCTTCACGGACCTCGTCGACGTCGTACTCCGGGGCGCCGTCGAAGCAGTTGACTGCCGCCAGGTAGGGCAGGTCGCGGTGCTCGAAGAAGTCGATGGCGGTGAAGCTGTCCTGGATCCGGCGCGTGTCGACGATGACCACCGCGCCCAGGGCACCGCGGATCAGCTCGTCCCACATGAACCAGAAGCGGGTCTGTCCGGGGGTGCCGAACAGGTACAGGATCAGATCGCGGGCGATCGTGATGCGACCGAAGTCCATTGCGACCGTGGTGGTGCTCTTCGCCGGCACGGCGGTGGTGTCGTCGACGTGCACGCCGGCTGCGGTCATGACGGCCTCGGTGGTCAGCGGGGTTATCTCCGAGATCGCGCCGACGAGGGTGGTCTTGCCGGCGCCGAAGCCGCCGGCGATGACGATCTTCGCGGCGGTGACCCGGCTCGCGTCACAGGAACGGTCAGAGGCTGCGGAGTCCAACGAGAACCCTTTCCAGTACGTTGATCCGCTCCTCTGTGTCGCCCGCTTCGAGCGGCTCGTGGAGGGTCAGGATCCCTTCGGTGATCATGTCGGCGACGAGGACCCGGGCAACGCCGAGCGGCACCCGCAGGTGGACGGCGATCTCGGCCAGTGACTGCGCGCGGCCGTCGCAGAGGGTCGCGATGAGATGCCGGTCCCGTCCGGCATACCGGCTCTCCTCCACCCCCCGCTGCATGGTCAGCATCACCGCCTCGATGGCGATCTCGCGGGTGGGCTCGGTCCGGCCGCGGGTCACCGCGTACGGGCGAACGAGATTTCCGCGCGGGTCCTCCTCGCCGTACTGATCCATTGCCGCCTCCGCCCTCAGCCGCCCTCCCGCCTGCCTTCCTTACCGGGCCGCCGTTTCGCGGGGAGGTGACACCAGTGACTTGCCGACGCGCTCGACCAGCAGGGCCATCTCGTAGCCGACATGGCCCACGTCGCAGTGCCGGGCCGCGAGCACCACGAGCGAGGAGCCGTCGCTGATCGACATGAGGATCAGGTACCCGGCCTCCATGTGCACGATGGTCTGCTGCACGTTGCCGCCCTCGAAGTGCCGGGCCGTGCCGTAGGTCAGGCTGACCAGCCCGGCCGTGATCGAGGCGAGCTGCTCGGCCCGCTCCGGCGGGAGGTCACCCGTGGCGGCCAGCAGCAGCCCGTCGGACGACACCACGATGACGTGGGCGATCCCGTTCAACTGCTGGGCGAAGCTGTCGAGCAGCCAGTCCATGCTTTCCAACGCGCCGGTCATCAGCGATGCTCCTCGGTTGCCTGTGCCGCATGGTCCGGATTCGATTGGCCCGCCTGCCGTCCACGCTGGACACCCCGCTGATACGAGGAGAGCAGGCCGCGCAGTTCCTCGGCGCTGGGCCGGTTGAGTTTGGCCGGCCGGGCGGGCACGCCGCCCGGCACGAGCTGGGCCTGCGGTGCGCGTTTGGGCAGACCGGACCGGGTGTTGCCGGCGAGCGGCGGATCCTGCGCCGCGGATGCCGCGCGCCAGCCGTCGTCGGCCGCGCTGCGCCAGTTCGCGCGTCCGGAAGCCGCGGCGGGCTCGGCGGCGGGCTCGGCGGCGGGCTCAGCGGCGGCGGGCTCAGCGGCGGCCGACCGCCGCCGCGCCGCGGGCTGCGGCGCCGATGCCGATGCTGGGGCCGGGGCTGGTGGCACCGCGACCGGTGCGGGGCGGGTCGTCGTCGGTGGCCCCTGCATCACGCTGTGGCCACGCTCGTGGAACCACGCCGTTTCGATCTCGCGGAAGATCGGCAGCTCCGTGGTGTCCTCGGCGGCCATGTCCGCGTTCCAGACCGGCTGGGGCGACGGGCTCACCAGGTCGGCCCACCGGTTCGGCCCCGGATCGGTCGCCGCCACGGGCGGCCACTCGGGTGGGTGGCTCGGACCGGGCGCCACCATCGTCGCGGTGCCGGCCGGCGCCGCCGCGCCACCGCCGGAGGTGACCGCGGCGGGACGCCGCCGGACCGGAACGGCCGGCACCCGCCCGCCGCGCGGCGGGACGAGGACGCCCTGCGGCAGCACGATCTCCGCGACGGTGCCGCCGCCGACGTTGTTGCGCAGCTGCACAAGGATCCTGTGCCGGAAGGCGAGGCGTCCGACGACCGCGATGCCCATCAGCCGGAAGGCGCCGATGTCGACCGGCGGCGGTTCGGCGAGCCGGCTGTTGTAGGCGGCCAGCGAGTCCGGGTCGATGCCGAGCCCGCGGTCCTCGATCTGCAGGATCGCGCGGTCGCCGAGGCGCCGGCCGGTGAGCACGACCGGCGCGTTCGGCGGCGAGAACCGGGTCGCGTTGTCCAGCAGCTCGGCGAGCAGCCGGACGGTGTCATTGACGGCCGGGGCCGCCACGAACACGTCGTCGTCGACCGTGGGGAACTCGATCCGCTCGTACAGCTCGATCTCGGACTGGGCGGCGCGCATCACGTCGATGAGCGGCGCGTTCTGGCGGCGCGGCGGGGTGGTGTCGGCGCCGGCGAGCACCAGGACGTTCTCGTCGTTGCGCCGCATCCGGGTGGCGAGGTGGTCCAGCTGGAAGAGATCGGCCAGCCGCCTGGGGTCCTCCTCGCCGTGCTCGATCCGGTCGAGCTGGCCGATCATCCGGTCGACCAGGGTCTGGCTGCGGCGCGCCAGGTTGAGGAACATGGCCGAGACGCTGTTGCGCAGAACGGCCTGCTCGGCCGCGACCCGGACCGCCTCGCGGTGCACGATGTTGAAGGCCCGCGCCACCTCGCCGATCTCGTCCTTGCTGTGGAACCCGATCGGGTCGCGGACCTGGTCGGCGATCTCCTGCGGCGAGCGCAGCGACCGGGCGTCGCGGAACTGGCTGACCGCGGCGGGCAGGTCGTGCTCGGCCACGGCGAGCGCGCTCTGCCGCAGCCGGCGCAGCGACACGACCATCGAGCGGGCCGTGACCAGGGCCAGGCCGAGCACGACCGCCAGGACCAGCACCACGATGGCCGACTCCACGATCACCTGGCGGCGCACGGCGGAGCCGATGCCGGCGGCGTCGGCGATGAGCCCGTCGTCGAGTTGTTCCTCGGTCCAGCGCATGAGGTCGTTGACCGCGCCGAACACGGACACGGCGTCATCGGCGGAGACGGGGGGCGGCTGGCCGACCGACCGTTGCAGCGTGCCCGTCATGTCGTCGGCCATCTGGGTGGCGTCGCCGGCGATCGTGGCCTCCACGAGCCGGCGCTGCTCCACGTTGGCCGAGAGCGAGAAGGCGACGAACGCCTCCTGCTGGCCGGTGAGCGTGGCCAGCAGCGCGGACAGCTGATGAGCGTCGAGCGGGCCGGCCTTCAGCGCGGCGTAGACGGTCGCCTCCTGCTCCGCCACGCGCGCCTTCGCCTTGGAGAACGCCGCCGCCGCCCGCAGCGCGTCGGCGAGATCCGGGTCGGTGCTCACCTGTCCGAGGGCCTCACGGTAGGAGACGAGGTCCTCGACGATCACGCCGTACCGCAGCAGGACCTCGGCCACCGATACGCCCTGCCGGCTGCTGACCTCGGCGCGGATCGCCGAGACGGCCTCGAGCTGGTCGTTGATGCGTTGCAGCCGGTCCCGGATCGCGGTGGGCACCTCGCCGAGCGCGTCGCGGCGCTTGGCGTAGGCGGCGATGGCCACATCGGTCCGCAGGATCTGCCGGTTGTACGCCATCGGTGCCGGGGCGGGGGAGGCCAGCAGTGCCGCAGCGGTCATCCGTTCCAGATGGATCTGCTGAGAGAGGGCCGACACGTCGGCCGACAGCCGGGTGAGGGCACCCACCCGGACGGCGTCGCCCGCGCGGTCGGCGGCGCTGTTCAGCCGGAACGCGGCCAGCGTCACGATCGCCATGATGGGGATCAGCAGGATGAGTCCGAGCTTGGCGCGGATTCTGGTGTTGGCCAGTCGGGGCCGACCGATGCGCAACCTACTACCTGCAGGCTTCTTCGATGCGGGCATGCAAGGTCTCCGCGTGCTCGTGGTCGCCTAGGACGGTCCGGCGGATCGACGGTCGCGCAGGATGGTGACCTGGCGGCCCCCGGCGCAGGACAGCGCATTCCACCATGTCCGACATTCCTGAGGAAACCCGGTAAGGCATTCACAAGTGTCTCTGAGTACTATCAGGTTCATCAATGAGTAAGAAGCCATACCAAGTTCAGCAATGGTGTCAGAAAGCGTATTTCGAGCCTCTTGACCGTCCTGGTACGAGTTGGCAAGGTGTTGGCGGTCAGCGCGGTCCATAGGGGCCGGGGCATCGAGCGGGGGAATTGACGTGCGACGCTGGCGATCTTTTGCGGCGATGCTCGCGGTGGTCGCCGCGTCCGCAGCGGGATGCACGAGCGTCAATGAAAAACAGGAAACTGATGTCGTTGTCGCGGCGAGCCTGGAGCTCTCCGGCAGCGCGGCCGACCTCGGCACGGCGTACAAGCGCGCGCTGGAACTGCGGGTGGGCCAGATCAACTCCGGCGGTCTGCTGGGCCGGCGCCGGATTGCCCTGCGGGTGCACGACAACCGCAGCGACCCGGCGATCGCGCTGACCCAGATCACGGAGTTCACCGGCGATTCCGACGTCACCGCGATCATCACCGGGGCCTGCGCCGAGTGCGTGACCGGTGCCGCGAAGGTGATCAACGATGCGCACCGGCCGACGATCGCCCTGTCGCCGGTGGCCGAGGTGAGCGCTCCGCTGGCCGACCGCAGGTACATCTTCCGCCTCGCCCCCAACGTCGACGACGACGCGAGCGTCCTGGCCGGCGAGCTGGCCCGGGCCGGGCGGCGCAAGGTCGCGTTCGTCTCCAGCGACGACGCCTACGGCCGGGGCGGCGCGGAGGCGCTGGCCCGGGAGGTCGCCAAGATCGGCGCGAAGGTGGTCGCCCACGGGCAGTATCCGTCGGCCGGCGGCGACCTCGGCCGGGCGGCCCGCACGGTCACCGCCGGCAGCCCGGACGCGATCGTGGTCTGGGGCTACCCGCCGCAGGCCGCGACGGCCATCGGCGCCCTCCGCGACGCCGGCTACCGCGGCCAGGTGTACCTGGACGCCGGCGCCGCCGGGGAACTCTTCCTCAGTGGACCGTCCGCGGCCACCGACGGCACGGCGCTCGTCTTCACCCAGACGCTCGCCATCGACGACGTCATCGCGACCACGCCCGCGAAGGCGGCCCGCCGGCAATGGTTCCAGGACTACACATCCCGCTACGGGACCTATCACGGGCACGCGTCATTTGCCGCGGACGCGCTGCAGCTCGTCGTGAATGCGGTCGTCAAATCCGGCTCGACCGACGGGGCAACGCTGCGCGCGGTGCTGGAAACCTCGCAGATCGATGGTCTCAGCGGTCAGGTCAGATTGACGCCCAGCAATCACTCCGGGTTCATGCCGCAGTCCTTGACGATGCTCGAGGCGCGCGGCGGTCGCTGGCGCCTGCTCGGTTAGAACATGTGTTCTGAACTTTCGAAAAATACGAATGGGGAATCCGCGATGAGGCGTTACCGCGCATTGCTGGTGGCGGTGTTGGCCACGGCACTGATCGGCACGACGGGTGGCTGCACGAGTTCGAAGGCCGAACCCGCCGCCGCGGAGAAGCAGGCCGACAAGGTCACCTACCTGACGGCGTTCGGCGCCGTCGGTCGTGATGCCTTCGCCTGGGTGGCCCAGGAGAAGGGGTACTTCAAGGAGGCCGGGCTCGACGTCACCATCCAGCTCGGCGCGGCCACGGGTGAGAACCTCAAGGGCCTCGCCGCCGGCCAGGCGCAGTTCGCCAACCTGGACCTGATCGGGGCCTGGATCCTCGCCGGCAAGGGCGACTACAAGGACTTCCGGACCATCGCCGCGATCCACCAGCAGTCGCTGGTCTCGATCGTGACGCTGGAAGGATCGGGCATCACCTCGCCCAAGGACCTCGAGGGCAAGAAGGTCGGCGCCGCGACCGGCTCGGTCAACCAGCTGCTGTTCCCGGCCTACGCCAAGCTGGCCGGCATCGACGCGAGCAAGGTCCAGTGGGTCAACGCCCAGCCTCCCCAGCTGCCCGCGCTGCTGGCCGGTGGTCAGGTCCAGGCGCTGAGCACGTTCCTCATCGGCTCCAAGGGCATCGAGAAGGCGGCCGGCGGCAAGAAGGCCGTGATCCTGCCCTACAGCAAGTACCTCGGTGACCTCTACGGCAACGGCATCATCACGACCGCGAAGATCGCCAAGGAGAACCCGGACCTCGCCCGGCGGTTCCGTGACGCCTCGCTCAAGGCCGTGAAGTACAGCATCGAGCACCCCGACGAGGCCGCGCAGATCCTGAAGAAGGCGCAGCCCGCCGCCGACATCACCGCCGCCGTCGGCGAGATCACCCTGATGACGCCGTACGTCAGCTCCGGCGCCGCGATCGGTGCCATGGACCAGGAGCGCGTCGCCCGTGCGATCGCCACCCTGCAGGCCGGCGGCCTCATCCCGGCCGGCCTGACCCCGGACGCGGTCGTCGACTTCGGCCTCACGCCGAAAGCCTGACCTCAAGATCGCCGGAGCCCGATCTCGAGATCGCCGAAGCCTGACCTCGAGATCGCCGAAAGCTTGACCTCGAGATCGCTGAAAAGCCTGACCTCGAGATCCCGGGAGGAGCCGCACATGACCACATCCATCGACCCCAACAGGTCGCGGTACTCGTTCGACAACGACGATCCCGAGTCCGTGGGGCGGCACAACCACCTGTCCGCCATGCTCGACGGCTTCACCTTCGACCGGCTCGGCACGGTCGGCGAGCTGACCGGCCGGCGCTGCCTGGAGGTCGGCGCCGGCGGTGGCAGCGTCGCCCGCTGGCTCGCCGGCCGGACCGGCCCGGACGGCCGGGTGCTGGCCACCGACCTCAACACCCGGCACATCCCGACCGGCGACGGATACTCCGTGCTGCAGCACGACCTGGTCGCCGAGCCCGTGCCGGAAGGTCCCTGGGACCTCATCCACGCCCGGCTGGTGCTGCTGCACATCCCCCAGCGCGCGGAGATTCTCGCGCGACTGGCGGCGGCCCTCGCCCCGGGCGGGGCGCTGGTCGTGGAGGACTGGGCGACGGAGTTCGGCAACCTGTGCCTCTCGGCCCCGGACCGCGAAACCGCCGAACTCATCAACCATTACCAGGACGTCCTGGTGCACCAGGTGCTACCCGCCCGGGGCAACGACCCCACCTGGGCCGCACGGGTGCACGACACGATGCTGGCGGAAGGGCTCGTCGACGTCGACACGGCCATCCACGCGGAGTCCTGGCCCGGTGGTACTCCCGGCGCACTGCTCATCGCCGTCAACGTGGCGCAGCTCCGCAACGAGTTCATCGCCGCCGGGTTCACCGCCGAGCGGATCGAGCAGCTGGACGTCGCCGTGCAGGATCCGCGCCTGGTCGTCCGGGGACACTTCACCTACTCGACCATCGGCCGCCGTGCCTGAGGAGCGGACGTCGTCGCGGTGGCAGGTGGTCGCCCTGCCGGCGGCCGGTGCCACCGCGGCGGTCGGCCTCTGGTGGGGCATCACGGTGATCTTCGGCATCCGGTCGTTCTTCCTGCCGGCGCCGCCGGACATCATCGCCTCCTTTCGCGCGCAGCCCGCCTACCTGCTTCGGGAGACCTGGGCCACGGTGTCGGAGACGCTGCTCGGCTTCGGGATCGGGGTGGTCGCGGGCCTGACCATCGCCATGATGCTCACCGCGTGGCGGGCGGTCGAACGGGCGACGTTCCCGCTCCTCGTCGCCCTCAACTCGATCCCGAAGGTCGCGGTCGCGCCGCTGCTGGTCGTCTGGCTGGGATACGGGCCGAAGCCGAAGATCGTGCTGGTGGTGCTGATCTGCTTCTTCCCGATCGTCGTGTCGACGGTCGCCGGACTGACCTCAACCCCGGCCGACCTCGGCGAGCTGGCCCGGTCCCTGTCCGCCTCCTGGTGGCAGGGCTACTTCAAGGTCCGGCTGCCGTGGGCACTGCCGCAGGTCTTCGTCGGCTTGAAACTGGGCGTCTCGCTGGCCGTCATCGGCGCGGTGGTGGCCGAGATCAGCAGCCCGAACCAGGGACTCGGCGCCGTCATCGTGCTGTCGGGCAGCTCGCTGGACACCCCGCTCGCGTTCGCCGCCATCGTGCTGCTGGCGCTGCTGAGCATCGTGCTGTTCTACCTCATCGTTGCCCTCGAGCGGTTGCTGCTGCCGTGGGCCCGGGCGATCTCCGCGTAACCCTCCGGAGGAGCCATGAAGGGAGGATCCATGATGGGAGGAGCCATGATCGAGCTTGCCGGGGTGTCCCGGACCTTCCGCACCCGCTCCGGTGACATCGAGGCGCTGCGCGGCATCGACCTGACGGTTGCCGAGGGCGAGTTCCTCGCCGTCATCGGTCGCTCCGGCTGCGGGAAGTCCACCCTGCTGCGGTTGCTGGCCGGACTGCTGCCGCCGACGGACGGCACGGTGCTGGTCGGCGGCACTCCGGTCACCCGGCCCCGTCGCGACGTCGCCCTGATGTTCCAGCGACCGGCCCTGCTGCCGTGGCGGTCCGTGCTCGCCAACGTGCTCCTGCCGGTGGAGATGCACGGCGGCAAGCGCGCGCAGCACCGGGAGCGGGCCCGCCAGCTCCTCGACGCCGTCGGCCTGGCCGGCTTCCACAAGCGGCTGCCCCACGAGCTGTCCGGTGGCATGCAGCAACGCGTCGCGCTGTGCCGCGCCCTCATCCAGCAGCCGAAGGTCCTGCTCATGGACGAGCCGTTCTCCGCCCTCGACGCGCTGACCCGCGAGGAGCTGGCGGGTCAGTTGCAACAGGTGCACATGGACGTCAGGCCCACGACCGTCTTCGTCACCCATTCCATCCAGGAAGCGGTGCTGCTGGCCGACCGCGTCGCCGTGCTCAGCGAACGCCCGGGACGCGTCCGGCACGTCCTCACCGTCGACATCCCCCGCCCCCGGTCGTTCGGCCGCAACGCACACCTCGCGGACGTGGCGACCTGCGTGGCCGAGCTGACCGACCTCTTGCACGACACGGACGCCCCCGCCCCGATCCGCATCACCTGACCGCCCCGGCGGCGATCGTGAAGAGGTCCCGTTCCGGGCCGGTGAGCTGCATGCCCGCCGGCCAGATGGCGCGCAGCTCGCGGTGCAGGTCGACGTCGATGACCGGGACGGCGGTGAGCGTGCCGGCGGCGAGGTCGGCGGTGACGGCGAGGGAGCTGAGGACGGCGGGCGTGTCGCCGTACGCCACCGCGTGCTTGATCGCGGTGGTCGAGGAGAGCTCCAGCAACGGCACCGTCGAGGAGCCCAGGGCCTGCTCCAACGCCCGGCGGGTGCCGGAGCCGGCCTCGCGGGTGACCAGTGGTGTCGCGGCGAGTTCGGCGGCGGTGACACTGGAGCGGCGGGTCCACGGGTGGCCGGGCGCGACGACGACGGTGAGGCGGTCGGTGGCGACGGTTGCGGCGTGCAGGCCGGCCGGCAGGTCGGGGCCCTCGACGAAGCCGAGCGCGGTGTCGCCGGCCAGGACGCGGGCGGCGACGTCGGCCGAGTTGGCGGCCTGGAGGACGACGCTGAGGTCGGGGTGGGCGGCGCGCAGTGCGACGAGCCACGCGGGGAGCAGGTATTCGGCGACGGTCTGGCTGGCCGCGACGGCCAGGCGGCGGGTGTGGGTGTCGCGGAGCGCCGCCACGCCGAGGGCGAGTGCGGAGGCGGCGTCGACGGCGGTGCGGGCCCAGTCCGCGACCAGCGCTCCGGTGGGCGTGAGGGTGGAGCCGCGGGTGGTGCGGTGCAGGAGGGTGAGGCCGAGCCGGCGCTCGAGCTGACGGAGGCGGGCACTGGCGGCCGGTTGGGAGACGCGGTGTTCGGCGGCCGCGCGGCCGACGCTGCCGAGGCGGGCCACGGACAGCAGCAGGTCGAAGCTGGTGAGGTCGGTGACCTGCGGCGGGAGTGGCATAACCGCAGCCTATGGCGGCATCAGGGGAAGACCGGTACCGGGAGGGCGCCGAAGGATCAAGGCTGAACGGTGTGAAAGCCAATCGGTTTGCCGCGGTGATGGGCACCGGGATCGTTGCGAACGCCGCCGTGACGTTGCCGCTGCAGGTGAGCGGGCAGCGGCAGGCGGCCGCGGTGGTGTGGGCGGCCGCGGCGACGCTGTTGGTGGCGCTGGTCGTGCACCCGGCGCTGGTCGCGCACCCGCGGAAAACGGAAACACGGAACGGGGCGCTGCCCATGGCCGTGCTGACCGTCGGCGCCGGGGCGCTGCTGGCCGGTGGGGCGTGGATCGGGGAGTCGGCGGCGGTTGCCCTGGATGCGCTGCTGTGGTGCGTGGGCACCGGGATCGGGCTGGTGACGGCGGGTGCCGCGCTGCGCGCGCGGAAGGTCGGGCCGCCTGATCCGACCTGGCTGCTGCCCGTCGTCCCGCCACTGGTCTCGGCGTCCACCGGCGCGCTGCTGCTCCCGCACGTGCCCGGCGCGCTCCGGCCGGGGCTGCTCGGGGCCTGTGTGGTCCTGTTCGGGGCCGGGCTGCCCGTGGCGGCGGTGACGCTGGCCAGGGTGTGCCGCGGACCGCGGACCGCGCCGGCGGTGTGGATCGTGCTCGGGCCGCTCGGCCAGTCGGCGACCGCGGCGCTCCTGCTGGGCCGGGCCACCGGACATGCGACGGCGGCGCTGTGGTTCGCGGGGCCGGTCCTGCTCGGCGCGATCGGGTGGGGGATCGGCGCTGCGATCGTGACGGCGGCCGCGATGCGCAGGGGGCTCCCCTTCTCCCTCGGCTGGTGGAGCTTCACGTTCCCGGTCGGGACCGTCGTCACCGGGATGACGGGGGTCGCGGCGCAGACCGGCAGTCCCGCGGCCGCCTGGCTCGCCGTCACGCTCTACGCCGTGCTGGTCGCCGCCTGGATCACGGTCGTGTCCCGGACCGTCGGCGCAAAAGCCGTTCGCAGGGCTGTCAACGGGCGGGGCGCCGAAGGGACTCTGTTGGGGGACATGGTCTGACAGAGGGGACGAAGCGTGGTGACCCTGCAGCCGACCGAGGCCCACGTCGTGGGGTTCGAGGCGTTCGTCGCCGCCCGGGGTGCGGCGCTGGTGCGCTTCGCGATCCTGCTCACCGGCGACGACCACCGGGCCGAGGACCTGGTGCAGGAGGCGCTGGCCAAGGCCTACCTGCGCTGGTCGAGCATCCGGCGCGCCGACGACCCCGAGGTGTACGTGCGCCGGCTCGTCCTGAACGGGTCGCGGTCCTGGTGGCGGCGCCGGACCAACCGGGAGGTCCCGGTCGAGCGGGCGCCCGACGGCACCGCGCCCGGCGACCTGAGCCTGGAGTCGGCCGACCGGGACGAGCTGTGGCGGCTGGTCGCCGCGTTGCCGCTCAAGCAGCGCGCCGTCGTCGTCCTGCGGTACTACGAGGATCTCGACGACGCGGCGATCGCGCAGGTCCTGGAATGTTCACCGACGACCGTCCGCACCCACGCCATGCGCGCCCTGACCAGGCTGCGCGGGCGCCTCGACGCGGACGGCCGGAGCGCGGCGGAGGAGACGGCATGACCGGCCAGCGCAGCGTCTCGGGCCGGTCATCATGTGGCGGGGTTGGGTCAGGCCGACGCCGGAGCGTAGCGGAGGGGGCGGCATGACCGGCCAGCGCAGCGTCTCGGGCCGGTCATCATGTGGCGGGGTTGGGTCAGGCCGACGCCGGAGCGTAGCGGAGGAGGCGGCATGACCGACATCGAGACCAGGCTGGCGCGGAGTCTCACCGCGCGGGCCGACCGGCCGGTCGAGGTCGACAGGCTCGCCCACCGCGCGGTGACCAGGGCCGGGCGGATCCGGACCCGCCACCGGGTGGTCGCGGGCGCCGCGGCGGCGGTGCTGGTCGTTGCCGGGGTCGTCGGGGTGCGCGCGCTGCTGCCCGAGCGCAAGGACACCACGCTGCCCGTCGCGCTGGGCATCCCGTCCGCGGCGAGCCGGCCCGAGGGGATCGGCACGGACCCGGGGCTGCTGCACTTCGACGTGGACGTGCGCGCGTTCGGCGTGCCGCCGGCGTACACCGTCTGGGGTTCGGCCGAGGACCACGAGTCGGTGAGCGTCTACGCGTCCGACAACAGCCTGATCGCCGCCGTGTACCTGGCGCCGACGGCGTCGGACCTGAAGCGGGCCCTACGGCCGTTGAACTCCACCGCCGTCGACACCACGGTCGGCGGCCGGCCGGCCAAGGCCGACACGTTCGCGGTGGGTGCCGGCGATCCGGCGGTGCGGTACACGGACCTGCGGTGGGAACCGCGGGATGGCATCTTCGCCGCCGTGTGGGCGCCGGACCGGGCGGGCGCGGTGCAGGCATTCGACGCCGTCCGGCTCGACCGGGCCCAGCGGTGCGTGACCCCGATGCGCCTGTCCGCGCTGCCGGCCGGGGCCCGCTGGACCGAGTGCGAGACGGCGGTCCGCGCCGGGCAGGTCCCGGGCCGGGCCGGGTGGCGCTGGTCGGACCTCACCATCCAGCAGGTCGACGGCACCCGGGTCCGGCTGTGGGCGGCGTCCGAGCACGACGTCGCGGAGTTCAAGCCGGACCGGGTCGTGGCCGGCTACCCCGCGCAGTGGGTCACGGAGGGCATGCGCGGCCTGTGGATCCCCGAGTTCGGGCCGGTCAGCCTGTATGTCGGCGAGCGGGATGCGTTCCACGCGGATCTGATCAGCGAGGAGCAGGCGGTCTGGTACATCCAGCGCCTCCAGATCTTCGAGGACCTCACCAACCCGGCGGCCTGGCCGACGACCATCACCCGCTAGAACGTCAGAACGCCAGCGCGACCAGCGGAGTCAGGCCGGCGATCAGACAGGTGCCGGCGACCAGGGCCCGGACACTGCCGAGCCGGGCCGCGGCCGCGAGCAGGAGCAGCTGCGCGACGACCACGAAGACCGCGGTCCCGTTGGTGAGCGGGTCGAGGAGCATGGCGACCCCGAGTGCGATCGCCGCCACGCTCGGCAGCAGCATCAGGTACTGGCGCAGGGCCGGGTGCCGCACGACGCGGGTCCCGGTGTTCCGAGTCATCGTCACGGTCATGGATATGACCGTATGGAAGCGGCCGGCCCGGTCCCAGCCCGCTGTCTACCGTGTCGGGGGTAGTGCCAGCCCTACCAGAAAATATGTTGGTGGTCCGTGTCGGATCGGGGCCGGCCCGTTCGAGGTACCGGTGAAGACACCTGCTGATAGGAGACGGACATGCGCTACCTCGTGCTGCTGAAGGGGTCGACCCCGGGCACCCCGCCCCCGCCCGAGCTGATGGCCGCGATCATGAAGCTGGGCGAGGACGCCACCGCCGCCGGCGCGCTGCTCGACACCGCCGGGCTCGCCCCGAGCGTGGACAGCGCCCGGGTGACCGTGACCGGTGGCGCCCTCGACGTGATCGACGGGCCGTTCGCCGAGACCAAGGAGATGATCAGCTACGCGCTGTACCAGGTACGGACCAAGGCCGAGGCCACGGAGTGGACCACCCGGTTCATGAAGCTGCACCGCGACCTGTGGCCCGGCTGGGAGGGCGCCGCCGAGGTGCACCGTGTCTTCGGCCCCGAGGACTTCAGTCCGGCGGGATGACCGCGCCGGGGACGGGGGCCAGGAACTCCGCGGACGGCGGGGCCGACACCGTGACCCGCTCGTCGCCCAGGTCGAACGACAGCCGCCACGCGTGCAGATGCGTCCGCCCCGTGGCGGCCTTGTCGAACAGCGGATCGCCCAGGATCGGGTGACCGATCCAGGCCAGATGCACCCGGATCTGGTGGCGCCGGCCCGTCAGCGGGTTGGCGACCACCAGGGCGTGCCGCTCGTCCTGCCACGGCACCCGCAGCTCCGTCACCGACGGATACGTCGGGACCTGGTCGAACACGGCCTCCGCCGGCACCGACCAGGTCCCGTCGCGCAGCGCGATGCTCTCCCGGGCCGCCGCGATCCGGACCCGGTTCTTGCGCCCGACGCTCAGCGGCAGGTCGATCCGCGCGTCGGCGGGCAGGCCACCGGGGCTCACCACGGCCAGGTAGGCCTTCGCAACGGTCCGCTTGTTGAACTGCCGGGTCAGCCCGCCGTGCGCGGCGAGGTCCTTGGCGAACAGGATCACGCCGGAGGTGACCTTGTCGATGCGGTGCACCGGGAACAGCGTCTCGCCGGCGTCGGCGGCCATCCGCACCAGGTCCGACTCGTGCCGCTCACCCATGACGGAGACACCGACCGGCTTGTCCAGCACCAGCACCGCGTCGTCCTCGAAGAGCACGCGCTTCCGGTAATCCGCCCACATCGCCCTAACATACGGTGGTGGAGGAGTACCGCCGCGAGCTGGAGGTCCACTGCTACCGGATGCTCGGCTCGCTGCACGAGGCCGAGGACCTGGTGCAGGAGACGTACCTGAAGGCCTGGCGCGCCCGCGACGGCTTCGACGGACGGTCATCGGTGCGGACCTGGCTCTACCGGATCGCCACCAACGCCTGCCTCGACGCGCTCAAGGCCCGCCCCCGCCGCGCGCTCCCCGTCGACCTCGGCCCCGATGAACCCGCCCTCTGGCTGGAGCCGATCCCCGACGCCGTGCTGAACCAGGCGCAGGCCGGCCCGGAGGCGGCGCTGGTCGCAAAGGAGGGCGTCGAGCTGGCGTTCCTCGCCGCGCTGCAGCACCTGCCGCCCCGCCAGCGGGCCGTGCTGATCCTCCGCGACGTGCTGGAATGGCCGGCCGCGCAGACCGCGACCCTGCTGGACATGACCGTGCCGGCCGTCAACAGTGCCCTGCAACGGGCCAGGACCAGCATGCCCGCGCCGTCGAAACCGGCCACCGCGGCCGAGCACGAGGTCGCCCGCCGCTACGCCGACGCCTTCCAGCGCGGCGACATCCCGGCGATGATCCGTCTCCTCGCGGACGACGTCAGGGCCTCGATGCCGCCGCTGCGCATCTGGTACCGGGGGCGAACGGCCGTCGAGCAGGCCCTTCGGGAAAGCCGTGCGGCCCTCGGCGAGGTCCGGGTCCGCTGCACCTCGGCGAACCGCCGGCCCGCCATGGTGTCCCATATCCGCCCGCCGGGCGAGACGGACTGGCAGCCGTTCGCGGTCGCGATTCTGCACGTCACCGCCGGCCGGATCACCGAGATGGTCGCCTTCCACGACCCCGCGGTCGTCGCGCTGTTCGACGGTAGGGAAAGCCCCACGGCAGATCGGCGGGCTGGCACGCGTGTCGCGGAGGGCCGGAACGGGCACGGTTGAGGTGTGCAGTGGGCCTACGTCGTGATCTTCGTGCTGCTGGTGTTGGACTGTCTGCTGCCGGTGCTGCCGGCAGAGACCAGTGTCATCGCCGGCGGGGCGCTGGCGGCCGGTGGGCAGTTGCAGTTGCCGGTGGTGCTGGTCGCGACGGTGACCGCGGTCGCGGCGGGTGACCTCCTCACCCATGAGGCCGCCCGGCGGGGCGGGCGCCGGCTGTTCGGCAGGTGGACCTGCAAGGGGCGATCGCGACGGGCCCTGGCGAAGACCACCACGGCGCTGCACCGGTGGGGCGGCGGCATCGTGGCGGCCGGCCGGTTCGTGCCGATGGGGCGCACCACGGTCGCCCTCGTCACCGGCTACGCAAGGTTCCCGCGCCGGCGGTTCCTGCCCGCGCTGCTGCTCGGCGCGGTGCTGTGGAGCTGCTACATGGTGTCGCTCGGCTACCTCGGGGGGCGGGTGTTCGACCAGCCGTACGCCGCCGCCGGGGTGGGCAGTGTGGTGTCCCTCGCGGTGACGGCGGTGTTTGCGGTATGGCAAGTACGGGCACCCCGGAGTGCAGGACAAGACCGAACGGAAGGATCAGCGATGAGCTTCACGGACAAGGTCGAGCACAAGGCTGAAGAGCTCAAGGGTGCCGCCAAGGAGAAGTTCGGCGACGCCACCGACAACGAGCGGCTGCAGGCCGAAGGTGCCGCCGAGCGTGCCGCCGCCAAGGCGAAGCAGGCCGGCGACCACGTCAAGGACGCCGGCGCTGATGTCAAGGACGCGTTCACGAACTGACCGCACTGACACCCATCGGGCCCGCCCAGCGCATCGGGGCGGGCCCGAAGTCACGTCAGGACGAGGCGGACAGCCCGGTGCAGATCAGCATGACCAGGCCGACGGCGAGGTCGTTGGCCGTCGGGGTGCTCCACCCGTACTGCAGGACCAGCGGCGCGATCAGCAGCCAGCCGGCGAGGCCGGCGGTGACCCAGGCCAGGGCCGGGGTCGGGCGCAGCAGCCGGACCATGGTGACGATCGCGACGGCGATGCCGACGACCGTGTCGCCCCAGAACACGTCGTAGCGGCCGGCGCCGATGTAGCCGATCGGCACCGCGGACACCACCAGCCAGACTGCGGCCAGGAACACCACGGCGAGGAACGGGGCCGGGGAGGACTCCCGGCGTTCGGTGCGCTCCTCGACGTCGGCGGTGACCCGGGTGTGTGCGGGGGTGGTGAAGTCCTGGTCGGAGATGAAGCTGGTCATCGTCCGAACCTGCCGCGGTCCGGGATGAGCCGGGCTCACCTCGCCGGAGTGCTCTCGTTCCACGAGCGGTCCAGCGCCGTCACGCAGTAGGTGCCGGCGGCGTCCGGGACGGTCAGCGAGCCGTCCCCGCCGCGGCGCACGGCCAGCAGGTTCGCCTTGTCGCCCTGGACGCGGTACACGGCCGAGTTGGTGCCCTTGCCCTTCCAGGTGAGCGAGGTGCCGGACAGCGAGACGCGGGGCGGGGCGGGGATGTCGGCGGGGAGCTGCGCCATGATCGGCGGCAGTGCCGGCGTCGAGTAGAAGCTGGCCGCGTACTTCGACACAGAGCCCAGGGCGTCGCTGCGCATGCTCTTGGCGCTGAAGTGAACGCTGCCGGTGACCTGCGGATACTTGCGGTTCAGGGCGAGCTGGCGGTCCAGTTCGCCGGCGTCGGACCAGGCGCCGGCCTGCCCGACGCGGTAGTCGGCCTGGCCGATCCACAGCTGCACGTCGGTGTCCTTGACCACGGCGGCCCACCAGGGCAGCAGCTTGGCGTAGTCGGCGACGTCGAAGCCGATGTTCCAGTACAGCTGCGGCACGATGTAGTCGAGCCACTCCCGCTGCACCCACAGGCGGGTGTCGGCGTAGATCTCGTCGTAGGACTGCAGGCCGCGGGTCGGGGAGCCCGAGGGGTCGGTCCGGTCGTTGCGCCAGATGCCGAACGGGCTGATGCCGAACTTCACCCACGGCTTCAGCTTGCGGATCTTGTCGTGCATCTCCTGGACGAGCTTGTTGACGTTGTCGCGGCGCCAGTCGGCCCGGCTCTTCCCGTTGCCGTACAGCGCGTAGGCGGCGCCGTCCGGGTACTCCTGCTTGCCGACCGGGTACTGGTAGAAGAAGTCGTCGAAGTGCACGCCGTCGATGTCGTAGTTCTTGACCGCCTCGAGCATCGAGTCCTCGACGAACTCGCGGGCCGCCGGGATGCCCGGGTTGAAGTGCAGGCGGCTGCCACTGGTGCCGGCCGCCGGGTAGACGACCGCCCACTCGGGGTGCTTGCGCAGCGGGTGGTCCGGGGCCAGGGCGTTGATGTCGGATCCGGCGCCGGACGGCGCGGGCTGGCTGCCCCGGTACGGGTTGAACCAGGCGTGGAACTCCAGGCCGCGGGCGTGGGTCTCGTCGATCATCCAGCGCATGAGGTCGAAGCCGGGCGCCTTCCCCCGCACCCCCGTGATCCACTCGGACCACGGCGCGAACTTCGACGGCCAGAGGGCGTCGCCGCTGGGACGCACGTGGACGAAGACCGCGTTGAGGTTGCGCTTCCCGGCGAGGTCCAGCCAGCCCAGGTATTCGGACTTGATCTGCTCATCGGGCAGCCCGGGGCGGCTCGGCCAGTCGATGTTCTCGACCGTGGTGATCCAGATGCCGCGCAACTCCCGGGGCGCGCTCAGCGGGACCCCGTCGCAGCGCAGGTCGCCGCGGGGCCGGGACCGGTCGGCGCGCTCCTCGCCGCGCCCCGACGGCGCGGCGTTGGACGAGGTGGAGCTGACCCAGACCGCCCGGACGGCGCCGACGCCGGCGACCACCGCGAGGACGACGCCGATCACGATCGGCAACACCGGGGGACGGCGGGGCAGGCTGTGACGCACGTCGACCAGTCTGCCCGGTCCCGAAGCCCCCATTGCAAGCGATTCAGGAACTTCTGGACGAAGAGGGGAGGGACTGGTCCTCCAGTTCCGCCATCAGGCGGGCGGTGGCCTGTTCGACCGCGGCGTCGACCAGGCGCCGCTCCGCGACCACGGTGTCCAGTCCGTCGCCGGCCACGTCCCGCGCGGCCGTGGCGACGCGGAGCTCCTGCTCGTGGCGTTTCGTCGCGCTCAACTCCTGGCGGCGGGCGGCGCGGGCCTCGGTGCGCTCGTAGGCGTTGCCGTGCGAGACCAGCTTCAGCCACACGGCCGCGCAGTCCAGGCAGACCAGCAGCGCGGCGACGCCGAGGTAGAAGAAGCCGAACCCCCAGAAGTCGCTCTTGACCAGGTGCCACATCGCGGTGGTGCGGGCGCCGAAGCCGGCGCCGGCCTCCACCGAGCGCCGGTTGTCGGTCCGTTGCTCGGCGATCTGCCCGTTGAGTGCCGATATCTGCTTCGCGCGGTCCAGGCGGGCACCTTCTTGCGTTTTCTGTAACGTGGCGGCCTCATCGTCGAGCCGGGTGGCCTCCGCGCTCAGCGCCCGGGACTGCTGCACGAGGGTGTCGCAGAACCCTCCCGCGGGGCAGCCGGCCCGCCGGGTCACCCCGTCGGCGTGCGAGTCGGCCAGGGCCCGGTCGTAGACCTCGGCCGCCTCCTGCCGCTTGGTCGCGGCGAGTTTGTGCAGGTCGTTGACGGCGGCGTCGTCGGCGGTGTCCTGCTGGCGCAGCGCGTCGACCTGCCCGGTGAAGGTGGCGATCGCGCCGGACTGTTCGAGCTGGATGAGCTGCCGGTTGTGCACGGTGCCGAGGTACGCGTCGATCTCGCCCTTGTACCGGGCCAGCATGAGCGGCTCGGTGATGACGACCGCGAAGAGCAGGGCGAGCAGGAGCCGGCCGGCGTACAGGCCGAGCGTTGTGCGCCGCAGCAGCAGCCTCGGATCGGGGGAGTCGAGGCTGTCGTAGCTGACCGCGACCCGGCCGACGACGGCCCGGTCGTAGGCGATCACGGCGGCCGCGACGGGCGGTCCGACCAGTCACTGCCACCAGGGATGGGCGTAGTTGGTGCTCGCGTCGACGAAGGTCGCGGCGCCGACGATCGCGTAGATGCCGTACAGCAGGATGAAGACCCCGATCGAGCGGTACAGCGCCCGGTCGGTGTGCGTCCGCACGCTGGCGGGGTTCACGTTGGCGACCCGCAGGAGCAGCGTGTGTCGGGTCATGACCCAGACGGTACGCGAGGATAAGTCGCATTTGTGGCATTCTTCGGCACTCGCTGAGCGGCACCATGTCGATCAGCGAGGTCACCGTGCAGAAGTCGGAACTCATGGTGCGGGCGAGGTCGTGCGCGCCGGCGACCGCGCCGACCTGCAGGACCCCGCCCTACGCTCACTCCGGACCGTCCAGATCGTCCAGGTCCTTCACCAGGATCTTGCACAGCTCGGGTTCACGGATCTCGCTGCCGTCCTTGAAGACCACGTAGTACGTGTCGACCAGGCCGTGCGGCCACTCCGCGAACCCCAACCGCAGATACAGGCGCTCGGCATCGGCGTTGTCCAGGCTGATGCCGAGCGCCAACTGCGTGTGCCCCTGCTTCCGGACCAGCCGCTCGGCGGCGTGGACCAACGCGGTGCCGAAGCGGTTGTTGCGCAACGGTTCGACCACCCGCAGGCGGTTCAGCAACGGCACACCCGGCAGGTGTTTGCGCAATTCGGCCTCTTCGGCGTCCTCGAACCATACGTAGACACAGCCCACGGCTTCGCCGTGCAGCCATGCCACCAGGAGGACGCCGTTGTCCTCGGATTGTCGTGCCATTCGCTCGGCGAAGAATGACGCGTCGCCGAACGCGGCGACCACGAGGTCGAGCTCAGGCTCGATCGCGGGTCTGACCTCCAGATGATCTGACAACACCAAGCAATAGTGCCTTCTCGTGCGACCAGGGTCGATGCGGTGGCCGATGAGCGCCGGGGTCGGGGCGGGGCGGCGATCCACCACCCCGACCCCGGCTCCGCATTGCCGGGCCGCCCCCTCCACCGGTCCGACATATGCAGGTCACGGAATTGACGGCAACTTTCCTGACGTCAGACTAAACTTCAGTTCTAGCTGAAGCAACGCATCGACTACAGACGCTTGACCAGCGGTTTGCTATGGTGAACGCCGTCAGGAATGTTCATCCAGATTCTGAAGTCCGAATCGTCCTAAGGATGCTCATGGCGGCGTCGACACAGAATGCGAAAGCCCGGCTGGCGGTCCGGCTGAAGTCGCTGCGGACCGAAGCGGACGGCACCGCGCTCACCCAGAGCCAACTGGCCAAGGCCCTCGGCGTCAGCCCGCCCCTCATCTCGTCCTGGGAGTCGCCCGGCAAGCCGGACCTGCCGCCCGTCGGGCGGATCAGCTCCTACGCGCGGCTGTTCTGCACCGGGCGCTCCTTCGCCGGCGGCCGGGTCCGGCTCATCGGCGAGGACGACCTCGACCACGACGAGCAGGCCCGCCGCCGGGAGCTCGAAGAGGAACTGCTGATGCTGCGCGACGCCGCCAACGGCAGCGCCACCGGCCCGTTCCGGCCCGCCGAGGAGGAACTGCGCCGGCTGCACAGCGGGCCGCTGTGCTTCGCCGACAACCGCCCGATCACCATCGTCTGTGCCCGGCTCCCACCCGAGTTCCGGCGCAACATGCCCTACGTCGACCCGGCCGAACCCGACTACACGGAGTCGTACACGTACGCCGACCTCGACACCCTGCTCGAACTGCACGGTCACATCCGCGCCGCCAACCCGCTCAGCGTCATCCACATCCGCGCCGACGACGCCCTGTCCGCCGACGATCTCACCACCCACCTGGTGCTCCTCGGCGGCGTCGACTGGAACCTCCTGACCCGCGACCTGCTCGGCCGCCTCGACGTGCCCGTGTCGCAGCGTGACCGCCTCGGCGACGACGAGACCGGCGCCGCGTTCCAGGTCCGCCACGGCGACGACGTCCAGATCTTCGCCCCCACCCTGGTCGACGGCCGGCTCGTCGAGGACGTCGCCCACTTCTACCGCGCACCCAACCCCTACAACCGGCTGCGGACCGTCACGATCTTCAACGGCATGTTCGGCCGGGGCACCTATGGCGCGGTGCGTTCCCTGACCGACGAGAGGTTCCGCGACCGTAACGGTGGGTACCTCGCAGCGCGGTTCGCATCTCGCGATACCTTCAGCATCCTCACGTCGGTGCAGATCGTCAGAGGGGAAGTCTTGACACCTGACTGGACGGTCCCCGAGACCCGGCTGCACGAATGGCCGGAGCCTACGGAGTGACCCGAGGGCCGCAACCGGTCCCACCGCGGGTGCACGCGCACCACGCGTCGCACACGCGACTGCTCAGCACCGCCACGGTCCGCTCGACCCGGCCCGCCGGCGTCAACGCGGTCATCGTGCCGACCGCCCGGCCCTACGGCTACCTGCGCGACGCCGCCGAGCTCGTCAAGGACCTCAACTGCCAGCTCATCGTGCTGTGCAGCAAGTGGGCCGACGCCGGCCGCGCCCTCGACCTCGCCGCCGACGTCGGCGTCCGCGTGGTCACCGTCGACATCGACGACGACCAGCCGCGCCTGCCCGACCTGCGCACCTCGTCGATGCTCAACGAACATGGCTGGCGGCGCTTCTCCCGCAAGACCGACACCAGCCTCAAACGCAACGTCGGGCTCGCCCTCGCCCGCATGGTCGGCTGGCGCTTCGTGCTCTTCCTCGACGACGACATCCGCGTCGAAGAGCCCGGCGACATCTGGGACGCCGCCGCCCTCGCCGAGACCCACGCCGCCGTCGGCCTGGTCAACCAGGGCTTCCCGGACAACTCCGTGGTCTGCCACGCCTACCGCAGGACCGGCGGCATCCAGGGCACGTTCGTCGGCGGGGGAGCCCTGGTCGTCCAGGTCAACCGGACCACCTCGTTCTTCCCCAACATCTACAACGAGGACTGGTTCTTCCTGCTCAACGGCCACGGCATCGACCCCGTCACCACGGTCGGCAAGGTCACCCAGAAGGAATACGACCCCTTCCGCGACACCGTCCGGGCCCGCGGCGAGGAGTTCGGCGACACCCTCGCCGAAGGCGTCTACGCCCTCCTCGACGACGGGAAGACCATCGACGCCGCCGACGCCGGCTACTGGGAGGCGTACCTCACCGTCCGCCGCGACTTCATCCAGCAGGTCCTGCAGCGCCTGCCCCGCGCGATCGTCGCCGACGAGGCGGAGCGGCAGCGCATGGCGGCCGCCCTCGCCGGCGCGCACGGGCGCAGCCTCACCATCACCCCGGACCTGTGCGTCGAATACCTGCGGGCGTGGTCCGCCGACCGGCGGCTGTGGCAGTCCTGGCTCGGCAAGCTGCCGCACAAGCCGTCGGCCGAGGCGGCACTGCGCTACCTCGGCCTGAAACCGCACGTCGCCTGAGGCTGGATCTCGTCGACGCCACTGGGACGCAGGAGTAAAAGTCCGCGTCCCGTGGTATGCCAGATGCACGCACGGCTCCGGCGGAGGTGGGCATCCATGGGCAGGGACGTCGAAACGACCGAATTCAGCCGGGAAGACCGCATGCGCTATCGCGACAAGGTGCGCCAATGCCTCGATGCGTTCGCCAGGATGCTGGCCGACGCGCACTTCGAAGACGGCGACGGCATGAGCGGCCTGGAGATCGAGCTCAACCTCGTCGACGAGCAGCACGACCCCGCGCTGCGCAACCAGCGGGTCCTCGACGCCCTCGCCGACCCGGCGTTCGTCACCGAGCTCGGCCAGTTCAACATCGAGATCAACGTGCCGCCCCGGCGGCTCGCCGGCGACGGGCTCGCCCGGTTCGAGGACCAGGTCCGGGCCAGCCTCAACGCGGCCGAGCAGCACGCGGCGGGCGTCGACACCCGGCTGGCGATGATCGGCATCCTGCCGACCCTGCGCCGCGACCAGCTGACCCCCGACGTGCTGTCGGCCAACCCCCGCTACGCGCTGCTCAACGAGCAGATCTTCGCCGCCCGGGGCGAGGACCTGCTGATCGCGATCGACGGGGTGGAGCGGTTGCACGTGCGCTGCGACTCCATCGCCCCCGAGGCCGCCTGCACCAGCGTCCAGTTCCACCTGCAGGTCAGCCCGCAGCAGTTCGCCGCGCACTGGAACGCGGCCCAGGCGATCGCCGGCGTCCAGGTCGCCCTCGGCGCCAACGCACCCTTCCTCTTCGGCCGTGAGCTGTGGCGCGAGACCCGCATCCCGCTGTTCGAACAGGCCACCGACACCCGCGCCGAGGAGCTCAAGTCCCAGGGGGTGCGCCCCCGGGTCTGGTTCGGCGAGCGGTGGATCACCTCGATCTTCGACCTGTTCGAGGAGAACGTCCGCTACTTCCCCTCGCTGCTGCCCATCTGCGAGGACGAGGACCCGATCGCCGTCCTCGACGGCAACGGCGTGCCGAAGCTCGGCGAGCTGCGACTGCACAACGGCACCGTGTATCGCTGGAACCGCCCGATCTACGACGTCGTCGACGGCAAACCGCACGTCCGCGTCGAGAACCGGGTCCTGCCCGCCGGACCGACCGTCGTGGACAGCATGGCCAACGCCGCCTTCTACTTCGGCCTCGTCCGCCGCCTGGCCGAACAGGACCGCCCCGTCTGGACGCAGATGTCCTTCGGCGCCGCCGAGGAGAACTTCCACACCGCCGCCCGCCTCGGCATCGACGCGTCCGTCTTCTGGCCCGGCCTCGGCGCCGTCCCGGTGACCGAGCTCGTGCTGCGCCGCCTCCTGCCGCTCGCGCACGAAGGCCTCGACGGGTGGGGCGTCGACCCCGTGCACCGCGACCGGCTGCTCCGCGTCATCGAGCAACGCTGCCTGACCGCCCGCAACGGCGCGTCCTGGCAGGTCGAGACCGTCCACCGCATCGCGGGCGCGGGTGAGATCGACCGCGACGACACCATGCGCAAACTTCTGGCGGAGTACCTTCCCAGGATGCATTCCAACGTGCCCGTCCACGAGTGGTGACCGGCGGCCCCGGGGCCTCCGGGGGCGCGGTTCGCGCCGACGTCGACGGCCCGGTCGCGACGCTGCTCATCGACAACCCCGGCAAGCGCAACGCGCTGACCGCCGCCATGTGGCGCGCCATCCCTCACCTGCTGGCCGACCTCGCCGCCGACCCCGTCGTCAAGGTCGTGGTCGTCGCCGGGGCGGGCGGCACGTTCTGCGCCGGCGCGGACCTCGACGACGCGGCGGCGATCGCGGCCGACGGCGAGGACGGCGTCGCCGTGCACGCCGAACGGGCCCTGGCCGCCTTCCCGAAACCGACCATCGCCCGCATCGACGGCTTCTGCGTCGGCGGCGGCTGCCAGCTCGCGGTCGCCTGCGACCTGCGGTTCGCGGGAGACGACAGCCGCTTCGGCATCACCCCGGCGAAGCTCGGCATCGTGTATCCGCGCTCGACCACCCGCCGCCTGGTCGCGCTCGTCGGCCCGTCCAGGGCGAAGCTGCTGCTCTTCACCGGCGAGCTGCTCGACGCGCGGACCGCCGAGCGGATCGGCCTGGTCGACACCGTCGTGGCCACCGACTCTCTCGCGGCCACGGTGCGCGACACCGCCGCGGTGATCGCCGGCCGCTCCCAGCTCAGCGTCCGCGCGGCCAAGGCGATCATCGACGGCTGGGACGGCCTGGTCCAGCAGGACCCGACGGAGATGGCGGAGGGCATCGCGGCGTTCCGGCAGCGTCGCGCTCCGCGGTGGCCGTCCGGCTGAGCCGGGTGTCAAGCCTTGCGGAACACCCACACCCGCATCAGCACGAAGCGCAGCACCGTCGCGGTCAGGTTGGCGATCACCAGCACCAGCACCTCCACCAGGTGCGGGTGGACCGGCGCGGCCGAGGCCAGCAGCGCGAGGGAGCCCGAGGTCAGCGCCAGGCCGAGCGCGAACAGCAGCAGCCCCTGCGCCTGGTGCCGGCCGGCGTTCGCGGCGCCGCGAACGGCGAACGTGACGCGCCGGTTGAGCGCGGTGTTGCCGACCGCGGTCACCAGCAGCGCCGCGAAGTTCGCCGCCTGTGCCCCCGCGAGGGGCCGCAGCAGCGCGAACAGCAGCAGGTACGCCGCTGTCGACAGCACCCCGACCGCGGCGAACCGCAGCAGCTGCGACGGCATCGCCGCCGGCACGCCCGCCGCGACGAGCGGCGCCCGGCCGAACTTCGAGCGCAGCGCCTGCAGCGGCAGCGTCCCGTTCAGCAGGCCGCGACCGAGGCGGGCGATACCGCGGAGGTCGGCGACGGCGGTCGAGACGATGTCGACGCGGCTGTCCGGATCGTCGACCCAGTCGACCGGGACCTCGTGGATGCGCAGCCCGGCCCGCTGGGCGAGGACCAGCAGCTCGGTGTCGAAGAACCAGCCGGTGTCCTCGACCAGCGGCAGCAGCTGCTCCGCGACGTCCTTGCGGATCGCCTTGAAGCCGCACTGCGCGTCGGAGAAGCCGACCTGCAGCGTCCCGCGCAGCAGCAGGTTGTAGGACCGGGAGATGAACTGCCGCTTCGCGCCCCGCACCACGCGGGAGCCCCGGGCCAGGCGGGTCCCGATCGACACGTCGGAGTGCCCCGACAGCAGCGGCGCGACCAGCGGCAGCAGCGCGTTGAGGTCGGTGCTGAGGTCCACGTCCATGTAGGCGAGCACCGGCGCGTCGGAGGCGTCCCAGGCGGCCCGCAGCGCCCGCCCGCGGCCCTTCTCCGTCAGGTGCAGCACCTCGACGCCGGTCAGGTCCCGGGCCAGGCCGGCGGCGACCGCGAGCGTCCCGTCGGTGCTGGCGTTGTCGGCGACGGTGATCCGAAAGGGATACGGGAAGGTCGCCGTGAGGTGCGCGTGCAGCCGGCGCACGCACGTGTCCAGGTCGCGCTCCTCGTTGTACACGGGGACGACGACGTCCAGCACCGCCGTGGCGGCGCTGGACCGGGTGATGGCGGCTGCGCGGGGAAACGTCGTTGTGGTCATGGCACCAAGGTCGGTCCCGCACCTTCCGGCAGCTTGCGACGATCCTGCGCCCCACCTGTGAAAAGGGGCCGCCCCATGACGAGACGGCCCCTGCTCGGAGACGGACTACGACAGGTCGTACACCGTGACGCCGCCGACCGTCTGTGCGGTGTAGTTGGCCGCCACCCAGGCGGCGATCTCGGCACTGACGCTGCTGCCGCCGTTGCTGCGACCGCCGACGCCGGCGCCGCCGATGAAGTAGTGGATCTCGCCGGCCGCGACGTACTGCTGGAACTGCTCCAGGCTCGGCGCGGGGTCGCTGCCGTTGAAGCCGCCGATCGCCATCACCGGCAGTTCGGTGGCCAGCTGGTACCCGGACGCGCTGTTGGACCCGACGGCTGCGCCGGCCCAGGTGTACTGCGACGCGTCGGCCCGCAGCAGCGCGACGAGTTCCGCGCTCGGGGTGGTGGCGTTGAGCAGGCCGCCCATGCCACCGCCGCCGCCCATACCGCCGCCGCCACGGAAGCCCCCGGCGCCGCCCGGGATGGTGCCGCCGGGTGCCGTCCCGCCGTTGCGGAAGCCACCCGGGCCTCCACCCATACCGCCGCGACCGCCGCCGAAACCAGCACCGGCGACCGTGGGTCCGGCCGTGACGATCGAGCCGCTGTGCGGGGTGGCCACGGTGTTCATCGAGTAGGCGACCGGCCCCCCGAGCAGCGCGAACAGTGCTGCCGCCGCGGCGGCCGGCCCGACCCGCCGGCCCAGCCGCCGCCCGAGCTGCTGGCTGACCACCAGACCCGCGGCGCCCGCCGCCCCGGCCAGCAGGACCGTGACGCGCAGCCACGGGTGGAAGTCGGTGGCGCGGGCGAGCAGGACGTAGGACCAGATCGCGCTGATCGCGACCGTGCCGGCCAGGGTGAGCAGCGCGAAGAGGTTGTCCCGCCGGCGCCACAGGGTAGCCGTGCCCATCGCGACCAGCGCACCGATCGCGGGGGCGAGGGCCACGGTGTAGTAGTCGTGGAAGATGCCCTGCATGGTGCTGAAGACGACGACGGTCACCACCAGCCAGCCGCCCCACAGGACGTAGGCGGCCCTCCGCGTCGACCAGACCAGCCCGGCGACCAGGAAGATCAGCGCCGCCGGCAGCAGCCACGACGCCTGCCCGCCGGTCTGCCCGTCGAACATGCGGGACCAGCCGGTCGTGCCCCAGCCGCCGCCGTTGCCGCCGCCCCCGCCGACGCTGCCGGTCTCGTCGCCGGTGATGCGGCCCAGGCCGTTGTAGCCGAGCGTGAGCTCCAGGATCGAGTTGGTCTGTGAGCCGCCGACGTAGGGCCGCCACGACGCCGGGGTCAGCTCGACGATCGCGATCCACCAGCCGGCCGAGACGACCAGCGCCGCGCCGGCGACGAGCAGCTGCACCACCCGGCGGCCCCAGCCGGCCGGTGCGAAGAGCAGGTACGCCAGGGCGAATGCGGGCACCACCAGCAGCGCCTGCAGCATCTTGGTGAGGAAGCCGAAGCCGATGCTGCCCGCCGCGAACACGAGCCACCAGGTGCTGCCCCGCTCCAGGGCGCGGACCATGCCGTAGACGCCGGCGACGAGCAGCAGCATGAGCAGCGCGTCGGGGTTGTTGAAGCGGAACATGAGCGTGGCGATCGGGGTCGTGGCGAGCACCGCGCCGGCGAGCAGCCCGGCCGCCGGGCCGTGCCAGCGGCGGACCGTCAGGTACAGCACCCAGACGGTCGCCACCCCGATCAGCGCCTGCGGCACCAGGATGCTCCACGAGCTGAGCCCGAAGATCCGCACGGACAGCCCGGTCACCCACAGCGCCGCCGGGGTCTTGTCGACGGTGATGAAGTTCGACGCGTCGGACGAGCCGAAGAACCACGCCTTCCAGCTCTCGGAGCCGGCCTGCGCCGCCGCGGCGTAGAAGGCGTTGCCCCAGCGGGAGGCGCTGAGGTTCCACACGTAGGCCACGAGCGTGCCGACCAGCAGCAGCCCCAGGGCCGGCCGGACCCAGGTGGGGTCCCGGGGCGGCTGCGTGGAACTGTCGGCAACGGTCAAAGGGCGGGTCAGCGTCGTCGTCATGGTGCCGAGACTGCGGGCCGGCCCTGCCAGCAGCTTGCGCCCTACCTGTGGGCCGGCTGTGAGTCCGGCACCCGCCGGCGGGCCCCCGGACCGGGGACCGGCACGACGTCGCGCGGGACGATCTCGTCGTGCCCGGATTCGCAGATCAGCACCGCGTGCACGGGCGCGCCGCAGCCGCGGTGGATCATGTCCAGCGGCGGGCCCTCCGGGCCGGCCAGGTACCGGTCGCCCCACTCCCGGACGGCGACGAGCAGCGGGTACAGGTCGAAGCCCTTCTCGGTGAGCCGGTACTCGTCGCGGGCCCGCGAGCCGGGCTCCCGGTAGGTGACGCGGCGCAGGACGTCGTTGTCGACGAGCCGGCCGAGCCGGTTGGTGAGCACCTGGCGGGGGATGCCGGTGCGTTCGCGCATGTCGTCGAAGCGGTGGATGCCGTTGAAGACCTCACGCAGCACCACGAGGGTCCACTTCTCGCCGAGGATCGCCATCGCCGCGCCGATGGTGCAGTTGTCAACAGACCATTCCAGTGCCGCAGGTCTCATCCCGAAAGGCTAACCCGCACCTGAGTCTGATTGACAGATCCAGCCGCCGAAGGCCAGGCTGCATCTATGACGCAGACTCAGGATGGGGTACGCAGCCGCACGTTCACCTGGTCCGACCCGATGCTCAACGCGGCCGAGCTGGGCCGCCGCAGCGGACTGGAGCTGCTGCAGGCGATGGCCCGCGGCGAACTGCCCGCGCCGCCGATCACCCACCTGATGGGCGCCGGGCGGATCGAGGCCGAGCTGGGCCGGGTCGTCGTGACGCTCGAGCCCCAGGAGTTCCACTACAACCCGCTGGGCAGCGTGCACGGCGGGGTCCTGGCGACGTTGCTCGACACGGCCGCGGCCTGCGCCGTCCACTCGACGCTGCCGGCCGGCGTGGGGTACACCTCGCTCGACCTCACGACGAAGTTCCTGCGCCCGGCGTCGCTCGCGTCCGGCACGCTGACCTGCGAGGGGACCGTGCTGTCCAAGGGGCGCCGGACGGCGCTGGCGCAGGCGGTGATCACCGACGCCCGCGGCGGAATGGTCGCGCACGCCACCTCCAGCTGCATGTTGTTCGACCTGACGTGATCGACATCACGCTGCGTATGCGCTGAGCAGCGAAGAGTGGCCGATCTGGTGACAACGCTGCACAACGCTCTGCCCAACCATGGACCACGGCGAGTCGTCGACCCATGGAAGGGGACCGAATGCCAAGCAGACACCGGAGCGCAGTGGGGGCCGCAGCGGCAGCGATCATCTCGATCGCTGGTGTGGCCGTCCCGGGCGTGCCGGCAGCCGCAGCGCCGCCGACGGCGTCGGCCGCCGACCAACTGACCCGCGTCATCGTCGCCTATGACGACGCCGACGCGGCCGCCCGCGCGGTCGACCGTGCGGGCGGGAAGGTCGGCCGGCCGTTGTCGATCGTGGAGAGCTTCGCGGCTGAGGTACCCAGCACCCAACTGCCCGCCCTGAGGAGCGCGCCCGGCGTGCGCTCCGTGACCCTCGACGGCGAGGTGGCACTCCAGGCCGAGCGATGGCGCGCCGACGGCGACGCCAACTCGATGTTCAGCGTCGTGCGCGCGACCGGCGCGCTGGACGTGTGGAAGAAGGACGACGCGAGCGGCAAGCCGATCGGTGGCACCGGCGTCGGCATCGCACTGATCGACTCCGGCGTCTCGTCGGTCACCGGCCTCAACGACCCGACCCGGATCATCAACGGCCCGGACCTGTCGTTCGAGTCGCAGTCGCCCAACCTCCGCTACGCCGACACCTTCGGCCACGGCACCCACATGGCCGGCCTGATCGCCGGCCGCGACCCCGGCACGAACTTCCGGACCGTCGACACGCCGACGAACTTCACCGGCATGGCGCCCACCTCGACGCTCATCAGCGTCAAGGTCGCCACCGCCGACGGCGCCACCGATGTCTCCCAGGTCATCGCCGGGATCGACTGGGTCGTCACGCACCGCAACGACCCGGGGCTCAACATCAAGGTGCTGAACCTGTCGTTCGGGACCGACACGTATCAGGACGAGAAGCTCGACCCGCTCTCCCACGCGGTCGAGGCGGCCTGGAAGAAGGGCATCACGGTCGTGGTCTCCGCCGGTAACGACGGCAAGACCCGCACCGCGCTGTCGATGCCGGCGGCCAACCCGTACGTCATCGCGGTCGGCGCCGCCGACTCGAAAAACACCGAGTCGCGCTCGGACGACGTCCTGGCCGACTTCAGCACCCGCGGCAACACCACCCGCTCCGCCGACCTGACCGCGCCCGGTCGCTCGATCGTCGGGCTGCGGGACCCGGGGTCCTACGTCGACGTCAACTACCCGACCGGGCTGGTGCCCGGCGACTCGACCGGCCGGTACTTCCGGGGCAGCGGCAGCTCGCAGGCCGCGGCCATCACCTCCGGCGCGGCGGCGCTGCTGCTGCAACAGCGCCCCAACCTCACCCCCGACCAGGTCAAGAAGCTGCTCGTCAGCACCGCCGACCCGATGACCGCCGGCGACGTCCTGGGTCGCGGATCCGGCCAGCTCAACATCAAGAAGGCGATCGAGGCGCCGACCCCGACCTTCACCCAGACCTGGGCGGCGTCGACCGGCACCGGCTCGCTGGAGTTGTCCCGGGGCTCCGCGCACGTCTCGGACCCGGTCACCGGCACCGAGCTGACCGGTGAGAAGGACATCATGGGCCGGGCCTGGACCGGCACCACCTGGGCCAACGCGGCCACCGCCGGCACGGCGTGGACCGGCGGCACCTGGAACGGCGCGACCTGGACCGGCACCGCGCTGAACGGCAACACCTCAACCGGACGCAGCTGGGTCGCGGTCGGTTGGAGCGGCAACAACTGGGCCGGACGCACCTGGAGCGGGCGCACCTGGAGCAGTGCCGTGTGGGACGGCCGCACATGGAGTGGTCGAACTTGGTCAGGTAGCACCTGGAGCGGCCGAACTTGGAGTGGAAGCTACTGGTCCGCCTCCATCTGGCAGTAACCGCACTACGAAGGCGACTTCCGGGACGGTCATGAAGAAAGCACGTGCGTGGAGTCGCCCGGACGCCCGGGTGGCGGCGCTCAGCCTCTGGCTGGGCGCCGCCACCGTCGTGGCGCACGGCCTCCGTATCCAGCACGGTGGCCTGCCCTCCAGCGCCGACGCGTTGCCGCTGATCCTGCTCGGCGCCGCGTTCGCCGTGACCGAGGGCTTCGCCGTGCACATCAGGGTCCGCCGCGGCGGCCACGCGATGAGCCTCAGCGAGATCCCGATGGTCCTCGGCCTGCTGGCGGTCGACCCGACCCTCCTGCTCGTCGTGCGCCTGCTCGGCGGCGGTCTCGGCCTCGTCGTCCTGCGCCGCCAGCGCGGCGTCAAGCTCGGTTTCAACGTCGCCCTGCTCGGCGTGCAGACCACCGCCTCGTCCGTGATGCTGTGCGCGCTCGCCGGCCCCGAGCCCGGCGACGTGGGACCGGTGCAGTGGCTCTACGTCCTGCTCGTCATGATGGTCTCCGACATCATCGCCGCGGTCCTCGTCACCGCCGTCATCGCGCTGCACGACGACCCGAGCGAGTGGAAACGGCTGCCCAGCGCGCTGCAGGGGCTGCCGCTGGTCGCGATCACCACCAGCATCGGCCTGATCAGCACCCTCGCCATCGACCGCGACCCGCGGGCCATCGCGCTGCTGACGATCGTCTCCGGGGTCACGTACAAGGCGTACCGCTCCTACGTCAGCCAGAGTCAGGGCCACGAACAGGTCGAGGAGCTCTACGCCTTCACCCGCGCTCTCGACGGCGTCCTGGACACCGGTGGCGTCGCCCGCATCGTGCTCGAACAGGCCCGCGACCAGCTGCGCGCCGAACGCGCCGAGCTGATCATGCCCGGCCCGGACGGCACCCAGATCCGGATGCGGATGCACGGCCGGCACCAGCTCGACACCACCGTCCTGGAGGCGCTGCCCGAGACCGCCTGGTGGCAGCCCGCCCGCGCCGGCACCCCCGTCCTGGTCGCCAAGGGCAGCCGGGTCGTCGGCTCCATCGTCGACGGCATCGCCGTCCCCGTGCCGCTCAGCGACGGCGCCACCGGCGTGCTGTTCGTCGCCGACAGCCTCCCCGACATCCCGACCTTCGGCGAGCAGCACGTCCGGCTCTTCCAGGCCCTCGCCAACCACGCCAGCCTCTCCCTCACCAAGGCCAGGCTCCTGGACGAGCTGCGGCAGGAGGTCGCGCAGAAGGAGCACCTGGCGCTCTACGACCCGCTCACCGGCCTGGCCAACCGGCAACGCTTCCAGGCCCTCACCGACGCGCTGCGGGCCCAGGGCGTGCCCGTCGCGATACTGCTCATGGACCTCGACCGGTTCAAGGACGTCAACGACGCGCTCGGCCACGACATCGGCGACACCCTCCTGCGCCAGGTCGGCGACCGGCTGCAGAGCCGCCTCGGCGACCGCGGCACCGTGGCCCGCTTCGGCGGCGACGAGTTCGCCGTGCTCCTGCCCGGCATCCGCACCCGCGAGGTCGCCGTGGCGGTCGGCGACGACCTCGCCGCCGCCATGGAACAGCCGATCGCCATCGGCCACCTGCGCCTCAATGCCCGCGTCAGCATCGGCATCGCCCTCGCCCCGGAGCACGGCAATGACGCGAAGACCCTCATCCAGCGCGCCGACGTCGCCATGTACGTGGCCAAGACCACCCGCACCGGCGTGCGCGTCTACCAGCCCGACGACGACCGTAACAGCCCCCGCCGGCTCGCCATGGTCGCCGACCTGCGCGAGGCCATCCAGCGCCACGACCTCGTCGTCGTCTTCCAGCCCAAGCTCGAGACCGCCACCGGCATCGTCCGCGGCGCCGAGGCCCTCGCCCGCTGGCACCACCCTGCGCACGGCTTCGTCCCGCCGGACGAGTTCATCCCCCTCGCCGAGACCTCCGGGCTGATCCGCCCGCTGACCCTGCACGTGCTCGAGGTCGCCCTGCGCCGCTGCGCGTCGTGGCGGCGGATGGGCCACGACATGCACGTCGCGGTCAACCTGTCGCCCAACAGCCTGCAGGAGGCCGACCTGCCCGACATCGTCGCCCGGCTGCTCGGCCAGGCGGGGGTGCCGGCCAGCGCCCTGACCCTGGAGATCACCGAGAGCAGCATCATGGACGACCCCGCCGGCAGCCTCGTCACCCTCGACCGCCTGCACGCCCTCGGGGTCAAGCTGGCCATCGACGACTTCGGCACCGGCTACTCCTCCCTCGGCCGCCTCCGCGAGCTCCTCATCCACGAGATGAAGATCGACAAGTCCTTCGTCCAGCGCATCGCCGTCGACCATCGGGACCGCGCGGTCGTGCGCTCCGCCGTACAACTCGGACACGCCCTCGATCTCGAAGTCGTCGCGGAGGGCGTCGAGGACGAACAGACCCTCAACCACCTGCGCATCGAGGGCTGCAACCTGGTTCAGGGCTACTTCATCTCCAAGCCCCTCCCCGCCGACGAGTTTGCCGACTGGCTGGCCGCGCGGGTGCCTCAGCTCGGACAGGCATAACCTTCACCCGCATGTGCACCGTGCTCCTCCGCTTCGACCCCGCCGCCACCTGGCCCCTCCTGCTGGCCGCGGTCCGCGACGAGTATCTGGCCCGCCCCTGGGAGCCGCCCGCCGAGCACTGGCCGGGCCGCTGGGGAGGCCGGGACAGCACCGGCGGCGGGACCTGGCTCGCCGTCGACCCGGCCGGTCCGGTCGTGACGGCCCTGCTCAACGGCTTCCCCCCACTGCCACCGCTCGGCGACCGCCCGACCCGGGGCACCCTGCCGCTGACCCCGCTGCCCGAGGACTTCTCCGGTTTCGACGCCTTCCATCTGGTGCGCGCAACGCCCGCCGAAGTCGTCGTCCTGTCCTGGAACGGCACCGACCTGTCCCGGCAGACCCTGCCCCCGGGCGACCACGTGATCGTCAACCAGGGCGTCGACGTCAACACCTTCGCTCCGCTGAACGCCGCCGCCAGCCCCGACCCGGTCCCCGGCCGGCCCACCGCCGACGCGTGGGGCGACTGGGTCCCCCTGCTCGCGGGCGGCACCTTCGGCGGCGCCGCCCCACGACCGCTGCTCGTGCACCGCGAGGTCGACGGCCTGGAGTACGGCTCGGGCTCCGCTGCCCTGGTCGCCCTGCGCCACGACGCCGCCCGCTACGACTTCGCCACCACCCCCGGCCCCACCACCACCTGGCACGAGATCCCCCTACCCCCAGCGCTCGGATAGAGGGCGAGCAGTATGCGGCACTGGACGCCACGGGCTGCATGACTCCGTGGCTCCGGTCCTAGGGCAGTTCGTCCGTGGCGGTTTTGTCCGTGGCGGTTTCGTCCATGGCGGTGAGGGAGGACTGCCAGAGGCGGGCGGCGCGGTGCGGGGAGGTTGCGCGAGGGGTGGCGGCGAAGGGCCGGCGCAGGAAGTAGTAGCCGCCCGGGGCGAGGTCGGGCGCAGGGGCGTCGGCGAGCCAGAGCAGGGTGTCGGTCGCGCGGTGCGGGGAGGCGAACAGCACCGGGATCAGCTTGCCGAGCATGAACAGCGGGCTGGTGGTGGCGAAGCGGCTGCGCACCAGGCCGGGGAAGTACGCGGTCGGCAGGATGCCCAGCGGGGTCCAGCGGCGGGCGGCCTCCACGGTGAACAGGACGTTGGCCTGCTTCGACGAGCCGTACGCGAGCCAGCGGCTGCGATGCCACAGCGACTCCCGCAGTGGACGGTCGACGTCCAGGACGCCCCAGGCCTCGGCGAGGGAGGCGGTCGTGATCAGGCGGGCCGGGTGGCCGGGGGTGGCGGCGGCCTTGAGGTGGTCCAGCAGCAGGTGGGCCAGTTCGAAGCCGGCCAGGTGGTTGACCCGCAGGCAGGTCGCCCCGCGGAACAGGCCGCCGGCATTGTTGACCAGCACGTCGACGCGGTCGCAGGCGGCCCTGACCTGCTCGGCGGCGGCGCGGACCTGGGACGGGTCGGCGAAGTCGGCGCGGATCGCGAGCGGCTCCTGACCGCGTGCGCCGGCGCTGGCAGCAGCGGCGGTGCGGGTCGCTTCCAGTGCCGACGCCAGCCGGGACTCGTTGCGGCCCAGGAGGATCACCCGGTCGCCGGCGGCGGCGAAGCGTTTGGCCGCGGCGAGGCCGATGCCGGCGCTGCCGCCGGTGACGACGACGGTGCGGGTCACGGTTTCGCGCGGACGTGCACGGCGGCGGTGTGCACGAGCCAGGCCGAGACGGCGGCGAGGGCGGCGCGCTCCATCAGGCCCGTGAACAGGCCACGACCCAGGAGCAGGATGCCGATCGCGGACAGGATCAGCGGCGGGAAGGCCAGGAGCACGCCGAGGCGGCCGGCCCGGCGCAAGGTCGTGGCATCGGGTTGGGTGGCGTACACCAGGATCGCGAGCGCGCAGAGCAGCAACGCGCCGATCGCCCCGGTGGCGTGGATCAGGTCCTGCGGCCGGGGCGACTCGTACGGCGGCAGCGGGCAGCCGGGAGAACACGTGACGGCCCCGGAGAGGGCGGCCAGCGGGGCGGCCAGGGCGAGCGCGGCGGCGGCCAGGCCGGTCGGCACGGCGGCGAGGCGCCCTTTCCAAAGGGTGGCGAAGGCGTGCCAGCCGGTGTGCCGGGCCGGCCCCGCCAGCAGCGCCAGGGACGCCGCCAGCAGCAGCATGCTGCACCGGTAGAGCGTCGGGTGGGGGGCGCCGGCGACGCCGGACTCGCTCACGTAGCGCCACGGCGCCGAGCCGGCCACGGAGATGGCCAGCCCGATCGCGCCGGTTGCCGCGGTCGCGGTGGCGGCACCGGCGCACCAGCGGCTGGGGGAGGGCACCCATCCAGCCTACGGCTCAGTGGTGGACGTGGTGATCGTGGTGCTGGTGGACGACGGCGTGGCCGCGGCCGCGGGCGATCAGGAACCGGTTCACAGGGACGGTCACGACGAACGCCACGGCGAGGGAGAACAGCAGCGTGAGCCAGAACAGGGCGCTGGCCAGGCCGGCTTCCATGGCGCCCGGGACGGCCAGGATGACGGCGTTGTCGACGATCTCCATGGTGGCGATCGAGGCGGTGTCGGCGGCGAGGGTGACCGGGATCGCGGCACCGAGCGCCAGGCCGGCGGCGAGCACCGAGCGCAGGGTGAACGCGTAGCCGAACACGAACGCGAGGGCGACCGACAGCACGACGGTGGCCATGTTGCCCCAGCCGAACGCGGTGCCCAGGACCATGCCGAGGATCTCGCCGATGGCGCAGCCGGTGAGGCAGTGCAGCGTCGCGGTGATCGCCTGCCGCGTCAGGGAGGGGGTTTCCATAGCACGACCATATACCCCCGGGGGGTATAGCGGCAAACGACAGACGTGTTTCGATGATGTGTCGATCTGCGAAAACGGTGAGTCTCGATACCTCCGGGGTCTTCTCCCCATCCGGTAGACGTCCTACCGTCTGCATATGGATCTGGAGCTGCGGCACCTGCGCGTCGTGTGTGCGATCGCGGATGCCGGCAGTGTCACCAAGGCCGCCTCGATGCTGGGGCTCGCCCAGCCGGCGTTGACCGCCCAGTTGCAGCGCATCGAGCGCGCACTCGGCGGGTTGCTGTTCGAGCGGGACCGGCGCGGGGCCCGGGCGACGCCGCTGGGCGAGCTGGTGCTCGCCCGGGCGCGGGTGCTGCTGCCGGCGGTGAAAGGCCTGCAGGACGAGGCGACCCGGCTGGCCAGCACGAAGGACCCCGCCGGGCGGTATCGCATCGGCGCCGTCAACGGCCCGATCCTGGGCGGCCTGGTCCACCGGATCAGCAGCAACCACCCGGGCGCCCAGGTGAGCACGCACGCGTCGTGGTCGGCGTCCGAGCTCGGCGACCAGATCCTCGCCGGCAAGCTCGACTTCGTCCTCGTCGGCGCCTGCGGCGACGCGCCACCGGCGACGGACAACGGACTGGCCTGGCGGGTCGTGGCCGCCGACCCGGTGTTCCTGCTGCTGCCGGAGGGGCACCCGCTGGCCGACCGGGACGAGGTCGACCTGGCCGAGCTTGCCGACGCCCAGTGGGTCGCGGCGCCCGGCGACGGCTGCTTCTCGGCCTGCCACGCGGCGGCCTGCGCCAGGGCCGGCTTCACGCCGAAGGTGCTCTTCGAGACCGAGGTCCGCGGCGCGATCGACCTGATCGAGTCCGGGGACGCGGTCGGGCTGTGCCAGGCGACGCTGCGCCCGATGGCGGGCCTGGCCGCGGTGCCGATCGTGGGCGCGCCGCTGCACTGGCGGCAGATGCTCGGCTGGCTGCCCGACGGGCCGGCCGCCAGCGTCGCCGGGCAGGTGTGGGCGTATGCGATCGAGGCGTACGCCGACGCGGTGCGCAAGAACGACCGCTACACCGCCTGGCTGGGTCGCCACCCGGACCGCAGAGGGCTGGCCCTGTAGGACCAGCCCTCTGTTCCGTGCGGTTCGGCCTATCCGGTGAACGTGGCGGTGATCTGCGTGAATTGCCAGTTGTTCTGGGCGATGCCGCTGCAGTTGGACACGACGCCGCCGCCGGCGCAGCCGCG
>NZ_JBHSIU010000004.1:512914-515646 GCF_042653625.1 Dactylosporangium cerinum | reverse complement strand
GAACCCAGTTCCCGCAACCGAAACGACGACCCCGCCGAAGATCATGACAAAGCACTACTAGTGCATCTGCCAGAGCTCGCGGATGGTCTCGGTGACGCAGTGCTCGCGCGGGCGGCCGCAGGTGCACAGATGCCCGTCCGGTTCCTCGCAACGGCGGTGTGTGACCTTTTCCGCAGCGTGCTGGGCAACCGCCGCGGAGAGTGGTCGTGCGGGCTCGACGAGTCCGGTGTTCTGTGACATTTCCCCCACCCCCGGGTTCAGGGTGAGCCGTCGGGTGACAGTTTTCACCGCTCTTCTCAACCTACTGTCGAGTAACATCCGGGAGGCAAACCTGTTACCGCCGGAGTTGAGCCGTAACGTGGGGCGCAAGTGGGCCGCGATGACGCGGCGACTGTCAAGCAGGAGGACCTCGGACCGCGATGAAAATCGTCGTACTCGTCAAGCAGGTGCCGGACTCCGGCGCAGACCGCAACCTGCGCAGTGACGACAACACCGTCGACCGCGCGTCGGCCAGCAATGTGATCAACGAGATGGACGAATACGCGATCGAGGAGGCACTCCGCCTCCAGGAGGCGCACGGCGGCGAGGTGGTCATCCTGACCGTCGGCCCCGACCGCGCCACCGAGTCGATCCGCAAGGCCCTCTCCATGGGCCCGGACTCCGCCGTCCACGTGGTCGACGACGCGCTGCACGGCTCGTGCGCCGTCGCCACCTCGAAGGTCCTCGCGGCCGCCATCGCCCAGCAGGGCGCCGACCTCGTCATCTGCGGTGCGGAGTCGACCGACGGCCGGGTGCAGGTGATGCCGCACATGATCGCCGAGCGGCTCGGCATCGCGGCGCTCACCGGCGCCCGCAAGCTCACCGTCGACGGCACCTCGCTGACCATCGAGCGGCAGACCGACGAGGGCTACGAGGTCGTCACCGCCTCGACCCCGGCCCTGGTCAGCGTCTGGGACACGATCAACGACCCGCGCTACCCGTCCTTCAAGGGCATCATGGCCGCCAAGAAGAAGCCGCTGCAGACCCTGTCGCTGAGCGACCTGGGCATCGCCGCCGGCGAGGTCGGCTTCGACGGCGCGACCAGCACCGTGGTCGAGCACAACAAGCGCCCGCCGCGCCAGGCCGGCAACAAGATCGACGCGGGTGACGACGGCGGCAGCAAGCTCGTCGAGTACCTGGCCTCCGAGAAGTTCGTCTAAGGGAGTTCGAAACCATGGCTGAAGTACTGGTCGTCGTCGAGGCCTCCCAGGGTGCCCCCAAGAAGGTCACCCTTGAGATGCTGACCCTGGCCCGGACGCTCGGCGACGTCTCCGCCGTCGTCCTCGGCGGGTCGGCCGCGGCGCTCGCCGACAAGCTCGGCGAGTTCGGCGCAACGAAGATCTACGCCGCCGAGGGCGAGGACCTCGACGGCTACCTGGTGGCCGGCAAGGCCACCGTCCTGGCGGCGCTGATCCAGCGCGTGTCGCCCGCCGCGGTCCTCATCGCCTCCAGCCAGGAGGGCAAGGAGATCGCCGGCCGGGTCGCCGTCAAGCTCGACAACGGGCTGCTCACCGACGTCGTCGCCCTGGACGCCGACGGGATCGGCACGCAGGTCGTCTTCGCCGGCTCGACCATCGTGAAGTCGAAGGTCAGCAAGGGCCTGCCGATCGTCACGGTCCGGCCCAACTCGCTCACGCCCACCCCGGCGCCGGCCACCCCGTCGGTCGAGCAGGTCGAGGTCGCCCTCACTGACAAGGACAAGCTGGCCAAGGTCGTCGAGCGCAAGGTCGAGGCGAAGGGCGCCCGCCCCGAGCTGGCCGAGGCCTCGATCGTCGTCTCCGGCGGCCGCGGCGTCGGCAGCGCCGACAACTTCAAGCTGGTCGAGGAGCTGGCCGACCTGCTCGGCGGCGCCGTCGGTGCGTCCCGCGCGGCCGTCGACTCGGGCTTCTACCCGCACCAGTTCCAGGTCGGGCAGACCGGCAAGACGGTGTCCCCGCAGCTGTACGTGGCGCTCGGCATCTCCGGCGCCATCCAGCACCGGGCCGGCATGCAGACGTCGAAGACGATCATCGCGGTCAACAAGGACTCCGAGGCGCCGATCTTCGAGCTGGCCGACTTCGGCGTGGTCGGCGACCTGTTCAAGGTGGTCCCGCAGGCCGCCGAGGAGATCCGCAAGCGCAAGTAGCGCGCACCTTCTCATGATCCGGAAGACCCTGTGTACCCCTGGGTGCACAAGGTCTTCCGGATCATCTGCGTCTAGGGCAGGGTGCCGCGCAGCAGGCTCTTGCCGGAGTGGGTCGCGTCGCCGTCGTGCGGCTCCGCGGAGATGTCGACGATGTTGAACTTGTGCAGGTCCAGGTTGCCGGGCACGGTCAGCTGCTGGTCGGCCTTGGTGCCCATCGGGCCGAGCGGCTGCATCCGCAGGCCGGGACCCTGGAGGCTGGTCGAGTCCAGCAGCCAGGCCTCGTAGTCCCCGTCGGCCTGGTCCGGCATACCCTCCGCGTGCACGACCAGCTTCCGCTCGCCGTCCACGGTCACCAGGCAGGCGAACCCGCCGGCGCCGGCGGGCGCGCCCGGCAGCGCCTCGAGGGACACCCTCGGCGCGCCGGCGGGGCAGGCCGCGACCGGGTCGGCCGGCGGCTCGTCCCGCAGGACCAGGGCCGTGCCGGCCGCGGAGACGATCGCCGCCACGATCGCCTGTTCCGCGGCGATCCCGGCGGGGGCGCGCCAGCCGGGCGCCCGCCGTCCGGCCG